>CAJCIC010000068.1 GCA_903970185.1 Gammaproteobacteria bacterium
CTTGAGCAGTTGAATATTTTCTGCCGCATTGTTAGATATATAAACGTCGACCTCAGAACTCCCGCCGTTATAGAAAGTCGGGCCAAGGAGTGAAGTGAAGCCAAATGCCGGATCAAGAAAAATCACGCACAGAAATGCCCACGCAAATCCCTTGATTGCAGTTACCATGGTCACCACCCCGAGCCCTTGCTCGCGTAATTGTCGGCTGCCGATTCAAACGGACTGTTTGCCGTAAAGGCCCCACCCGCCAAGAGATATGCAGAAAGAGGGGGGCCCAGTACCTGATACTGGTAAGTATGCGCACTCTCATGAGAGTCCAAGTTTACAAAATCGTCCTTTCCTGCGCCCAATCGCGAAGCGCTTCGATTTCTTCGGCGCGCACGACCGAGAGGGGTAGGCTACGCGATCGCGGCGATATCGAAATCCTCGACCAGGAGTTTGCGCTTGCGCAGGTGAATCGAAAGAATCTCCGCGCGAACTGCCTCGGTTGGCAAATCGACAAAGAAAATTTCGTCAAAGCGACCCTTGCGCAAGAGTTCCGGTGGCAGGCGCGAGATATCGAGATGGCTCCCAGAGGCGCGAAAGTGTTGAAATCCGAAAGATTCGCAAGGACCCGATCGCATCGTGTTATGCAGTCGCCCCGAGCGCTTTTGGTACAGGGGAAATTCATCCTGGAAGAGTAGTAACAGATATCGTGTTGCGCGTGTTGCATACAATTGGCGTCTAATGAATCGATCGGATTCCAAGAGCGAGTAAGGCTTTTGAATCGACGGGCAAGCAAATGCGGAGGATTTCGAACCGCTTGGGGAAGTGCCACCATTTCGGTGGCTCCCGAAAACTGATACGCGATCGTCGAGCCTGCAACCTCCGCGGCAGCTTGGCATCGGTGGACTCCAACCCTTGGATCCTCACGGATGCAGATATGCGCTCTCGCGCTGGCCAGCGCTAACCTTGTACTGCAGTGACGGTCGTGTCGAAATCGACAACAACGCTGTGGAACGTGCGCTTCGTGCCGTCGCTCTGGGGCGAAAGAATTATTTGTTTGCTGGCACCGACGCGGGAGGCCATCGAGCCGCAACCATGTACAGCCTCCTCGGCACCGCCAAACTCAACGGCGTCGACCCGGAGGCATACCTCACCTGGGTGCTTGAGCGCATTGCCGACTATCCGGTCAACAAGGTGGACGCGCTGTTACCCTGGCACTTCGCCGAGCAGCAGCCAGCCGATGCTCGACTGGCAGCCTAGCGGCTGACCCACTCCACGGCTCCCGTAGAATCATACTTCCCGATCACTAACCTGCTTGGAATATTTAGGTGCCACCGATCCTCTTAGAGGGCTACACAATCGACGAGATACTAGAGCTTCCCAACGAGGAACTTGCGGCGATTGTGCTTACTGATGAACCGTTAGTGTTCAAGGCAGGCACAGCCAACATACTTGGTAAGTTTGCAGTGAAGGACGACACCCTCATCCTGGAACTCGCGCATATAGATGGCGGTGGTGAAGGAGCACTTCCGAGCCTATCTGCATTGGCTAGCCGTTACGCAATGCGAGAGGGTCTCTCGTACGTGGAATGGCGCGTCCATGCTGTGCACTGCGCGAAACCCAATCTCAAACTCCGACGCGTGCTGGAACGAAAGGAATTCGTCGTCAGAAATATGCCGGAATCCGGCGAATGTTACTGGAGGCTAGTGCCCGTGACAGCGTCGCCAGAATAAAGATAGGACGTCAAGACGGTGCTCACCGGACGGTTACACGGATGCCGCTATGACTCTGAGATGTCTTTGATTTGGACGCAAGAGAATTCGGCGGGGAATTTTTCGCGAAGGGCCGGTTGGAGACCCCCCTAGATTCCTTCTATGAGCTATGCCGACAGTCAAGACCGCCGCGCCGGACTTATCTCGGCAAGAGAACGTCGCATTCCAAGTTCTCGGGCAGTCTGGTCTAGCCAGGCGCCTCGGGTTTTGGCTTGGGTGCAAGGAGCTCACGTAAGCCCTTCAGACGCTCGCCAGGCGAGAGGGTCTGTGCAGCCGCAAAGGGCGCAACCTCAAGCGCCAGCTCGGCAATAAATCGCGATGCCAGGCGCTCCTCGTAGGCGCGTGCCCGCTTTCTTTTCTTGCACCAGCTAATCGACAGCGAGCGCTGCGCGCGCGTCACACCAACATACATCAGCCTTCGCTCTTCCTCGATTCTCGACTCGAGCACATCCTCAGCTTCCGACTCGCCCGGACGGTGTGGCAGCAAACCTTCTTCGCAACCGACCAGAAAAACGTGTGGAAACTCCAGTCCCTTGGCCGCGTGCAGGGTCGAGAGCCGTACGGCATCGCTGCTATCTTCGCGCCCGTCAAGCATGTTCAAGATCGCCACCGACTGCGCCATCTCAAGGAGATTTTTCTGGTCCTCTTCGGCACGCTTGCCGAACCATTCGCAAAAGTCGAGGACGTTTTGCCAGCGTGCCTGGGCGCTGCGCGCATCGTCCTGGTCAAAGAGGAAGGCTTCGTAGCCGATGGCTTTGACCAAATCGGCCAGAAGCGCGCCTGCCGGCTCGCGCGCGGCACGCCACTCGTAGCGATTGATGAACGCCGTGAACTGGTTGATCGGCTCGAGGCGTCGCGCATCGAGCTTGGTCGCCAGGGCACTCTCGCATGCGGCGGCAAATAGCGAGACGCCACGATCGTTCGCGTACTGGCCAAGCGTCTCAAGCGTGGCATTGCCGATACCCCGCCTGGGCGCAGTGATGGCACGAATGAACGCGGGATCGTCATCTGAATTGCAAAGCAGCCTGAGCCACGCAGTCACATCACGAATCTCGGCGCGCTCAAAAAAAGACTGCCCGCCAGAAACGATGTAGGGGATCTTCTCGCGGCGCAACGCTTCCTCGAAAACCCGCGCCTGATGATTGCCACGATACAGGATCGCATAGTCGGCAAACTTCGCGCGTCGCTCAAAGCGATGCGCTGAAATGCGAATCGCCACCGACAAGGCCTCGTCCTCTTCATCGTCTGACGACTGGATTGCGACCGCATCCCCGGGGCCCAATGCCGACCAGAGCTTTTTCTCGTAGAGCTTGGGATTGTTGGCAATCAGCGCATTGGCGGCCGCCAGAATGCGACCACTTGAGCGATAGTTCTGTTCAAGCTTGACGACATGAAGATTGGGGTAGTCAAGCGTCAGTTGCCTCAGGTTATCGAGCGTCGCGCCGCGCCACGCGTAGATCGCCTGGTCATCATCGCCCACGGCCGTGAACTGGGCGCGGCTACCGACCAGTTGCCTGAGCAGTTGGTATTGGCAGGCGTTGGTGTCCTGGACTTCGTCAATCAGGATGTAGCGAAGGCGCGACTGCCAGCGAAACAGCACCTCGTCGTGCTCGGCAAAGAGCGTGACAGCGCGTCCGATCAGATCGTCGAAATCAAGCGCCTGATACGCCGACAAGGTGGCCTGGTAGTTGCGAAATACACGCGCAGCGAGAAGTTCGTCTTCGGATGCCGCGTCGCGATTTGCCGCGTCCGCATCAACCATGGCGTTTTTCCAAAGCGATATCTGCGCGCCGACCTTGCGCACGAGCTTTTTGTTGCTGCTCGCGCAGAGCTCTTGCAAGAGCGTAAACGAATCGGACGCATCGAGGATCGAAAAGCGGGGCTTAAGGCCAAGGTGCTTGGCCTCCTCGCGCAGGATGCGCACGCCAAGCGAGTGAAAGGTCGAGACAATCAGGCCACGCGCCTGGCTCTTGTCGATCAAAAGCGAAACGCGCTCGGACATCTCGCGCGCGGCCTTGTTGGTAAACGTCAAGGCGGCAATCTGGCCCGCGCTATAGCCGGCGTTGCCAATCAGGTGGGCGATCTTGGCGGTAATGACGCGCGTCTTGCCACTACCTGCACCTGCAAGCACGAGACAGGGGCCATCAAGGGAGAATACAGCGTCGCGTTGCGCGGGATTGAGGTCTTCGAGGGACACGCCAAGGCCTAAAGGAAGGCGCGATTCTAGCATCGCCGGAGGCAGGGATTTTTCCCAAGGCCAGGGCGAATCAGATTTCCAGCGGATCGACTTCGATATGCCAGGAGCCACGCCACTTGATCTCGCGCAACTTCAGAAAGAGGGTTGGCAAGGCCCGCTGCAGCGCTGGCCGCATGGCCGATTCGATGAGCAGTTGTGCCCGCTCGGCACCGGCTTTTCTGAAGAGCGTCATCGGTACCGCGTCATAGACGGTAAGCGGAAGCTCGAGCGCAAGCTCGGCTGCGATCTGGCGGGCATGGGAAAGAAATTCGAGCGCATCGGCGAGCTTTCGCGCCTCGGCACGCACGATCGCCTGGTAGGTGAAAGGCGGCAGCTGGGCTTGCTTGCGCTCGTCCATCAGCTGGCTCGCGAATCCGGCAAAGTCGTGGCGCCTGAGCGCTGCGAAAAGCGGATGGTCGGCGAAATCGGTCTGGACCAGCACGACGCCGGGCTTGTCGGCACGACCCGCACGACCGGCAACCTGGGTCAGGTTCGAAAACAGGCGCTCGGGCGCACGAAAATCGTGCGAGTAAAGCGCACTGTCGGCGTCAAGCACAACGACGAGCGTCAGATTCTTGAAATCGTGACCCTTGGCGAGCATCTGCGTGCCCACCAGAATGTCGATGTCACCGCCATGGAAGCGCTCAAGCAGTGCCTTGGCGCTACCTCTTTTCAGGCTGGCGTCGCGGTCGAGCCGGCCGATGCGCGCATCGGGAAACGATGCGGCGAGGCTCTCCTCGACGCGCTGCGTGCCGCGTCCAAGCGGTGCCAGGTCGGCATTGCCGCACTCAGGGCAAGTGCGCGGCGGCCTTGCCTGCCAGCCACAGTGATGGCAGTGCAAAAGGCCGTCGGCCTTGTGAAACACGGCATGTGCACTGCACCTTGGGCAATCGCTGATCCAGCCGCAGGCAGCGCAATTCAGAACCGGTGCATAGCCGCGGCGATTGACAAACACCAGCACCTGCTCGCGCCTGCCAAGGGAGGTCGCGATGGCCTCGCGCGCGCGAGGTGAAAAGCCATGCTCAAGCACCATGCGCCGCGTCGGGATGCATTCGATCACGGGCAGGCTCGCAGTCGCCACGGCGCGCTCGGGTAGGGCAAGCAGCCGGTAGCGCTCGCGCCTTGCAAGCTGCCAGCTTTCAAGCGAAGGCGTGGCCGAGCCGAGCACGATGGCGATCTTTTCCAGGCTTGCGCGGACCACGGCGAGATCGCGCGCCGAGTAGCGCAAGCCCTCTTGCTGCTTGAACGAGGGATCGTGTTCTTCGTCAACGACAATCAAGCCCAGCTTCGGCAGCGATGCGAGCGCAGCCATGCGCGTGCCGACCAGGATCAGGGCGTGGCCTTCGTGGGCGAAGATCCAGTTTGCCGCGCGCTCCCCGTCAGACATGCCGCTATGCAAGGCGGCGACCGATGTCTGGCCAAAGCGCGCGCGCAGAAGGCGCTCAAGCGGCGGCGCAAGATTGATTTCGGGGACCAGCACCAGCACCTGCTGGCCGCGCCCGATGGCATCTGCAATCGCTGCCATGTAGACCTCGGTCTTGCCGCTGCCGGTGACACCATGCAAAAGAAAGGGAGCGAAGCTGCCTGCGGCAAGCGCCGTCGTGATCTCGCCTGCCGCAAGCCTTTGTGCGTCGTTCAAGGCAGGCGCGCGCTCGTGCGTTGTCGGGCTTTCGGCAGCAAGGCGCAAGACACGCTTTCTGAGCAACTCCATCGAGCGCGATGTCGCCTGGCCGTCTTCGCCAAGCCGGTAACTTTCCGGGCGCCGAAGGAGCACGGGCAACGCCGGCACGGCCACTTCGCCCAGGCTGCGCTGGTAGTAGCTCGCTGCAAAACGCATCAGATCGAGCCAGCCAGGCGACAAGGGTGCGATGTCGTCAAGCACGGCCCGCGCGTCGCGCAACTCGCGCGGCGCCGCCTCACTTTTGCCCGCGCACGCAACGATGCCGATCAGCGTTTGCTTGCCAAAGGGCACCAAGATGCGTAACCCGGGGGTTGTCGCGGCGGCCACCGAATAGTCGAAAAGCACCTCGAGCGTGGCCGTTCCGGACTGCATTTTCGCGTACGAAGGCACGTCAAGCGCGACCGCCACCACGTGCTCGCAGGCAGGCTCAGTGTTCATTCGAGGTCGCAAAAAATGCGGCTAAGTCTCTGTTGAATCGGGATATTTTGCCTGTGCACAAATGCTGTGGACAAGTTTGTGAAGAAGGGCCACGAACGCGCTGTAAATGCCCGCCGCATAAGGCTTTTTGTCAAATTGCCGAAACATTGTGCAAATTATTTTGCGTTTAATTTCAATGGCTTAGCGAAAATGACAGGTTTTGGCCAAGGCAGGCTGAAACAACACAGCAACTTCAGCACTTTGTGTATAAGTCAAGCAGCCCGAGCAGCCAGCAGCCGCGCTAGGTGCACTGCGCAAAGCCAGTATTGGCGCGGTTTTCAAGGCAAAACCGGCCGGCTTGCCGCATCACGCCGAGACCTTGTGAAAAGCGCGGCTCTGGCTCTTTACGGCAGAGACAAGAACGGCGACAGCGTCTGGCGGGGTGAACTGCGAAATGCCGTGCCCGAGGTTAAAGACGTGGCCTGCGCCTTCACCGACCTCGCCAAACCGCGTCAGCGTATGTTCGACCTCGCGTTCGATATCGCTGTCCTTGGCAAAGAGGACATGTGGATCAAGGTTGCCCTGCAGCGCACAGCGATCTGCAATGCGTTTTCGGCAAGCGCCAAGGTCGGCCGTCCAGTCAAGGCCAACGGCATCGCAGCCGCTTTGGGCGATTTCTTCGATCCAGCCTGCCCCTCCCTTGGTAAAGACAATGCTAGGCACCCTGCGGCCTTCCTTTTCGCGCTGGACTTGCGCTAACACCGCGCGCATCGGATTGAGCGAGAAGCGCTGGTACGCACCATCAGCGAGGATGCCACCCCAGGTATCGAAGATCATCACCGCCTGCGCACCGGCATCGATCTGCGCATTCAGGTAAGCCGCGGAGGCGGCCACGTTGACCTCAAGGATCCGCTCGAGAAGCTCGGGGTTCTTGTAGAGCATCGACTTGATCGTGCCGAAATCCTTCGATGCACCCCCTTCCACCATGTAGCAGGCGAGCGTGAACGGGCTGCCGCAAAAGCCGATCAGCGGCACGCGGCCGGCAAGGGCCTTGCGAATTTCGGCGACAGCGTCAAACACATAGCGCAGCGATTCAAGCGGAGGCACGCGAAGTGCGCGCACACTCGCTTCATCGCGAAGCGGCCGCTCAAAGCGCGGGCCCTCGCCCTCGGCAAAGGACAGTCCAAGGCCCATCGCCTCCGGTACGGTGAGGATGTCTGAAAACAGAATCGCAGCATCAAGACCGTAGCGATCGATCGGCTGCAAGGTCACTTCGGTTGCCAGCGCGGGACTTTTCGCAAGCGCGAGAAACGAGCCGGCACGCGCTCGCGTGGCACGATATTCGGCAAGATAGCGCCCGGCCTGGCGCATCAGCCAGACCGGCGTGTAGGGGACGGGCTCGCGCAGCAAGGCGCGAAGAACGATGTCGTTGGAAAGGGGCGGCACGGGTCACCTGCAGGCGCCGGCGACCCGGCATTGCGGCCATTTTAACCTGCGGCGATGCCCGCTTCGAATTGCGGCGCTCTTTGCACTGCGCCGTGGTCAAGGGCGGGCTGCGGCAGCGCGTGCGCCTTGGCCACGAACTTCGCCACGCGACCTGCCATGAGGCCCGCCAGGCCGCCCAGGAGCAGCGCGACAGCCAGGGAGGCGGGCGCCTCGCCGATGATGTCCGGACGCATCGCAAACGCAATCTCAAGCGCGTACTTGACGACGAAAATCGACAGGATCATGACCAATGGCACGGCGCTCCCCACCTGCCGTGGCTTGGCCCGCGTGCCGAAGACGGCGCCTTCAGGCACGCTCAGGTAGCCGATTGCGGCCACGGAGAGAAACCCGGCCGCCCAGCAGGCCAGCACCGCCCTGTCGGCACCGTAACGATTGACCATGCCAAAGATGCCGCCTGCCACCATCACGAGCGGAAAGAGCAGTACTGCGGCCACCCTGAAGGGACGCTCCTTGAGCGCGGCGACGCCGCGGGAGATCAGCACGGCGAGAAGCGCCCACACCCAAAGCGGTGTGTGGCTGAGGATTTGAGAAACCATTGGGAAGCTCCTTTGAAGATCGCATGAATGAATCCGGCCAGGGCTTGACGATGCCTGATCCTGGCCGCGCAGCACGTGCGATGCGACGAGCTGTCACCGGGCCGGCGCGAAGCGTCGACGCAAAGGCGCAAACCGGCTAGGGCAAGGCGGAAGCGTCCTGCTGAATCTCGGCCAAGGAGCGGATCTGGAATTTGCCGTCCTGCCGGAACAGCCAGGTCTCGACGAATTCGACGCGGCCATTGCGCGCAATCAGCGCCGGCGGCGCAGGCAGCGGACTGGCCCTGCGCACGCTCCTGATCGCCACCCCCTCAAGTTCGGTGAAGCCATTGGAGCGCAACAGCGCCACCGCGTTGGGCGTGCCGTTGGCATCCACGTTCAGCGACAAGACCACAATCGAGCGCAAGGTCGGTGGCGGCGGCCCGTCAAAGAGCGACTCGGCATTGACGCGGTAGATGTGCTTGGCGACATCGCGCTTGTAGCCGTCAAGCGAGAGGGCTGCCGACTGCATCGGCAAGGCGGGCTCGATGGCGCCGCCCAGGCCCGGCGGCTGTTGCGGGCTGATGACGGGCGGCGGCGGATAGGTGACGGTACAGCCGGCTTCGGCCAAAACGGCAAGGGCCAGAAGGCCGATCTGGCGCCTTCGCCAGGCCACAGGTGCGAGTTGCTCCTCGATGCGAGAAATGCCGTCCATGTTCGCCTCCCAAAGGGGCTTGCCCGCAAAAAGAAAATGGCAGCGCAAGCTGCCATTGAATCTATCCGAGGATGCTCATCGCGGTCGTTGCATCAGCGTTTCTTGCGTAACATTTGTATCGCCGCCAGTTGCGCTGCGGCAATTGCAAGTTCAGCGCTCAGGGTTGCAAAATCGATCTCGCTTGCGCGGTTGGCAAGTGCTTCTTCGGCCACGCGCTTGGCCTCGAGCGCCTTGGCCTCGTCAAGGTCGCGGCCGCGAATTGCCGTATCGGCAAGCACGGTGACGATCTGCGGCTGGATTTCGAGGATGCCGCCCGCAACGAACACAAACTCCTCCTCGTTCGAGTCGGCGAGCTTGATGCGCACGGCACCTGGTTTCACGCGCGTGATGAGTGGCGTGTGTCGTGGATAAATGCCGAGTTCGCCGGTTTCGCCTGGCAACGCGACAAATGTCGCCTCTCCCGAGAAGATCGACTCTTCGGCACTCACTACATCGACGTGCATGGTGGTCATGGCTGATATCCGTTCTCAAGCCTATTGCAGCTTCTTGGCCTTCTCGATGGCTTCGTCGATGGTCCCGACCATATAGAAGGCCTGTTCGGGAAGATGGTCGAGTTCGCCGCTGACGATCATCTTGAAGCCGCGAATGGTCTCCTTTAGCGGCACGTATTTTCCCGGGCTGCCGGTAAACACTTCGGCAACGTGGAACGGCTGCGATAAGAAGCGCTGGATCTTTCTTGCGCGTGCAACCACCAGCTTGTCTTCCGGAGCCAATTCGTCCATGCCCAGAATTGCAATGATGTCGCGCAGCTCCTTGTAGCGCTGCAGCGTGCCCTGCACGCCGCGCGCCGTGCCGTAGTGCTCCTCGCCAACGACGTTTGGATCAAGCTGGCGCGAAGTCGAATCGAGCGGATCGACCGCCGGATAAATCCCAAGCGCTGCGATATCGCGCGAGAGCACGACGGTGGAGTCAAGGTGGGCAAAGGTGGTCGCAGGCGACGGGTCGGTCAGGTCGTCGGCCGGCACATACACCGCCTGGATCGACGTGATCGAGCCGGTCTTGGTCGACGTGATGCGCTCCTGCAGCTTGCCCATTTCCTCGGCGAGCGTTGGCTGATAGCCCACGGCAGAAGGCATGCGCCCAAGAAGTGCGGAGACCTCGGTGCCGGCCAGCGTGTAGCGGTAGATGTTATCGACGAAGAACAGGACGTCGCGACCTTCGTCGCGAAAGCCCTCGGCAATGGTCAGTCCGGTGAGCGCAACGCGCAGGCGGTTGCCCGGTGGCTCATTCATCTGGCCATAAACCATGGCCACCTTGTCGAGGACGTTCGAGTCCTTCATCTCGTGATAGAAGTCGTTGCCTTCGCGGGTACGCTCGCCAACACCGGCAAATACCGACAGGCCCGAGTGTTCCTTGGCGATGTTGTTGATCAATTCCATCATGTTGACGGTCTTGCCAACGCCTGCACCGCCGAAGAGGCCGACCTTGCCGCCGCGCGCGAACGGGCAGACCAGATCGATCACCTTGATGCCTGTCTCGAGCAACTCTTGCGAAGGCGACAGTTCGTCATAGGCCGGCGCCTTGCGGTGAATCGATGCACGCTTGTCGGTATTGACAGGTCCGGCCTCGTCGATCGGATTGCCAAGGACATCCATGATGCGGCCAAGCGTTGCCGTGCCAATCGGCACCGAAATCGGATGCCCGGTGTTCTTGATCATGGTGCCGCGGCGCAGGCCATCGGATGAACCCAGCGCGATGGTGCGAACCACGCCGTCGCCTAGCTGCTGCTGCACTTCGAGGGTCAGGGACGACCCCTCCATGATCAGCGCGTCGTTGATCTTCGGCATCGCATCACGCGGGAACTCGACGTCGACGACAGCGCCAATGCACTGGACAATCTTGCCTTCAGCCATTTTCTTTCCTTCTGCCTCGCCTTGCGGTCGCGGCACGTGCAAGTTGATGTAATGATTCGCTAGACTGCGGCCGCGCCGGCCACGATTTCAGACAATTCCTTGGTGATTGCCGCCTGCCGCGTCTTGTTGTAGACCAGTTTCAATTCGCCAATGACGCTGCCGGCGTTATCGGTGGCCGCCTTCATCGCCACCATGCGCGCCGACTGTTCCGACGCCATGTTCTCGGCAAGCGCCTGATACACCAGCGCCTCGACATAGCGCCGCATCAAGTCGTCGATCACGGCTTGCGCGTCGGGCTCATAAAGATAGTCCCAGCTGTAGGCGTGACGTTCCTGGTCGGACTGGGCAAGCTTGTCATCGCTCAAAGGCAAAAGCTGCTCGACGATCGGCTCTTGCTTCATGGTGTTGATAAAGCCGGTGTAACAAAGGTAGACCGCCGCGAGCTTCCCTTCCTGGTAGGCATCGAGCATGACCTTGACCGGGCCGATCAGCTTGTCAAGGTGGGGCGTGTCGCCAAGCTGGGTCACATGGGCAACGACAGGAACCGCGCCGCGCTGCAGGAATCCCAGGCCCTTGCTGCCGATGGCCACCGCCTCGGCTCGCACGCCGCGGGCATCGAGTTCGCGAAGGCGCGTCGTCACGGCGCGCAGGACATTGGTATTCATGCCGCCACACAGGCCCTTGTCGGTGGTGACGACAATGAATCCGGCGGTCTTGGCTTCGTCGTGGGCGCGCAGGAACGGATGCACGTACTCGGGATTGGCTTCGGACAGGCGCGCTGCAATGTTGCGAACTTTGTCGGCATACGGACGCACGGCACGCATGCGCTCTTGCGCCTTGCGCATCTTCGATGCGGCAACCATTTCCATCGCCTTGGTGATCTTTTTCGTGTTCTCCACGCTTTTGATCTTGCCGCGAATTTCCTTGCCTGCTGCCATGTCCTTGCTCCGCTTGCCGCTAACGCCTAATACGTTCCGGACTTCTTGAACTCGGTGATCGCCGCCGCAAGTTCGGTTTCGGCATCCTTGTCGAGCTGCTTGGTGCTGTCGAGCTTTTCAACCAGCGCCGCGTGGCTGGCGCGCAGGTACTTGTGCAACCCTGCCTCAAACGCCAGCACGCGCTTGACCTCGATGTCGTCAAGAAAGCCCTTGTTGACCGCGTACAGCGACGCTGCCATGAGCGAAATCGGCAAGGGCGAGTATTGCGGCTGCTTGAGCAATTCGGTGACGCGCGCGCCGCGATCGAGCTGGCGGCGCGTGGCTTCATCAAGGTCGGAGGCGAACTGGGCAAACGCCGCGAGCTCGCGATACTGCGCAAGGTCGGTACGGATACCGCCTGAGAGGCCCTTGATCAGTTTCGTCTGCGCCGCGCCGCCGACGCGCGATACCGAAATGCCGGCATTGATGGCCGGGCGGATGCCTGAATTGAAAAGGCTGGTTTCAAGGAAGATCTGGCCATCGGTGATCGAAATCACGTTGGTTGGCACAAACGCCGACACGTCACCCGCCTGGGTTTCGATGATCGGCAACGCCGTGAGCGAGCCGGTCTTGCCCTTGACAGCGCCATTGGTGAATCTTTCGACGTAATCGGTATTGACCCGCGCGGCGCGTTCGAGCAGGCGCGAATGCAGATAGAAGACGTCGCCCGGATAAGCCTCGCGGCCCGGCGGGCGGCGCAGCAACAGCGACACCTGGCGGTAGGCCACCGCCTGCTTTGACAGGTCGTCGTAGATGATCAGGGCGTCTTGCCCGCGGTCGCGGAAATATTCGCCCATGGTGCAGCCCGAATAGGCCGAGACATATTGCATGGCTGCCGAATCGGACGCAGCGGCGGCAACCACGATGGTGTACTCCATCGCGCCGACCTGCTCAAGCGAGCGTACGACGTTCTTGATCGAGGATGCTTTCTGCCCGATCGCGACGTACACGCAGACCATGTCCTGGCCCTTCTGATTGATGATGGTATCGATCGCAACTGCGGTCTTGCCGGTCTGGCGATCGCCGATGATCAGTTCACGCTGGCCGCGACCGATCGGCACCATCGAATCGATCGCCTTCAATCCCGTTTGCATCGGCTGCGAGACCGACTGGCGGGCGATCACGCCAGGAGCGATCTTCTCGATCGCATCGGTCATCTTGGCGTTGATTGGACCCTTGCCGTCGATCGGCGTGCCAAGCGCATCGACGACGCGGCCAATCAGCTCCGGGCCGACCGGCACTTCGAGAATGCGCCCCGTGCACTTGACGGTATCGCCTTCGGAAATCTGCTCGTAGCTGCCAAGAATCACGGCGCCCACCGAATCGCGCTCGAGGTTGAGCGCAAGGCCAAAGGTATTGCCCGGAAACTCGAGCATTTCGCCTTGCATCGCGTCCGACAGGCCGTGCACCTTGACGATGCCATCGCTCACCGACACCACGGTGCCTTCGTTCCGGACTTCGGCCTTTGCGCCAAGGCCCTCGATGCGGCTTTTGATCAGCTCGCTGATTTCAGAAGGATTCAGATGCATCTCGAACTCCAGTAAATAATATGTGTTCCCTGGCGCCTAGGCAGTCAGGGCAACGCGCATCGCGTCGAGCTTGCCGCGAACCGAACTGTCAAGCACCTGATCGCCAACGACGACGCGCACACCACCAATTAACGACGGCTCAATCACGACTTGCGGCGTCAAGCGCTGCTGAAAGCGCGCCTCGAGCGAGACCAGCAGCTGCTTGAGCTCGCCATCGTCAAGCGCGAAGGCGCTATAGATCACGGCATCGGCACTGCCTTCAGACTGATTCTTCAATTCGCGAAACTGCGCGGCGATCTCGGGCATCGCCACGAGCCTGCCGTTGTCAATCAGCGTATCAACGAAATTTTTCGCCTCGGCATCCAATGGCGTCGCCATCACGCCCGCGATGATCGAATAAATCTGCTCGGGTGACACGCGCGGGTCGCCAATGATGCCCTGCATTGCCGGGTTGGTCGCGATCTGGGCAAGATCCTCGAGAAACGACGCCCACCTGGCCAATTGGTCTTTCTTTGCGACCCGAAAAAGTGCCTCGGCGTAGGGCCTGGCAATGGTGTTGATCTCGGCCATGGGCTAGAGCTGTGCCTCGAGCTGATGCAACAGATCCGCATGCACTGCCGGGTTAATTTCACGCTTTAAGATCTGCTCGGCGCCGGCGACTGCAAGGCTTGCCACCTGGCTGCGCAATTCCTCGCGAGCGCGTTGCATTTCCTGTTGCGCCTCGGCCTTGGCTTCGGCAAGAATGCGTGCCTTTTCGGCCTCGGCGGTGCGCTTGGCTTCATCGATGAGCATCGACGCCTGCTTTTCAGCCTCGCCCACGCGCACCTGGTTTTCGGCACGCGAGCGTGCCAGTTCGACCTCGACGCGCTGGTTGGCTTCGGCGAGTTCCTGCTTGCCGCGCTCCGCTGCAGCGAGCCCATCGGCGATCTTCTGCGCACGTTCGTCAAGCGCCTTCATCACCGGCGGCCAGATGACTTTCATCGTGAACACAACCAGGATGAGAAACACCACGCCCTGGACAATGAAGGTTGCATTGATGTCCACTCTACATTTCCTTTCGCTGACAATAGCGCGGCATGGCCGCGTGCTGCCGCACGGTGATCTAGCCCTTGGCGAACGGATTTGCGAATGCGAACATCATCGCGATACCGACACCGATCAGGAATGCCGCGTCGATCAGGCCAGCCAGCAGAAACATCTTGGTTTGCAGGTCATTCATCAATTCCGGCTGGCGCGCCGAAGCCTCGATGAACTTGCCGCCCATGATGCCAATGCCGATGCAGGCGCCAATGGCCCCCATGCCGATGATGAGACCGCAGGCCAGTGCGACGAGAGCTGTGTTGGTCATTACGACTCCTTAACGATTAAAAAAACGAAACTTCGCTCGAGCCAGGACTTAATGGCTCTCGTGTGCCTGGCCGATATACACCAGCGTCAGCATCATGAAGATGAAGGCTTGCAGGAAAACAATCAAGACATGGAAGATCGCCCAGGCAGTGCCGGCGATGACATGCATGCCAAAACCCCACCAGGTCGCGGTCGAGCCAAGAAGTGCGATCAGGAGGAACAGCAGCTCGCCAGCGTACATGTTGCCAAACAGCCGCATGGCGAGCGATACCGTGCGGGCGATGAATTCGATCAGATTGAGAAACAGATTGGCCAGGGTCAGCAGCAACAGGCCAATCCAGGTCACGGGATTGAGCGTGAGCTTGACGCTGCCAAAAGGTGCGGCGACGAGTTCATGGAAGAACCCGCCGGCGCCCTTGATCTTGAAGTTGTAGTAAAGAACGATGACCAAAACGGCCAGCGAAATGCCAAACGTGCCGTTGACGTCTGCAGTTGGCACGATACGGATGTAATGAATCGTGTCGGTCAGGTGCAGCCAGTGGAGAATGCGTGCGAACAAGTCGACGGGCAGAAAATCGAGGGAATTCATGAGCGCGACCCAGACGAATACGGTCAGCGCCAAAGGCGAGATGAAACTGCGGTCACCGTGCACGATCGATTTGGCCTGGCCTTCGACAAACTCGACCAGAACCTCGACGACCGACTGAAAGCGTCCTGGCACGCCAGCGGTGGCCCGCCGCGCGGCCAGATACATCACCACGAGCCCGATCACTCCGGCTAACACCGAGAAGAAGATGGTGTCGAGGTTGATCAGCGACATGTCGATGATCGATTGCTGCTTGGCATCGGAACCCAGGCGCGTTAAATGCGTCAGATGGTGGACGATGTATTCGGAAGGGGTGAGGTCCTGGTCGGGGGCCATGCGCAACGAGCCTTAGGATTTCCGGTCAAGAAGAAACAATACGAAGTAACTTTTAAGCGCCGCGATCAGTCCGGCTAAGAACGCAAGCCATTGAAGATCGCGGTACTGCAGGACGATAGTCAGCAAGAGGGCGACCGTTAAGCCGAGCTTCACGACCTCCCAGATCAAGAACGTCGCGACGTCAGCGCCGCCTGGCCGCCGAGCTTGCCAGGTCAACCGAAGCGCGAAAAGTGCATTCGGGACCACACATGCCGCCGCTCCAAGGAGGGCCGAAAAAGCTGCAAGGGCACCACCCAGAACGTACGCAAGAAGCGCAACGCCACACGAAACGATCGCTTGCAGGTAGACGGTCTTGAGCATGCATGAAGAACGGTCTTACCCGCGCTGAAGAACTACCGGAAAGCCGCGAGATCTTACGCGAAAGCAATGAGACAGTCAATTTCAAAGTACCGCAAATCAGTCCGTTTCGGTGTGTGTTTAGGGTGCTAGAGTGGACGACATCAAACAAGGGAGTACCCCCAAAGGAGACCAGGGATGAGCGTCCCGCACCTGTCGGCAGACCAGTACGCGATCCAGTGGCCAGAGCCGGCGCATGCCAAGACCGACGAGGCCCCGGCCAAGGCCGAGGCGTGCGAGATCGAATTCAAGAACGGCAGCACGCAGCACGGCGACGTGCTGCACTTCACCGGCCGCGACGACTACTTCATTTTTCGGCCACACAAGGGGCACGAACACCGCAGCCAGATGATTGCCGTGAGGCTCGCCAAAGTGCGCCAGCTCCGGCTCACGCGGCCGATCCACCTCACGCCGATCAACGACGACACCGTGGGCCAGCCCGGCACGCTGTTTGCGCCGGCCGAGGTGCAGATCTACAACGTCGAGTTCCAGGATGGCGAAATCACGAGCGGCGAGACGCTCGGGCACGTGCTCTTGCCCACCGGACTGTTTCTGTTCCTGCAGGGGGCTGGCCACACCGCCTTGCGCCAGTTCATCCCGAATTCGTCGATCGCCTACGTCCAGGTGGGAGACCCGATCGGAAAGGTCCTGGTCGAGGAAAATGTTGTCAGCGAAGAGCAGCTCAAGGTCGCGGTGGAAAAGCAGCAGGCGATGCGGCGCCTGGTCCTTGGCGACTATCTGATCGAAGAAGGCTTCATTACCTCGGCGCAGCTTGATGCTGCACTGGAACTGCAAAAGGCCAAGCCAAGCTTGAGGTTGGGCGAGGCCCTGATCGAACAGGGCTCGCTCACCATCGAAGCCCTGCAGACGGCGCTTGCGCGCCAGCGCGCCAATCGCGGACGGCCCTTGGGCCAGATCCTCGTCGACATGGGCGTCGTTGACGCCGAGACGTTGCGCAAAATGCACGCGCGCAAGCTCGGCATGCCGTTTGTCAATCTGTCCAAATTCCAGATTTCCGAGGAGGCCCTAAAGCTCGTGCCCGCGGATGTGGCGCGGCGCCTGAACATCGTGCCGCTCGCCGTCGAGGATGGCGCGCTGATTTTTGCCACGCCGCACCAGCCGGAAAATGCCACCACCTCGGAGCTCGGGCTGCTCGCGCGCATGCGCGTCGTGCCGGTGATTGCTGCCGGTGACGAAATCATCGCCAAGCAGCACGAAGCCTATGGCGCACCGGGCACGGAGCGCATCGCCGATCCGGCCTCGATCCGCTTTGCTGCCGGCGCAAGCACGCCGGTCTCCGACACCGCCGTGATCGAGCACGGCGAATTGCTCGATGTCACCGAAGAGGTCGGTCTTGAGTCCGAGCGCACGCTGTTGATGATCATCCAGCGCATCGTATCGGGTGCCATCCGCGGCGGCACCCTGGATATCCACATCGAGTCCGAAGGCACGACAAGACGGACCCGCATAACCTTTCGACACTTCGATAACAGCTAAGTCCTGGAGTGAAGATCCTGATCGTCGACGATTCCCCCACCATGCGGGCGGCGTTGTCGCGCTATGTCGAGCGCATGGGTCACGAGTGCATCACCGCCAAGAGTGGCGCGGAGGGTCTCGCCCGGTTTCGCGAGGCCGCGCCCGACATGGTGCTACTGGACGTGTTGATGGACGACATCGACGGCTATAGCGTCGCCCGCGAAATCCGCAGCGCAGCAGAAGCGCAGTGGCTGCCGATCATTTTCTTGTCCTCGCGCGAAGAAGACCAGGACCTCGATCGAGGCATCGAGGCCGGGGGTGACGACTACCTCGTCAAGCCGGTCAGCTACGTCGTGCTTTACGCCAAGGTGCGCGCCATGCAACGCATCGACGAAATGCGGCGGCGGCTGTTGCGCGTGACCAGCGAGCTCGAGGCTGCAAATCAGGCGCTCGAGCGCTTGAGCCACCTCGATGGGCTCACCGGCATTGCCAACCGGCGCTATCTTGACACCGTCCTCGCGAGCGAAATCCTGCGCGCGCGGCGTGCGCGCATGCGGCTTGCCGTGTGCCTGATCGACGTTGACCATTTCAAGGCTTACAACGACCATTACGGCCACGTCATGGGTGACCAGTGCCTCGCGCGCGTGGCCAAGGCGATCGCGGGCACAGTCAGGCGCGCGGGCGACTTTGCCGCGCGTTATGGCGGTGAGGAATTTGCTGTCATTCTGCCTGCGGCAGACACGACAACGGCGCGCGCCGTGGCATCCAACATCCTCTATGCGGTGCGCGCACTTGACATCGAACACAAGCTTTCCGCTGGCGGGGTGATCACCGTCAGCGTCGGCGTGGTATCGCTGGTCCCGGCGCTGGCAATGACGTCTGATGACGTCTTGAGCTTTGCCGACGCGGCACTTTATCAGGCCAAGCAGGCGGGCCGCAATCGCGCCGTTTTGGTCGAGGAATCAGCTAGCGCTCAGGGCGTGGCTCTCCCTTGATGCGGCTGATCAGCCCGTCGAGCTGATCGAGGCCGGCGTAGTCGATGACGAGTTGCCCCTTGTGCTTGCCGCGCAGCTTGATCGTCACGCGCGTTGCGATCGCATCGGAGAGTTCCTCTTCGAGGCGCACGAGGTCGCGCGTCTTGGTCTTGGCGGGCTTGGCGCTAGGGGCAAGATTGAATTCCTGGCCGATGCGCGAGACCAGTTTTTCCGTCTCGCGCACGGTAAGCCGCTTGGCCACGACCTGGTGGGCAAGGGCGATTTGCGCCGCCGCATCAAGGGCGAGCAGGGCGCGGGCATGGCCCATGTCGAGATCACCGGCAAGAAGCAGTCCTTGCACCGGCTTGGCCAGATGCAAAAGGCGCAGCAGATTGGAGGTCGCCGAACGTGAGCGGCCGATGGCTTCTGCCGCTGATTCGTGGGTCATGTTGAAATCATCGAGCAGGCGCTTTACACCTTGCGCCTCCTCAAGCGGATTGAGGTCTTCGCGCTGGATGTTTTCGATCAGTGCCATCACCGCTGCGTTCTCGTCGGCGACTTCGCGCACCAGCACCGGCACCTCGGTCAAGCCGGCCAACGCCGCCGCGCGTGATCGCCTTTCGCCCGCGATGATTTCGTAGGTGCCCCCCGAAAGCGGGCGCACCAGAATCGGCTGCATCAAGCCCTGGCTCTTGATGGACTGCGCGAGTTCGGCAAGTGCGCCTTCGTCCATGCGCGTTCTTGGCTGGTACTTGCCGGGTCGCAGTGCGCTAAGCGGCAGTCTCGAGGGAGCGCCGCCCTCGGGTGACACATCGCCCGGGTCGGCATTGTTGCCAAGCAGGGCTTCAAGGCCTCGCCCGAGGCCGGCTTTTCTTTTCGTCATGGGCTATTCGATCGCCGCGGCTTGCGGCTCTTTCTGGTTGAATCGTCCGATCATCTCGACGGCAAAGGCAAGATAGGCTTGGGCACCCTTGCTGCTGCGGTCAAAGACCACGCCTGGCATGCCATAGCTTGGCGCTTCGGCAAGGCGGACGTTGCGCGGCACCACGGTCTTGAACACCTTGTCTGCGAAGTGCTCCTCGAGTTGCGCCGAGACCTGGTTGGCGAGCGTCGAGCGCGGATCGAACATGACACGCAAAAGACCGATGATTTCGAGATCACCGTTGAGGTTGCGATGGACCTGCTTGATGGTATTGACGAGATCAGACAAGCCTTCGAGCGCGAAGTATTCGCATTGCATCGGGATGATCACGCCGTGCGCTGCGCAAAGTCCATTCAAGGTCAAAAGCGAGAGCGCCGGTGGGCAGTCGATGAGGATGAAGTCGTAGTCGTCGTGATGGGATGAAAGCGCGTCCTTGAGGCGCCGTTCGCGCGCATCGAGTTCGACCAGTTCGATTTCGGCGCCGGCCAGTTCACGGTTCGAGGGCAAGACATCGTAGCGGCCGGTGCTTGAGCGTTGCAGTGCGGATGCAAGCGGTGCCAAACCCAGAAGCACCTGGTAGACCGACGCCTTCAGCGCGCGTTTATCAACGCCGCTGCCCATGGTCGCGTTGCCCTGCGGGTCGAGATCGATCAAAAGCACGCGCTGGCCGGTGTCGGCAAGCGCCGCGGCGAGGTTGACCGTCGTCGTGGTTTTTCCAACGCCGCCTTTTTGGTTGGCTATCGCAAAAATCTTAGGCATTGGCCCCTGCCGTTTCCGCCTCGCCTGAGTTTGTCGCGCGAGCGCGCCTTAAAACGACGGCGCAGCGCCTCGCGTCAAGTCCGGGCACCACGAGCGGCGTAACCGCACTGAGACGCCACGCGGGCGCAAGCGCGTCGAGTTCTTCCTTGGGCACGTGGCCTTTCATGGCAATCAGGGTGCCATCGGCGCAGAGCGCGCGCTCGGCAAGAAGCGCAGCATCTGCGACCGATGCGAAGGCCCGACACACTGCAAGATCATACGGTTTCGCAAAAGTGAGTGCTTGCATTCGGCCATTGATGGGATGACAGTTGCTAAGCTTGAGGGCGCCTTTGGCCTGAATCTGGAAGGCGGTCTTTTTTTGCACCGAGTCCAACAGCGCCACCTCGAGCTCAGGCAGCATCAGGGCCAGGGGAATGCCGGGCAATCCTGCGCCCGAACCGATGTCGATCAGCCGCTTCGGTGCGAGCGCCGCGATCAGGGGCAGGATCGACAGACTGTCAAGAAGATGCACGGTGACCATCTGCAGCGGATCGCGCACGGCCGTCAGGTTGAACGACGCGCCCCACTGTGCCAGCAGGTCAAGGTAGACCATGAAACGCTCGAGCTGGCGGGCAGAGAGATCAATGCCCAATTCGGCCGCGCCGGCTGTCAGGCGTTGGCGTGCGGCGGCTCGATTTGCATCGGTTGCGGCGACGCCCAATTACGCCGCCTCCTTGCGACGCAAGGTCCGCGAGCCCTTTTTCAGGTGCACGAGCAGCAGCGATATCGTCGCGGGCGTGACGCCAGCAATACGGGAAGCCTGTCCGAGCGTCTCCGGCCGTTGCGCGGCGAGCTTTTGCCGCGCCTCGATCGACAGGCCGCGCACGTCTTCATAGCGCATGCCTGGCGGAATCGGCAGCGACTCGTAATGGCGCTGGCGCTCGACTTCGTGCGCCTGGCGCGCAATGTAGCCGGCGTATTTGGCCTGGATTTCGACCTGTTCTGCGGCCTGGGCAGACAGCGGCTGCAACGGCGGCGAGATTCCCGCAAGCCCCGCAGCATGCAGCAGCCCGGCGTAGCCGACTTCCGGACGCTTGAGCAAATCGAGCAGGGAATGCTCATGGCCCAAGGTCACGCCAAGCGCAGCCTCCGCCGCGGCGCTCTCCACACCCGGATGCATCCAGGTGGTCGCGAGCCGCGATGTTTCACGTGAAACATCGTCGCGCTTCTGCTCGAAGGCGGCAAAGCGCCGGTCGTCGACAGCGCCAATGGCATGGCCGATTGCGGTCAAGCGCCAGTCTGCGTTGTCTTCGCGAAGCGACAGCCGGTACTCGGCGCGGCTGGTGAACATGCGGTAGGGTTCGAGCACGCCAAGTGTCACCAGGTCGTCGACCAGGACGCCCAGGTAGGCTTCGTTGCGGGCGAAGACCACCGGCGCTTCGCCCTTGACGCGCCGGGCCGCATTGATGCCGGCGATGAGACCCTGGGCTGCGGCCTCTTCGTAGCCGGTGGTGCCATTGATCTGTCCCGCGAAAAACAACCCCGAGATCTGCCGCGTCTCGAGCGTCCGATGCAGCGCGCGGGGATCGAAATAGTCATATTCGATGGCGTAGCCCGGACGCAGGATGTGCGCCGACTCGAGTCCGGCGATGCTCCTCACGAGGGCCAGCTGGGTATCGAAGGGCAGGCTGGTCGAGATGCCATTGGGGTAGTACTCGTGCGTGCTCAATCCCTCGGGCTCAAGGAAGATCTGGTGGGAGTTCTTGCCTGCGAAGCGGTGGATTTTGTCCTCGATGCTCGGGCAGTAGCGCGGGCCGACGCCTTCGATGACGCCGGTATACATGGGCGAGCGATCCAGTGACGCGCGAATGATGTCGTGGCTCTTTTCGTTGGTCTGGGTGATCCAGCAGGGCAGCTGCTCGGGGTGCTGTTGCGCGCTGCCCATGTAGGAAAACACCGGAACCGGATCACTGTCCCCGTCTTGACGCTGCGTGCGCGAGAAATCAATCGTGCGCCCGTCGATGCGTGGTGGGGTGCCGGTCTTCAAGCGCCCGCGCGGCAGGTTCAATTCGGCCAGCCGCGCGGCGAGCGAAATCGACGGCGCGTCACCGGCTCGGCCGCCGGCATAGGAATCAAGACCGACATGAATCTTGCCGTTAAGAAAAGTCCCCGCCGTCAGGATCACCGCACGGCTCCTGAATTTGAGGCCGATCTGGGTCACGGCGCCGACCACGTGCGCGCCGTCGCCGTCGCCTTCAAGGATCAGGTCATCGACCGCCTGCTGGAAGAGCCACAGGTTCGGCTGGTTTTCCAGCCGTCGCCTGATCGCGGCGCGATACAGGACCCGGTCGGCTTGCGCCCGCGTGGCCCTGACCGCCGGCCCCTTGCTCGAATTGAGGATGCGAAACTGGATGCCGGCTTCGTCGGTGGCAAGCGCCATGGCGCCGCCCAGGGCATCGATTTCCTTGACCAGATGACCCTTGCCGATGCCGCCGATGGACGGATTGCACGACATCTGGCCGAGCGTCTCGATGCTGTGCGTCAACATCAGCGTCTTGCAGCCCATGCGCGAGGCGGCAAGCGCAGCCTCGGTGCCGGCGTGACCACCACCGACAACCAGCACGTCAAATTGATCCGGGAAATTCATGTGCGCGACAAAATGGGCCGTGCGCGCAGTCTATGCGGCGAGGGCGAGGGGCTCGATTATGAACCAATCGACTGCCGCCATCCAGTTCTGGCGGCCGATCTGGGGTCATTGTTCCACGTGGAACAACACGTTCCTTAACGACGGCCCGACTTGGGGGCTCGCCCGCGCTTGCCATCGCCCGCGCAGGGCTACCCTTACGGCGCCGTGCTCCTCGCGGCGCTTCGCTTGCCGAAGAAGGCGCGCACTTCGCCCACCACACCGCGGCGAAACGCCATCACGCAAATCACGAAGATGACGCCGATGATCACCGAAACCCAGGCGCCGACCCGATCGGAGAGGTACTGCTGCAGGGTGACCACGACCCCGGCACCCACCACCGGCCCGAAAAATGTGCCGGCACCCCCCAGCAGTGTCATGAGGATGACCTGCCCGGACGTGCCCTGTTCGACGTCGGTAAGCGTGGCAAAGCCAAGCGACAAGGCCTTGAGCGATCCGGCCAGTGCAGACATGCCCGCAGACAGGATGAAAGCCGTCAGTTTGTAGCGCTCGACGCGATAGCCAAGCGAAATCGCACGCGGCTCGTTTTCCCGGATGGCCTTTAACACCTGGCCGTAAGGCGAATGCACCACCCGTGCGATGAACAGCATCACAGCCACCAAAAGAGCAAGAACGAGATAGTAAAAGACCAGGTCCGACTGGATCGGAATGACGCCAAAGAGCGACTCGCGGGCGATCCCCTGGATACCGTTCTCGCCACCGGTGAAAGGCGCTTCGACGCACACGAAGTAGACGAGCTGGGCCAGGGCGAGGGTGATCATTGCGAAGTAGATGCCTTCGCGCCTGATCGCGATCGCGCCGATCACGGCGCCCAGGACGACACCCAGCAGGATGCCGGCAAGAATGGCAAGTCCGGGCCCGACGCCATGGGCTGTGATCAGCCACCCGGTCAGATAGGCGGCCGAGCCGAAATAGGCGGCGTGGCCAAACGACAGCATCTTGCTAAAGCCCAGAATCAGATTGAAGGCGCAGGCAAAAATCGCAAAGCACATGAGCTGCATGCCAAACACCGGATAGAGCCCCAGATACGGAGCGGCTACGGCCAAAACCAGCGCAGCGGCATAAAAGACGAAAGTCGCGCGCATCGTCATTCCCTGCCGAAAAGGCCGGCCGGGCGCCAGATCAAGACCACGGCCATGATGATGAAGACAACGATGTTGGAAGCCTCCGGATAGACCACCTTGGTCAGGCCCTCGATCATGCCAAGCGTCAGCCCCGAGACGATCGCGCCAAAAATCGAACCCATGCCGCCGATCACCACCACGGCAAACACGACGATCACAATCGACGATCCCATCAGAGGCGCGACCTGGATCACCGGCGCCGCAAGCACCCCGGCAAAGGCCGCCAGCGCGACGCCCGCGCCATAGGTCAGCATGACCATCATCGGCACGTTGATGCCAAACGCTTGCACCAGGCGGACGTTTTCCGTCCCGGCGCGAAGCGTCGCACCAAGGCGCGTGCGCTCGATCACGAACCAGGTTCCAAAACAGACGACAAGCGATGCCAGGATGACCCAGGCCCGATAAATCGGCAGCACCATGAAGCCGAGGTTGAATGCGCCTTGCAAGGCCTCTGGCACCGGGAAGGAATTGCCCGACGAGCCAAAGCGGTCGCGCATCACGCCTTCGGCGATCAGGGCGACGCCAAACGTCAGCAGCAGCCCATAGAGCGGATCGAGGCGATAGATGTGCTGCAACAGCAGCCGCTCCATGATGAGGCCGAGAACACCCACGGCGAGCGGCGCCAAAAGCAGCAGCCACCAGTAGCTGATGCCAAACGACGTCAGACCGACGTAGGCGGCAAAGGCGCCCAGCATGTAGAACGCGCCATGGGCGAAATTGACCACGCGCAAAAGCCCGAAGATGACGGCAAGGCCAAGACTCAGGAGCGCGTAGAACGAGCCGTTGACAAGGCCCAGCATCAGCTGGCCTAGGATCGCCGGAAGCGGATATCCGAATACCGTCATGGGTTGGCCGTTACCGAGTCGATGGCGAGAGGAGAGTGGGGACCGGCACCTGCCGATCCCCGGGGCGAGCCTACTTCTTGACGAGCGGGCAGGTCGAGTCCGACAAGGGCCCGAAGGCTTCTTCGCCGGACATGGTCTTGATGATCTTGTAATAGTCCCAGGGATACTTCGATTCCTCGGGCGCCTTGACCTGCATCACGTACATGTCGTGGACCATCAGACCATCCGCGCGAATGACGCCGTTCTTGGCAAACATGTCGTTGATCTTGGCGCGCTTGAGTTCCGCCATGACCTTGTCCGGATCGGTCGAGCCTACCGCCTTGACGGCCTTCAGATAGGTCAGTGTCGCCGAATAGAATCCGGCCTGGTTCATGGTCGGCTCGCGCTTCATTTTCTCGAAGAAGCGTTTGCCAAATGCCCGCGTCTCCTCGTTTGCGTCCCAGTACCAGCCGGTGGTGAGGATCAGTCCCTGCGCGGTCTTCAGGCCAAGGCTGTGAATATCGCTGATAAACGCAAGGAGTGCCGCCGGCTTCATGGTCTTGGTGATGCCGAATTCATTGGCCGCCTTGAGCGAGTTGCTGAAGTCGTTACCCGCATTGGACAGCCCGATGACCTGTGCACCACTGCCTTGCGCCTGCAACAGGAACGACGAAAAGTCCGACGCGCCAAGGGGCACGCGCACCGCGCCCACCACCTTGCCGCCGTTGGCCGTGACCACCTTGGTGGCCGCCTCCTGCAGCTGGGTGCCAAAGGCATAGTCGGCCGTGAGAAAAAACCAGGTCTTGCCGCCACCTTTGACAATCGAGCTCGCCGTGCCATTGGCAAGCGCTGTCGTGTCGTAGGCATAGTGGACCGAATAGGGCGTGCAATCGGCGTTGGTCAAGGACGCGCCAGCAGCGCCGATATTCATGTAGGGCACATGCTTGGCTGCGGCAACCTTGGCCATGGCGATGCCCACACCGGTATTGGAGCCGCCAAGCAGCATGGTCAGTCCGTTCTGGTCGGCCCACTCGCGAAACTTCGACGCGCCAAGATCGGGCTTGTTCTGGTGGTCGGCGGAGAGCACGACAATTTTCTTGCCAAGCACGGTGCCGCCGAAATCACTGACCGCCATGTTGATGGCTTCAATGCCGCCCTGGCCGATGACGTCCGCATACACGCCAGAGAGGTCGTCGATATCGCCGATCACCACCTGGTTCGGATCGGCGGCATGAGCGCTGCCCATCGCCAGTGCAAAGGCCGCGCCAAGCGCGGTTGCGATTCCCTTGAGTTTCATACCTGTCTCCTCATAATTAACGGCTATACACCCAGAAATTCGTTGAGCATGGACATCTTTTCTTCCAGTTGCGACTGGTCAAAGCGCTCGACGATGCGTCCATGCTCCATGACATAGAAGCGGTCGGCCAGGGGCGCAGCGAAGCGGAAGTTCTGCTCGACTAACACCACGGTAAATCCCCTGGCCTTGAGCGCACGGATCACCTCGGCCAGCTTTTGCACGATCACGGGCGCCAAGCCCTCGGAAATTTCGTCGAGCAGGAGCAGCGTGGCGCCGGTGCGCAAAATGCGCGCGACGGCGAGCATCTGCTGCTCTCCGCCCGAGAGCCGCGTACCCGGGCTGTGTGCGCGCTCCTTCAGATTGGGGAACATGACATACAACTCGTCAACGCTAAAGGCCTTGTCGCCGCCCTTCAAGCGCGGTGGCAGCATCAGGTTTTCTTCGGCCGAGAGCGACGAGAAAATGCCGCGCTCTTCAGGACAGTAGCCAATCCCCAGGCGCGCGATGCGGTGCGTTGGCAAGCGTGTGGTTTCAACGCCATGCACTGCGACCGAGCCACTGCGCTTGCCGGTCAGACCCATGATGGCGCGAAGCGTGGTCGTCCTGCCCGCGCCGTTGCGGCCAAGGAGCGTGACGACTTCTCCGGCGTTGACGGTGAAATCGACGCCGTGCAGGATGTGCGACTCGCCATACCAGGCCTGAAGGTTGGCAATGTTGAGAATCTCGGTCAATGCGTGCCCCCAAGGGCGCCATCGGTGGTGCCCATGTAGGCCTCGACGACCTGGGGATTGCGCGATACCTCGGCGTAGGGACCTTCGGCAATGACGCTGCCGCGTTGCAAAACCGAGATGGTGTCGGCAATCAACGAGACGACTTTCATGTTGTGCTCGACCATCAGCACCGTACGATTGGCCGAAAGCTTCTTGATGAGGTTGGTGACCCGTGACACGTCTTCGTGTCCCATGCCCTGCGTCGGCTCGTCCAAAAGCATCAGTTCCGGCTCGAGCGCAAGGGTGGTGGCAAGTTCGAGCGCGCGCTTGCGGCCGTAGGACAGGTCGGCGGTTTCGGCTTTGGCAAACTCTTCAAGGCCGACTTCAGCCAGAAGCTGCATGGCGCGGTCATTGAGGCGGTTCAGGCTTTTTTCCGAACGCCAGAAATAAAACGACGTGCCCAGGCTGCGCTGCAGGGCGACGCGTACATTCTCGAGCACCGACAGGTGTGGAAACACGGCGGAAATCTGGAACGAGCGCACCACGCCACGCCTTGCCGTCTGCGCCGGGCCTTCGCTCGTGATGTCCTCGCCGCAGTAAAGGATGGTGCCAGAAGTCGGCGGCAGGAATTTCGTCAAGAGGTTAAAGAAGGTCGTCTTGCCCGCACCGTTGGGGCCAATCAGGGCATGGATCTGTCCGCGCCTGACCTTGAGCGAGACCTTGTTCACCGCAACGAAGCCCTTGAACTCCTTGGCAAGCTCGCGTGTCTCAAGAACGACATCGGTGCCCGATGCGCTCATGGCGTGTCCATCATCACGACCTGGCGGATGCCTTCGCCGCGCGCCAGGCGATCAAAACCGGCATTGATCGCAGTAAGCGCAATGCGCTCGGACAACAACTTGTCGACCGGCAGGCGACCCTGCAGGAAAAGCGAAACGTAGCGCGGCAAGTCACGCGTGGGCACGCACGATCCGATATAGCTGCCTTTGACCGTGCGCTCTTCGGCAACGAGGCTTACCGCCTGCAGCGGCCAGAGCGCAGCCGGATTGGCAAGACCGGCCGTGACCGTAACGCCGCCACGGCGCGTGATGCGATAGGCGCAGTCGAGGGCGGCAATCGCGCCTGCCATCTCAAAGGCGTAGTCAACACCGCCCGAGCTTGCTTCGCGCACGCGTTCAATGACGTCAGGCGCGCTGGCATCAAAGACATGCGATGCGCCGATGGCCTTGGCCAGGGACAGCTTGGAGGGCACGCGATCGATCGCGATCACCTGGCCTGCACCGGCGGCAAGCGCCGCCAGCACACTTGAAAAACCGACGCCACCTAGGCCAACGACGGCAACGCTTGCACCCGCTTCGATACCCGCCGTATTGAGCACTGCACCCATGCCCGTCAAGACCGCGCAGCCAAAAAGCGCCGCGTGCTCGAATTCAACGCGATCATCGATGGCAACCAGCGAGCGGCGCGAGACCACCGCATAGTCTGAAAACGCCGAGCAACCCAGATGATGGTTAATCGAGTTGCCGCCTTGCGTCATGCGACGGCCACCGCCAAGGAGCGTGCCGGCACCGTTGGCGAGCGCCCCCGGCTCGCAAAGCGCGGGGCGCCCCGTGGCGCACGGCAGGCAGTGGCCGCAGCTGGGCATGAAGACCAGGACGACGTGCTCACCGATGCGAAGATCGGTCACGCCTTCACCCAATGCTTCGACCGTGCCGGCAGCCTCGTGGCCGATGGCCATCGGCGTGGGCCGCGGCCGATCACCATTGATCACCGACAGATCGGAGTGGCAAAGTCCCGCGGCGCGGATGCGCACGAGCACTTCATTTGCACCTGGAGCTGCGAGTTCGACTTCCTCGATGTGCAGCGGACGGCTGTTTTCGTAAGGTTGCGGCAAGCCGACGTCGTAGAGGAGCGCTGCGCGCGTCTTCATTTCCAGCTCCAGAGCCCATGCACCGGGGATCCGGTCCGCAAGGAGAGTGGAGCGTAGCAAACTTCCGATGACGGAAGGATTCGCGGAAACCCTGAGACTTTACGGCGCCGGGCAGGCCGCAAGCGCCTTAGGCGGCGATGCGCTGCTCGAGCGTGGCCTTGAATGCGGCGAGTTCTTCTGGCAAGTGGTAGCTCAGCTTGTCAAACAGTTCACCATGCAAGCCGAGTTCGAAGCGCCAGGCCGCAAGGTCGATCGACGTGATGCGCTCGAACTTCTCGCGCGAAAAGGAACTGCCTTGCCAGTCGAGGTCCTCAAAGCGTGGGGTCGTTCCCAGCAGGTGCTCGACACCGTTTGCCGTTCCGGCAAGTCGATCGAGCATCCATTTGAGGACACGCATGTTCTCGCCAAATCCGGGCCACAGGAAACGACCTTGAGCGTCCGTGCGAAACCAGTTGACACAAAAGATGCGCGGCAGCGCGACGCCGCTTTTCTCGAGCTGGCGGCCAAGCGTCAACCAGTGGGCGAAGTAGTCCGACATGTTGTAGCCACAAAAGGGCAGCATGGCGAAGGGGTCGCGACGCACGACGCCCTGCTCGCCTGCGGCGGCTGCTGTCGTCTCCGAGCCCATGGTCGCGGCCATGTAGACGCCTTCGACCCAGTCTCTGGCCTCGGTGACAAGCGGCACCGTGCTTGAACGCCTGCCGCCGAAAATGAACGCCGAAATCGGCACGCCGGCGGGGTTGTCCCAGTCGGCATCAAGCACCGGGTTGTTGATCGCGCTCACCGTGAAGCGCGCGTTCGGATGCGCCGCCTTCTTGCCGGTGGCCTTGCCTATTTCCGGTGTCCAGTCCTGCCCCTGCCAGTCGATCAGGTGCGCCGGCGGCGCGTCGGTCATGCCTTCCCACCAGACATCACCCTCGTCGGTCAATGCGACGTTGGTAAAAAGCGTGTCGCGCGCAAGCGATGCCATGCAATTCGGATTGGTCGCGACATTGGTGCCAGGGGCCACGCCAAAGTAGCCGGCCTCGGGATTGATGGCGCGCAGGCGCCCGTCGGTGCCGGCCTTGATCCAGGCAATGTCATCGCCAATCGTCGTGACCTTCCAGCCTTCAAAGCCCGCCGGCGGAATCAGCATGGCGAAATTGGTCTTGCCGCAGGCCGAGGGAAACGCCGCGGCGACGTAGTGCTTCTCGCCTTGCGGATTTTCGACGCCAAGAATCAGCATGTGTTCGGCAAGCCAGCCTTCGTCGCGCCCCATGACCGAGGCGATGCGCAGTGCAAAGCACTTCTTTCCCAGCAGGGCGTTGCCGCCATAGCCCGAGCCAAAGCTCCAGATTTCGCGGGTTTCGGGGAACTGGACAATGTATTTGGTCGGGTTGCACGGCCAGGCGACATCGGCGTCCTGCGCCCTTAGCGGCTTGCCCACCGTATGCATGCACGGCACAAACGCGCCGCTCTCGCCAAGCACGTTGTAGACGGCGCGGCCCATGCGCGTCATCAGTCGCATGTTGACAACGACATAAGGCGAGTCGGTCAATTCAACGCCGATGTGGGCGATCGGCGAGCCTAACGGGCCCATCGAAAATGCCACCACGTAAAGGGTCCGGCCGCGCATCACGCCGTCAAACAGTCCCTTTAGCGTCGCGCGCATTTCGCCAGGGGCAACCCAGTTATTGGTCGGGCCGGCATCCTCGCGCTTTTCCGAGCAGATGAAGGTGCGATCTTCAACGCGGGCCACATCAGAGGGATCAGACAGCGCCAAAAACGAGTTCGGCCGCAACAAGGGATTGAGGCGCTTGAGCGTTCCTCGCTCGATCATCGCCTCGCAAAGGGCCTCGGACTCTTGCGCCGAACCATCGCACCAGACGATCTTTGCAGGCTGGGTCAAGGCCGCCATTTCGGCGACCCACGCCACGAGCTTAGGATTTTTTACCCATGCCGGCGCTCCTGCTGACGATGGGGACAGGACTGCGTTCATCGTTCTCTCCAAAAGCCTGTTGTATAGTCCGGAAACAATGCGTTGCAGCAAGGCCGAGCCGGCTCTTGGCGCGAATCCATGAGGATCCTCCGCGAAAGCCGCGCCAAAGCGCGGGCGGTCCGCGATTTTACACCTCCTGAGGTTGGCAGGGCGCCCGAACCCCTCCCATTGAAGCCCTGATGAAAATCGCAATTCTCGATGACTATCAAGATGCCGTTCGCAAACTCGATTGCTTCAAGCAATTAGCCGGCCACGACGTCAAGATTTTCAACAACACCGTCAAGGGTGCAGGCCAGCTCGCCGTGCGCATTGCCGACGCGGAGGCGCTGGTGTTGATCCGCGAGCGCACCAAGGTGGGCAAGGAACTCCTGGCCAAGCTGCCGCGCCTAAAGCTGATCTCGCAAACCGGCAAGGTGTCCTCGCACCTTGACGTTGCCGCCTGCACTGCACGTGGCGTGACAGTGGTCGAAGGAAGCGGCTCGCCGATTGCGCCGGCCGAATTGACCTGGGCGCTGATCATGGCGGCGATGCGACGACTGCCGCAATATGTGTCGAACCTAAAGCACGGGGTGTGGCAGCAAAGCGGCCTCAAGGCATCAACGGCGCCGCCCAACCACGGCGTGGGCGAAATCCTCAATGGCAAGACCCTGGGCATCTGGGGCTACGGCAAAATCGGCCGCATCGTCGCTGGCTTCGGCGGCGCTTTTGGCATGAATGTCCTGGTCTGGGGTGGCGAGGCCTCGCGCAAGGCGGCTCGCGATCATCTTCACGAAGTCGCGCAAAGCAAGGAAGATCTTTTCGCGCGCGCCGACATCGTGACCATCCATCTGCGTCTGGTCGACGAGACCCGCAGCATCGTCAAGCTCGCCTTGCTTCAGTCGATGAAGCCCAGCGCGCTTTTCGTCAATACCAGCCGCGCCGAACTGGTCGAGACCGATGCCTTGATGAAAGCGCTCAACGGCGGCCGCCCGGGTCTTGCTGCTATCGACGTCTTCGAGCAGGAACCGCCGCTTGCCGGCCAGCCGCTCTTGCGCATGGAAAATGTCGTCTGCACACCGCATCTGGGCTATGTCGAGAAGGCAAGCTACGAGCTTTATTTTTCCGCAGCGTTCCAAAACATCGTGGCCTATGCGAGCGGCGCGCCCATGAACGTCGTCAATCCCGAAACCCTTCCCGGCTAGCGCCAACATGAGCCGGCTCCTTGCCATCAGCGTCGGCCGCATCACCCCTCTTGTGGGTGGAGAGGGCAGCGTGGAAAGTGCGATTGGCAAGTCGCCGGTGAGCACGCTCGTCATGCCCGAGCCGATCGCAGTGACCACTTCAGGGGTCAGTGGCGACGAGCAGGCCGACCGCAGCGTGCATGGCGGCCCGCATCAGGCGGTCTATCTTTATCCTGCCGAACACTACCCGGTGTGGCAGACCATGCGCGAGCAGGCGCTCAAGATCGCCCATGCGCTGCCCTACGGATTCATGGGCGAAAATCTCACCACCGAGGGGCTTTTCGAAACCGCGCTTTGGGTTGGCGATAAGCTGCAGATCGGCGCTGTCGATTCCGGCGTGCTGCTGATCGTCACCAAGCCGCGCGCGCCCTGCTTCAAATTCAACATCCGCATGGGCTTTAAGCACGCGGCCAAGATGATGGTGCAAAGCGCCTACACCGGCACCTATTGTGCCGTGGTGCAAGAAGGCATCATCAAAGCCGGCGACGCCATTACGGTGATTCCCGGCGAGCGCGTGATGCGCATCGATGAAAGACACCGGCTTGACACCGGTCGTCAGCAAGCCGACCTGTTCTAGGTGCGCTCGCGCGCGCGCAGTGCGCGATGATATCCGTGGTGGGCCCAGCCATCGAGCCACCCCGGCGGCCACTCGATCTCGGCACCGCGATAGGTCGGCACATGGCGCCTGACCGGCATCACCGGCACGCGCGTTGGCATGCCGCGACGCGCGTCCACCAGCGTGTCCCAGCCAAGGCTATAGGCATAGTCCTCGCCAAGCGCATCAGCGGTGTGGGCAAACCAGTCCGTGTGGCTGCGATCGCGCCCACGCGCCTGGGCAAGGCCTTCTGCATCGAACTTCCTCAACGCCACAATCAACGCCTCGGTCGAGGCGCCAGGGGCATCGCCCCATCCCATCACCGGATCAAAAATATACGACGCCCCGGACCCCGACCAGCCGGGCCGTTGCGGGCGATGGACCCAATCGCGCTGACCACAGAAAAGGTGCCAGCGCCAGTGCATGCCCGAAGGCTTGGGCCACGCGTACAAATACAGCCGCTCGTAGCCTTCGGCGTGCAGTTGCCGCACCATCGCAATTAGGCGGCCGTGCGGCATGTAGGCGGGCGCTGCGCGTCGAAAGCAGATCAATTCGCCATCGGCATGGCGCACGCCATCGGACACCAGCGACAGATCGAGTGCGCGATGCTCGCTGCCGAAACGGGCGCTGACCCAGCCCGTCATCAGGTTGACCGAAGTCAGCACACCATAGCCCCGGTCCGGATGAAAGATCACCGTGCCAGCGGCCAGCGCGCGGAAAGCGGCGCTCATTCGTGGCGATCCGGACTTGACGGGTCAAACGATCGCACCCTCGTCGCATCTGCAAGCCAGGCACGGTCGCGCTCGAACACCTTGAGAAAGGCGCGGCCGTCACGGTGCCCTTGCTGGTAGGTCCTCGACATGCCTTCAGGATCGGTATAGTCCCACGACGACACCGGCACCTTCTCGCTGGGCTGGACGTATAAGCGCCCCGAATAGGCAAAGATCGGCGCATGGTTCGGATAGCGCCGGGTGACCAGCACAAGGGTGGTGCGGCCGCGCTCGACTGCGTCAACCGGCACGTTATCGACCATGCCGCCGTCAAGTGTCGGCCGGCCATTGCGATATTCGATCGGCGTAAATGGGGGCGTGCAACTCGAGGCCACGAGGAGCGACACCAGATCGTCGTCGGTCTCGCAATCGGACACGCGCACAACCTCGGGGGTGAATCCGAGCCTGCGGCCAAACGTCGGGTGCAGGCGCTTCTTCCAATATTTTTCGAGGTTATACGCAACCAGGCCGACGCCCACGGCAGAACGTGGCCCGAGGTGCCGCGGCAGGCGCGCAAACTGAATGCGGATCTCGGGCGCGTCGCGCTTGAGTTTTTGGAAGTGCTCGCCGCCGAGCACGTCCTTGAGCGCTTGGCGATAAATGCGTGCGTGCGGAAACACCCGCTCCTTGCGCGAGAAGAGATGGCGCAGGTGAAAATTGCGGTGGTTGTTGGCAAGCGCCTTGTGATAATACTCAAGCACCGCCGATGATGTGTTGGCGTAGAGCATGCATGCGGTCGCAGCACCGGCCGAGGCGCCAGCAATCAGGCGCGGCCGAAGGCTGATCTTCTCGGCCACGACGTCCCAAAAGCCAGCCTGCCACCAGCAGCGATTGCCGCCACCTGCGAAGACGACCTGTTCGAACACCGGCGAACTCCTGTGAAGCGCGCGCGAGCGATTAGAATGCTCGTCTTTGCGCCCGTATGACAGCTCCCAAACGCGATTCTACCCATGACTGTGCGGATAATTCTGACTGGCGGAACATTCGACAAACATTACGACGCGCTACTTGGCCAGTTGACTTTTGCCCAGTCGCATATCGCGGAAATTCTCGAGCGCTGCCGCCTTGGGGCCGGGGTCATCGTCGAGCCGGTCCTCATGCTTGACAGCCTGGACATGCAGCCGGAACACCGTGAGCGTGTACTCGCTTCGTGTCTTGGCGCGCCGGAATCAGGGATTGTTGTCATTCACGGCACCGACACGATGCAAGATACCGCTGCCGTACTGGGTCCTGCGCTTCATGGCAGCGGCAAACGCGTCGTCCTCACAGGCGCCATGGTGCCCTACGAAATTCGCAATTCCGACGCGCTTTTCAATCTCGGCTTTGCCTTTGCCGCGGCGAGCCTTGCAGAGCCTGGGGTTTTCGTTGCCATGAACGGGCGCTTGTTTGACTGGGATCGCGCACGAAAAAATCGCGAGGCAGGCGTTTTCGAGGAAACTTAACACCCACGGCAGTCCTGAGCTTGGCTCGCCAACCGCGAAAGAACCCATGCATCCAGTTGTCATCGCCCGATGGCACGAAATCGTCCGCTCGCATGATGCCAGCGCCTTGGCAGACCTGCTGGCAGACGACGTCGTCTTTGCATCTCCGGTCGTCCATACCCCCCAGTTGGGTCGGGCCCTGACCCTCAAATACCTCGGTGCTGCCCTCAAGGTTTTGAATAACGGCAGTTTCAAGTATTTGAACGAGTGGCATGGCGCGCACTCGGCGGTTCTCGAATTTGAGGCGACGTGCGAGGACATCCTGATCAATGGCGTTGACATCGTGAGCTGGAACGACGACCAGAAAATCACGGCATTCAAGGTCATGGTCAGACCGCTTAAGGCCATCAACAAGCTGCACGAACTGATGGCCCGGCAGTTGACTGCCGCCTAGCAGGATCGCCCGCCTTGTCAGACTCGCGCACGCCCGCTTGAAGCACCGCCCATCGGTATCACGCATCAATACCCGCGGACTCGCCGCTTGCCACCCGGAAATGGAAGGTTCCCAGATCGGGCCCGATTCGCCACACTTGTGCATCTGCCTGTGCAGGCAAAAAATTCCATGCCATCGAGGGGACGGTGAATTCTTCCTGGGAATCCATGTTGACGCGCTGGACCGATGCCGGAGTGCTCGAGACATCGAGCGCCGAGCGCATCCGGCAATGGGAACGCTCACAACCTGCAGCAGGTGTATCCAATCGCCTTGCAGCCATTGCCTTTGGCTTTGGCGGGCTGCTGTTGATCGCGGGCGCCTTTCTTTTTGTGTCTGCACACTGGGACACGATGCCCGTCGCCGCGCGCTTTGCCGTGGTCCTGGCGCTGGTGGCGGCGCTGCACCTTGGCGCGGCGTGGAGCGTGACCCGCTCACCCCGTCTTTCAACCACGCTTCATGCCACGGGCACGGCCGCACTTGGCGCGGGCATCTACCTGTCCGGGCAGATTTTCAACATGGCCGAACACTGGCCCGCTGCGCTCCTGCTTTGGGCCATCGGCGCTGCACTGACGCTCGCACTCCTTAAGGACTGGCCGCATGTGCTGTGGGTCGCGGTGCTCGTGCCTTCGTGGCTCATCGGCGAATGGGGTGAAGATTTTGGACGCTCCTCCAATTTCTGGCATAACGCCGTCCCCGTCGTTGGCACGGCTCTTCTGAGCTGCGCGTACCTGTCGGCGCAAAGCTTCGATGAAAACGCGCAGTGGCGCCGAGCGCTAAGCCGACTGGGCGCGGTGTGCTTCATCCCTGCTTGCATCATGCTGGGCCTCGTGACGCAATCCTTCTCGGGTGGGCCGCTCGCCAAGGATGCGCCGGTTGAGGCAGGCGATCTTCTCGCCGCCATCGTCGCCATCGGCTTGCCATTCGCGGTGACTTTTGCGCTAAGGGGCAAGCGGGCCTTCTATCTCCTTGCCGCATTGATCTGGTGCCTGACCACGATCCAGTTTCACTGGGGCCGCGAGCCACAAAATCTCGGGCTTTATGCGCTCTACGCGCTTGGCGCGATCGGCCTTGCCACCTGGGGCATTAGGGATCAGCAACGCATGATCGTGAACCTTGGGGTGTTCTCGTTCGCGCTGACGACACTTGCCTTTTACTTCTCCGATGTCATGGACAGGCTCGGCAGATCGTTCAGCCTGATCGCTGGCGGGCTGCTCTTTCTGATCGGCGGCTGGCTGCTGGAACGCGTTCGTCGACGCCTGATCGCCGGCATTGCGGAGGTCCCTCAATGAGCCTTTTGAGAAAAAGCGTGCTGGTTGCGATTTTGCAGGTGCTCCTCGTTGGCAGCATTGGCGCAAAGTTCTTGATTGATCGCGAACAATACCCAAGGGTCTGGATCCAGACCCGACCGTTTGACCCCTCGCTTCCGATCCGTGGGCGCTACGTCCAGCTTTCCGCAGTCGTCAATCTGTCTGACGGCAGCGCCCCCTTGAGCTTGGCCGGCGTGACGCGTGTGCGCCTTGCCGTTCACGACGGCAGCCTCGTCGCCATCGCCGATGAATCGGGTCAGCAGAGCGTTCGTTCTACGCGCTGTGGGGCAAATCCTTGCTGGGTTCTTGTCGAACCATTGACCTACTTCATTTCCGAACACGCCGCCGACCCGTCACGCCGAGCTGCAAATCGAGAACTTTGGGTTGAAGCATCCATCCCGCCCAATGGGCCGCCAAGGCCCATCCAGCTGGGCGAGATGGCCGAGGGGAAAATATCGCCTCTGAACCTCGACTAGAAAGAGGATAACGGGCCTTGAGTTATGCACCGGGGCTGCCCGCCACTGCGGATCGCTTCTGCGGATCGAACTGAGATTGGGCGTGATCGTGGCGCCCCAAATCTCATAAGTAACTGTTTTATGTGCATATATTTGTCTGAAAGATCTGTTCATCACCCTGATGCACAGTAACAAGGCTCCCCCTGGATCGCAATGGACGAAAATGGGGCAAAATGCCTAGAAAAGAGGCACTTCATGCGATGCCAGTGAAGTCGCTGAACGTCTCCCGACGTCTCGCTATTTTCCGATACAAAATATAGAAATCCTTGATCGCGCGAGAGCTGGCGCGGGTCTTAGATAATCCGGCAACTACTTGGACTCAAACTAGGACTTAGCTTCCGCCGCAGCACGCTGGCAAAATTAAAAAACAGTAGAACTAAACGAAGAATTGCGAGGGATAAACATGCGCTGCAACATAGAGCGGATGCTTCGGCATACCTAGCTTCGTAACAGAAAGTGCATGTAGAAGCCCAGGGTAACGCCGCATTACGTGAGTTGACCGCCCCAATAACGTTCCCCCGTTACCCCACGCCGCAACGACCAAATCAGAACCTTCCACAGCGCGATGTAGCCACTTATCGTTCTCGTGACAATCGGATCGACGGCGATCTTGAGCGCCGATGGGTCGGTGGAACGCAGCGAAAACAGGTTAACCATGAGGAGCCGGTTCCCGCCCCACCGCTTGGTGAAATCTATGCAACGTCGAATCGTTCGATCGTCAGTGGTTTCGTCAGCCGTCGATGGATTTAACCCAATGAACGTCACGGTTTTCTCGGCACCGTCCCACTTGCGGTGTAAGAGGTACCGATAGGCTCGATCCTCTGAGAGTACCGCCGTTGGCCAACTCGCCGTCATGGCTTTTCTGTCGACAGCAAATTGCCGGAGGTTGGCGCAGGACTTGTAGCCTTGGGGACCTTCTTCGGGACCCAAGGCTGCTTGAACTGGGGCGCCTGACCCCCAAGAGATGATGTGGTTGTGGTGGACGGGCCGGCGTTTTGCGGAGCCTTGAGGTTGGCTGCGTCTGGGACAGTCACCTGGACGGAAGTCTGCTTGACCTCTGGATCCTTGGCCTTAACCGCTGGTGTGCCAACCGCGGAGGACGGATCCGCCTTCTGACGAATTTCATAATTGGCAGCGTCTAGTGTTCTGGCAATTACAACTCCCGGCCAGCTCGGAAAAAGCGCGACGAACGCAATCATAACCGCCAGTAGGGCAAAAATGGCCCCAGCGAGCCAGGCGCTTGCGCTGCTATTTGCCTCTACCTTAGCCATTAAATCGTTAACCCTCTCAAGTCTCTTTCGTAGCACCTGGGGAGAGAAGACTTGTGCGTTAATAAGCGCGTGTACGTAGTCCAGCGGAATCTGGCTCTTGCCCGTCTTGCCCTTATAAGTCCTGTCTGTCTCTTGATTCAGATCTGCATATATGATCAGAAAAATGGGTTCTTCTTTTCCGATAATTATCGCTGCGGGTCCCGCGTTATACACAGTGAATATCAAATGGCCGTCGAACCCGGGGTCGACGTGGAATCCGGATACGTTGATGAGTCCGCGAAACTTGTATTTCGCTCTCATCGAAATGAGGGCAATAGCACTTGCCGGTACAGTCACCTTCTCGTGTGTGACAAGCAGAGCAAATTGGCCCGGTGGTATGGTAAGTAGATTCCGCGGCGGCTCACGGAGCACCGTTACAAGTTCGCCAGCAGGCTCCGTGGCCTACTGCATATCTTGCGTAACGAAGGCCTGAACGCCTACACTTAAATGATAAGAAGCGCAGTCTATGCGTTGCGAGTTGTATGGATCGATGAGCCCGGGAAGAAGCAGGGCGAGCTTCTCCCCACTCCAGAATGACATTTTCTATTGACCCAAAGTCACGTGTTTGACAAAAATGGATTTTCGCTCCACAGCCAAAAGGCGTGCGCGAAAATCTTCCTCAATCCCTGTCTGGGTTTGACTCAGGAGGGGAGCTATAACGGAATGTTGTGTATGAGGGGGAGTTGAATTCCTGGCGATCGAGGACGGCATGCGGGAATCGAAGCAGAGCTGGCGCGAAGTCCTACTGGCACTGAAGGGACGGGGCATGTGTGCACCCTGCATCGCCACCGGCGATGGTGCCTTGGGTTTCTGGTCCGCGATCGACGAGGTCTTTCCAGAG
>CAJCIC010000069.1 GCA_903970185.1 Gammaproteobacteria bacterium
GGGCGACGCGGTCGCCGCCGTGATCGGTGCGGGCATCATTCCTGCCGGTCTCGAAATGATGGACCAGGCGGCAACGCGCGCGGTCGAGCCCTTCGTCAAGGCCGGCTACGATCTCGACGCCGCAGCCATTTTGCTGGTCGAATCCGATGGCATGGCCGAGGAGGTCGAAGACGAGATCGAGCGCATCGAAGCGATCCTGAAGAGCCAAGGCGCGATACGCTGCCAGGCGTCGCAAAGCGAAGCCGAGCGGCTGCGCTTTTGGGCCGGCAGGAAAAACGCGTTCCCCGCGGCCGGCAGGATTTCGCCTGACTACTATTGCATGGATGGCACGATACCGAGGCGACGCGTCGGCGAAGTCCTGAAAGCCATCGAAAAAATGGAACAGCGCTATGCGCTGCGTTGCATGAATGTCTTTCACGCCGGCGACGGCAACCTCCATCCGCTGATCCTCTACGACGCCAATGCGCCAGGCGAGCTTGAAAGGGCCGATGCCTTTGGCGCCGAAATCCTCGAACTGTGCGTCGCAGTCGGAGGCACCGTGACCGGTGAGCATGGCGTCGGTATCGAGAAAATCAGCCAGATGTGCGTGCAGTTCAATCGCGCCGAACTGGATGCGTTTCTTGGCGTCAAGCACGCCTTCGATGCGGCGGGAATTCTCAATCCGGACAAGGTCATTCCGAGCTTGCACCGCTGCGCTGAGTATGGGCGCATGAAGGTGCATGGGGGTGTACTGCCGTTTGAAGGCCTCGAACGCTTTTGAATCCGATCGAGCAGTTAAGCGCGCGCGTGCGCGACGCCGCCCGAGACGGCCAGCCGCTTTGCATCACGGGCAGCGGCAGCAAGTCGTTCTATGGCCTGCCCGCAAGCGGCGAGCCCCTTTTGACGTCCGAACTGTCGGGCATCGTCAGCTACGAGCCGTCTGAACTTGTCATCAGGGCGCGCGCGGGCACGCCGCTTGGCGAGATCGAATCGGTGCTTGCGCAATCGGGACAGATGCTTGCCTTTGAGCCGCCCCATTTTGGCGCCGGGGCGACGCTTGGGGGTTGCATTGCCGCCGGCCTTTCAGGCCCCGCACGTGCGAGCGCAGGACCGCTTCGCGACTTCATGCTGGGCGTCTCGATCATCGATGGCCGCGGAGAGCACTTGAACTTTGGCGGGCAGGTCATGAAAAACGTCGCCGGCTACGATATCGCGCGTGTCATGAGCGGCTCGCTCGGTACGCTTGGCATCGTCGTTGATGTCTCGCTCAAGGTGCTGCCGCGACCTGCAGGCAGCGAAAGCTTCGAAGTCGAGTGCACGCTTGACGATGCACTGGCACGCTTTCGCGCCTTTGGCACGCGTTCGATACCGGTCACGGCAACCGCCTGGCACGATGGACGCGCGTGGATTCGCACCTCGGGATCGCGCGCCGCCCTCGCCGCTGCAGCGAAGATCGTCAACGGCACGCGCCTTGACGAGGACCAAGGCGCGGCACTGTGGCTGTCGCTGCGCGAGCAGACATTTTCCTTCTTCGCGCCAGGGGCACCGCTTTGGCGCATCGCCTTGCCCATCGGCGCGCCGCCCCTGGCACTCGGTGCGGAACTGGTCGAATGGCGCGGCATGCAGCGCTGGATACGTTCGGGCGAAGACGCGGCGACGATCCGCGCACGCGCAGAGGCGCTCGGTGGACACGCGACGCTGTTTCGGGCGAGCCCCGCAGAGCGCGTACGCCTGGGCGTATTCACGCCGCTTGCGCCAGCGCTTTGGACGCTGCACCAGCGCCTGAAGAAACACTTTGATCCGGCCGGTGTGTTCAACCCGGGCAGAATGTATCCGGCCCTCTGATCGATGGAAACCCACCTCGCCGACTTCATCCGCGATACCCCCGATGGCATCGAGGCTGACGCCATCCTGCGCGCGTGCGTGCATTGCGGTTTCTGCACGGCGACGTGTCCGACGTACCAGCTTTTGGGCGATGAGCTCGATGGCCCGCGCGGTCGCATCTATCTGATCAAGGAAATGCTCGAAGGCGCGACACCGACGGCAAAATCGCGGCTGCACCTTGATCGATGCCTGACCTGCCGCGCCTGCGAGACGACATGCCCGTCGGGCGTGAAGTACGGTCGTCTTGCCGACATTGGGCGCGACGTCGTCGAAAAGCGGGCGACGCCTAGGCCCCTGCGGCAGCGCCTTCTGCGCAGAGCGCTGCGCTATGGCCTCACGCGGCGCTGGCTGTTCGATCCGCTCATGGCGCTGGGCCAGGCGCTGCGCCCTGCCCTGCCGGCATCCCTGCAGGCGAAGGTGCCAAGGCGCCGCGAGGCGGGCCCGTGGCCAGGGACGATTCACGACGAGCGCATGCTGCTGCTCGACGGTTGCGTGCAGCCAGCGATGATGCCGCGCATCAACGCGGCGACGGCACGCGTTCTCGATAAGGCCGGGATTTCTCTCGTGATTGCGCGCGACGCGGGCTGCTGCGGTGCCATCCAGCAGCATCTTGCCGATCGTGAGGGAGCGCTTTCGCGCATGCGGCAAAACATCGATGCCTGGATCCCGTATCTGAATCAGGGCATAACGACAATCGTCGTCAATGCATCGGGATGCGCAGCCATGATCGCCGAATACGGCCACCTCCTGCGCGACGATCCCGAGTATGCCGAAAAAGCCGCGCGCGTCTCCGCTGCGATGCGCGATGTCAGCCAGGTCGTGGCAGGCGTGCACGACCGCCTTTTGCCGCAACTCGTGCGCGCCCCTTTCCCGCGCGCCGCGTTTCATCCCCCCTGCACCTTGCAGCATGCGCTACAGATTCGCGGCACGGTCGAGGCGCTTTTCAAGGCCGCAGGCATCGATCTCTTTGTGCCTCGCGACGCCCATCTGTGCTGCGGCTCGGCCGGAACCTACTCGATCTTCGAGCCTGCAATCGCCACCCGGCTGCGCAACGACAAGCTCGCCAAGCTCGCCGAACTCGGCGCTCCTGTCATCGTCTCGGCGAACATCGGGTGCATTGCGCACCTGCAGGGGGGCACGGCGGCTCCGGTCCTGCACTGGATCGAGGTGCTCGACGACGCGCTGATGGCGCGCCACGTCGTTAACGACGGACTTACTCGATCGCCTTGACCATGTCTTCGACGACCTTCTTCGCATCGCCAAAGACCATCATGGTCTTGTCCATGTAGAAAAGATCGTTGTCAAGACCCGCGTAGCCTGCCGCCATCGAGCGCTTGTTGACGATGATGGTCTTGGCCTTGTAGGCCTCAAGAATTGGCATGCCTGCAATCGACGAGGTCGGGTCGGTCTTGGCGGCGGGATTGACGACGTCGTTGGCCCCCAGCACGAGGACCACGTCGGCCTGGCCGAATTCGCCATTGATGTCTTCCATCTCGGCGACCTGATCGTAGGGCACCTCGGCCTCGGCGAGCAGCACGTTCATGTGGCCGGGCATGCGCCCCGCCACCGGATGGATGGCGTACTTGACGTTGACGCCATGCTCGGTCAGTTTGGCCGAGAGTTCCTTCAGGGCGTGCTGGGCGCGCGCCACGGCAAGACCATAGCCAGGCACGATGATGACGCTGTCGGCGTTGGTCATGAGAAACGCCGCGTCTTCGGCGCTGCCGCTCTTGTAGGCACGCTCGCCTTGCGCTGCGGCATCGCTGCTTGCGACCGCGCCAAAGCCGCCAAGCAGCACGGCGATGATCGAGCGGTTCATGGCGTGGCACATGATGTAGGACAGGATCGCCCCGGACGAACCGACGCACGATCCGGCAATGATCAGCACCGAATTGTTCAGCGTGAAGCCGATGCCCGCGGCGGCCCAGCCCGAGTAGCTGTTGAGCATTGAAATCACGACCGGCATGTCAGCACCGCCAATCGGAATGATCAGCGTCACCCCGAGCACCAGCGCGATGGCGACCATGACGAGAAAGGCGGCGGCGCTTCCCGTCACGAAATAGGTCAGGCCGAAACCGAGCATGGCGAGCGCCAGCAGCAAATTCAGCAGGTGCTGGCCGCCAAAGGAAATCGGCTTGCCCGAGACCTTGCCCGAGAGCTTGCCAAACGCGATCAGGCTCGCCGTGAAGGTGATGGCACCAATGAATGCGCCAATGAACAGTTCGACCTTTTGCGCCGTGGTGTGCTCTTCGCCGGCATGGTAGAGCGCAGCGACGGCGATGAGCACGGCCGAGATGCCCACGAGCGAATGCATCAGGGCGACAAGCTCGGGCATCTTGGTCATCTGCACGCGTCGCGCTGCCGTCGCTCCGATGACGCCGCCAATCACGATCGCGCCACCGATCAGCGGCAAGACCGGGTTATGGGCGACAAAAAACGTCGTGACCACGGCGATCAGCATGCCGGTCATGCCGAAGTAGTTGCCGCGCCGTGACGTCAGGGGCGAGGACAGCCCCTTCAAGGCCAAAATGAAAAGAACCGCCGAGATCAGATAGGCAAGCAGGGTGACATTGGCAGCCAGAGGCGTCATCGCATCGGCCCCTTAAGCCTTGCGTTCTTTTTTCTTGAACATCTCGAGCATCCTTTGCGTGACCAGGAAGCCACCAAAGATATTGATCGAGGCGAGCATCACTGCAATTGCACCGAGGGTGCTCGTCAGCGATATCGGTCCTGCCAGGTTCACGGTTTGCAGCATGGCGCCAACGATGATGATGCCCGAGATCGCATTGGTGACCGACATCAGCGGCGTGTGCAAGGCCGGGGTCACGGTCCAGACGACGTGATAGCCAACAAATATGGCAAGGACAAAGACCGTCAGATTCTGCAAGGTGGGATCGATCATCGGGCGGCTCCGGATGCGGCAGGGGGTGGGGTTTCGATCTTCAGGGCGGAGGCGTTGGCGGCCTGGCCGTCGCGGCACATGAGACAGGCAGCGACGATGTCGTCGGCCATGTTGATATGGGCAGCGCCTTCTGGCGTTGCGATCAGCTTGACAAAGTCGAGCAGGTTGCGCGCGTACAAGGCCGATGCGTCGGCTGCAACGGACGAGGCGAGATTGACGGTGCCAACGATACTGACACCCTGGTGCACGACGGTCTCGCCGGCCTGGGCAAGCTCGCAGTTGCCGCCCTGTTCAGCCGCAAGGTCGATGATGACCGAGCCGGCCTTCATCGATTCGACCATTTCGCGCGTGATCAGGCGCGGCGCCGCGCGCCCGGGAATGAGCGCCGTGGTGATGACGATATCGGCTTCGCGCACGCGCTCGGCAACTGCGAGCGCCTGGCGCTTCATCCAGCTCTCGGGCATCGCCCGCGCGTAGCCCCCCACACCCTCGCCGATGGTGCGCTCCTCTTCGGTTTCAAAGGGCACATTGATGAACTTGGCGCCAAGCGATTCGATCTGTTCCTTGACTGCCGGGCGCACATCGGAGGCTTCGATGACTGCGCCCAGGCGCTTGGCGGTGGCAATCGCCTGCAATCCGGCGACACCCGCACCCATGACCACGACGCGCGCGGCCTTGACCGTACCGGCTGCGGTCATAAGCATCGGCATGAAGCGCTGATACACGTTGGCGGCAAGGATCACCGCCTTGTAGCCTGCGATATTGGCCTGCGACGAGAGCACGTCCATGCTTTGCGCACGACTCGTGCGCGGCGCGGCTTCAAGGGCGAAGGCGGTAATGCCGGCCTCGGCAAGGCGCGCGATGCCGGCGCTGTCAAAGCGGTCGAGCATGCCAACCAGGATCGCGCCGCGGCTCATCAAGGCCAGCTCGGTCGCATCGGGCCCCCTGACCTTGAGGACCAGCTCGGCCGCGAGCGCGACCTCGCGATCGACAAGGCTCGCGCCTGCGGCAGCGTAGGCCGCATCGGTGATGCTGCTCGCGAGCCCCGCACCGCGCTCGATCGCCACGCTGTGCTTGCCTGCGGCCAGTTTCTTGACGGTCTCCGGTGTTGCTGCGACGCGAGTCTCGTTGGCGTGGGTTTCCTTGGGCACACCGATCTTCACGAGAAAGCCTCCTGTTTTGGTGCCAGGACGCCCAAAACAGTCGCGGCGTCGCTGAAATCGGGGCAATCCTAACATAGCGCATCGCCAACTCTGTCGCGTCTGCACCCTGGGCAGCGCGCCTCTTTGTGCCCCTTCTGGCGCGGTAAAATGCGCCATGGAACGAAGCTTTCGACCCAGCGTCACCGTCGCCGCCGTCATCGAGAAGGACGGCCGCTACCTGCTCGTCGAAGAAGCGGCATTCGATGGCTTGCGCTATAACCAGCCCGCCGGTCACCTCGAGAGCGGCGAGACCCTCACCGAGGCGGTGATGCGCGAAGTCCTTGAAGAAACCACCTACGCCTTCACGCCAACGGCATGCCTTGGCGCCTACCTGTGCGCCTCGGCGGCACGGGATGACGGCAGTGCCACGACCTATCTGCGCTTCGCCTTCGTAGGCACGCTTGGCGAGCGCGATCCAGGGGCAAGCCTCGATCAGGGCATCGTCAGGACGCTTTGGCTCACGCCCGAGGAAATCCGCGCGCTCGAGCCGCGCCATCGCAGTGCACTTGTCATGCAGTGCGTGCACGATCACCTGCGCAAGAAACCTGCAGTCGGGCTCGATTTCCTCTTCACCGATCCGAGCGTGGCCAAGGTCAGCTCATGACGGCGAAGAAAAAAGTTGTGGTTGGCCTGTCTGGCGGCGTCGATTCGGCGGTCGCGGCCTTTCTCCTGAAAGAGCAGGGCTTCGACGTCATTGGCCTGTTCATGAAGAATTGGGAGGACGACGATGACGATGAATACTGTTCAACGCGCGAAGACCTGATCGATGCGACGTCGGTTGCCGATGTCCTTGGCATCGACATCGAGGCGGTCAACTTCGCTGCCGAATACAAGGATCGCGTGTTCGCGGAATTCCTGCGCGAGTATGCAGCTGGGCGCACGCCCAATCCCGATGTGCTTTGCAACGCCGAGATCAAGTTCAAGGCCTTCCTTGACCATGCCATGGCACTGGGTGCTGACGCCATTGCCACGGGCCATTACGCGCGCATTGCAGAGCGCGACGGGCGCTTCCTGCTGCTGCGCGGCAAGGACAGCAACAAGGACCAGAGCTATTTCTTGCATCGGCTGAACCAGCATCAGCTCTCGCGTGCGCTGTTTCCGGTAGGCGAACTCGAAAAGCCCGAAGTGCGGCGCATCGCCGCGCGGCTTGGCTTGCACGTTGCCGCCAAGCACGACTCGACCGGCATCTGCTTTATCGGCGAGCGGCCCTTTCGCGAATTCCTCAATCGCTATTTGCACAACCAGCCAGGGCCGATCAAGACCCCCGAAGGACGGCTCATCGGCGAGCACGTCGGACTGGCGTTCTATACGCTTGGCCAGCGCAAGGGCATCGGTATTGGCGGCATCAAGGATGCCGCCGCCAACGAGGGTGCGCCGTGGTTTGTTGCCGGCAAGGACATGGCCACCAATACCCTCGTTGTCGCCCGCGGACATGGCCACCCGATGCTCTACGCGACGCACCTTAACGCCTCCAATCTCAGCTGGATTGCAGGCGAGGCCCCAAAGCCTGGCCCGTACACCGCGAAAACACGCTATCGCCAAAGCGATGCGAAATGCCGGCTCGCCATCGACAGCAACGAGCTGTCGCTTGACTTCGACCGGGCACAATGGGCGGTCACGCCTGGCCAGTCGGCGGTGATCTACGACGGTGAAGTGTGTCTTGGCGGCGGCGTTATCGACGCCGCCGGCACGAAGTCGTTTGTCGCCGCCGCAAGCGAGGCTTCTCCTTCCCACGGCCCGGTGTTAGGCTAGCTGAAACGTCCGAGAACGGACACTGCCGGAGACAAACCCATGCTGGTGCCGTCGCGCTTTTACGCGCTTGCAATCTGCGCGTTGACCCTTGTCGTGTGCACATTTCTCGTCGCCTTGCATCCCTGGCTCTTAAGCATCACGATCGCAGCGCTGGCATTGACGCTGATCGGCATCTGGGATCTGGTCCAGACGCGGCATTCGATTCGGCGCAACTACCCGCTGCTCGCCCACTTCCGCTTCATGCTCGAGTACATCCGGCCTGAAATCCGCCAGTACTTCATCGAAAGCGACCAGGACGCGACGCCGTTCTCGCGCAACCAGCGCTCGATTGTCTATCAGCGCGCCAAGCGCCAACTCGACAAGCGGCCGTTTGGCACGACGCAGGATGTCTATGCGCAAGGCTACGAGTGGATCAACCACTCGATTGCACCCACGCGCGTGACGACCAGCGATTATCGCGTTGCGGTGGGCGTGACCGCAGCCGGCGCAGCCAAGCCCGGTGTCACCAAGCCCTACCTGGCCTCGATCTTCAATATCTCGGCGATGAGTTTCGGCGCGCTTTCTGCCAACGCCATCATGGCGTTAAACGAAGGCGCACGACGCGGCGGTTTCGCGCACGACACGGGCGAAGGCAGCATCAGCCGCTATCACCGCGAAAAAGGGGGCGATCTGATCTGGGAAATCGGTTCGGGCTATTTCGGCTGCCGCACGCCCGGCGGGGAATTCTCCGAAGAGCAGTTCACGCTCAATGCCACGCAGGCCCAGGTGAAGATGATCGAGGTCAAGCTCTCGCAAGGCGCGAAGCCGGGCCACGGCGGGGTACTGCCCGGGGCCAAGGTATCCATCGAGATCGCGCACGCGCGCGGCGTGGCGGTGGGCACCGACTGCATTTCACCGGCATTGCATAGCGCCTTCTCGACCCCGATCGGCCTCTTGCAGTTCCTTGAGCGCCTGCGCAACGCCTCCGGCGGCAAACCCGTTGGCTTCAAGCTTTGCATCGGCCATCCGTGGGAATTTTTCGCGATTGGCAAGGCCATGATCGAGACTGGCCTGACGCCGGATTTCATCGTCGTCGATGGCAAGGAAGGGGGCACGGGCGCAGCACCGGTGGAGTTTTCCGACCACGTCGGCACGCCCTTGCAAGAAGGCCTGCAGCTCGTGCACAACACGCTCATCGGACTCAACCTGCGTGACCAGATCCGGCTTGGCGCGTCCGGCAAGATCATCACCGCCTTCGATATCGCGAGGACCATGGCGCTTGGCGCTGACTGGTGCAACTCCGCGCGCGGCTTCATGTTTGCCGTTGGCTGCATCCAGTCGCAGTCGTGCCATACCGATCGTTGTCCCACCGGCGTTGCGACCCAGGACGCGCTGCGCCAGCGCGCGCTCGTCGTGCCAGACAAGGCAGAGCGCGTGTTCCAGTTCCATCGCCAGACCCTGGCGGCACTGGCCGAGCTGGTGGCCGCCGCCGGCCTTGAGCATCCAGAAGAGATTACGCCTGACCATATCGTTAGGCGCGTGTCGCAAAACGAAGTGCGGCTGCTCTCGACGCTATCGCACTACATCTCTCCTGGCAGCCTGCTCGAGGGCCGCTTCGAGCAGCCCGTGTTCCAGCGCTACTGGCCGCTTGCCCGCGCCGACCGCTTCACGCCAAGCGCGCCCTGAAAGCCGCTAGGCCGGGGCGGTATCGCGAAACGAGGGCCGCTCGCTGAGCTTGTCGCAAAGGCGCGCAAGGTTGGCATGGTCGCGTTGCCACTCGATTTCCGGAAAGCGGAAGGCGAGCCAGCCCAGGGCGCAGCCAATCGAGATATCGGCCAGGGTGTAATGCGTACCGGTACAGAAGGCATGGTCAGAAAGCGCAAGCGACATGGCTTCAAGCGCTGCGGTGACCTTGCCCATCTGCCGTGAGGTCCACGGCTCGCTTCTGAGATTTTCGGGGCGTTGGGTGCGCTCGATGCGCACCAGGATGGCAGCGTCGAGCAGGCCGTCGGCGAGCGCCTCCCAGCACTTGACTTCAGCGCGTTCGCGTCCGCTCGAAGGAATCAGCTTGCCCACCGGCGTTAGCGTATCGAGATATTCGACGATGACGCGCGAATCGAACATCGCGCCGCCGTCTTCCATGATCAGGCACGGCACCTTGCCAAGCGGGTTGAACTGCTGCAGGGTCGATTGCGCTGACCATGCGTCCTCGATGACAAAGTGGAAGTCAATTTTCTTTTCGGCCATCACGATGCGTACCTTGCGCACGAACGGACTAGCCAGCGAACCGAGCAGTTTCATCACGGAGGATTCTTTTTTTGAACGCCTAAAAGCGGCCAGAGTATAGCACTGCGCCCTGCCCGCTTTCTGCGTTTTATTCGTCCTCGCCAATGTCTCGGGATTGACCCCGAATGCTAAAATCCGTCTTTCACCGAAAGCCTTGAAATGGCCCTTCTGGCCCCAACTGAACTGTCCCCTTTGTCGGCGCTCTCGCCCCTTGACGGCCGCTATGCAAAGCGCATGGAGCCATTGCGATCGTGGCTATCGGAAGCGGGCTTCATGCATCATCGCGTGCGCGTCGAAATTGAATGGCTGCTCGCGCTTGGCGCATTCGGTCTTCCTGGCATCGCGGCATTTTCGAATGCCGCACAAGCCCGCTTGCGGGCACTCGCAGATGACTTCACCGAGGCCGACGCAAGGCGCATCAAGGACATCGAAGCCGTCACCAATCACGATGTCAAGGCGGTCGAGTACTGGCTCAAGGAGCGTGTTGCCGACGATGCGGAATTGGCTGGCGCTGCAGAGTTCATCCATTTCGCCTGCACTTCGGAGGACATCAACAATACTGCGCACGCACTGATGTTCAGGGGCGCGCGCGATCTCGTGATCCTGCCCAGGCTCTGGCAGCTGCATGGGGAAATCGCGGCCATCGCGACGGCCAATGCCGACATCGCCATGCTGTCGCGAACCCATGGCCAGGCGGCAAGCCCGACGACGCTTGGCAAGGAGATGGCCAATTTTGCCACGCGCATGGCCAGGGCCTTGCAAGCGCTTGCCAATGTCGTCGTGCGAGCCAAGATGAACGGCGCCGTTGGCAACTACAACGCACACCTTGCCGCCTATCCCGACGTCGATTGGGAAGGGTTTTCGCGCAAGGTCGTGGAAGAGCGATTAGGCCTCGCGTTCAATTCCCACACCATCCAGATCGAGCCCCACGACTGGATGGCGGAACTGTTCGATGCACTCGCCCGCGTCAACACCATCCTGATTGATTTCAACCGTGACATCTGGGGCTACATCAGCCTTGGCTACTTCGGCCAGCGCGTGAACGCCGGGGAAATCGGCTCGTCGACCATGCCGCACAAGGTCAACCCCATCGATTTCGAAAATTCCGAAGGCAACCTCGGGCTCGCCAACGCACTGCTGCGCCACCTGTCTGACAAGTTGCCGATCTCCCGCTGGCAGCGCGACCTCACCGATTCCACCGTCTTGCGCAATGTCGGCGTCGCCTTCGGCTACAGCCTTCTGGCCTACGACTCCTGCCAAAAGGGTGTGAGCAAGCTCAAGGTCAACCGCGAGCGCATCGCGGCCGATATCAACGAGGCCTGGGAAGTGCTCGCCGAGCCGATCCAGACAGTGATGCGGCGCCATGGGCTGCCCAACCCCTACGAACAGCTCAAGGAACTCACGCGCGGCAAGGGCGTGACGCGCGAGGCCCTGCGCGAGTTCATCGCAGCGCTTGACATTCCCGCCGCCGACAAGTCGCGCCTTCTGGCCATGACGCCTGCCGACTACGTCGGCGCGGCACCGCAACTGGCGCGCCGCCTGTCCTAGCGCAGCGAAGAAAAAAGGCGCAATGGGTTTGCACCCGCTGCGCCTCAAAAAGTGGCGGCACGAATGCCGCCCCTCCTCCTCCGTGCCTTAACTTCTAGCGCTTGCGCGCGAATCCTGTCCCATGGAAAGCGATCGATGCTCCAAAACGCGAGCGACGCTCCAAAACGGTGCTTGATGCTAGCCGAGCAGCGGCACGATGTCCATAGCGCTTACCCTGATGCAGACGCGAAATGATGTGCCGCGGCAGCCACGCTCAAGTGCGGATGTTCTGAAGGCAATAGGCCGCCAGCGCGTCCAGGACCGCGGGCGCCTCGCCTGCAGCCTGCACCGCAGAAATGCTCAGTTGCGGATGCGCCTTGCGTATCTTTTCGATCAGTTCGGGCAGGTCGCGGCGCAAATGGGAACCCTGACCGAGAAACACCGGCACGACGCGGATGCTCGATACGCCTTGCTGCAGGAGCGCGTCCACGGCGAGATCGAGACTGGGCGCCATCATTTCCAGAAAGGCCAGCTCGACCGGTACGCTGCTCGCCGCGCGCACGCGCTCGAGGATGGCGTAAAACGGTTCGGCCCAGCGCTCATCGCGGGCGCCATGGGCAAACAGGACAAGGCCGAGGGGCATCTGCTAGCGCCTCTCGACGACGCGCAAGGCAACCAGCGCTGCGGCCATCATGAAGGCACTTGGGATCACCGCCGAAATGAATGGCGGCCAGGTGTTGAGCAGTCCGAGGTGGGAAAACAGGCTGTTCAGGAGGTAAAAGCCGATGCCGATCATGATTCCCGCAAAGATTTTCAGGCTGACTCCGCCCGCGCGCGCCTGCAGATAGGCAAAGGGCAGGGCAAGCGCCATCATCACCAGGACGGCAAACGGATAGATGATCTTTTTCCAGAAGGCAATCAAGTAGCGCTGCGCCGTCTGCCGGTTGTCTTCGAGGTGATGAATGTAATTGTCCAGGTCGGCTGCAGCCATGCGCTCGGGCTGGACCAGCAGCACGCCAAGAATGCCCGGGTTGAGCTCCGAATGCCACACTTCCTTGTCGAACTGCCTGACGGTGACCGCCTGGGTCGTGTCAAGCGCACCGCGCTCAAAGTCGGTCCGGGTCACGTTGTGCAGGAGCCAGGCGTTGGGCGCGCGGTATTTGGCGCTATCGGCAAAGCGGATGTTAAGCAGCCTCAAGCCCGGATTGAACTCGTAGATGTGAACCCGAAGCAGTGAATGATCCGGTTTTTCCTCGCCGATGTTGACAAAGCGCACGACCGGCTGCCCGGCTTCGTCGACTTCGGAGTCTTTTACCCAAAGACCGGTCTTGAACGCCTCGTTCATCGTGCCGCGCGCAATTTTCGCGCGATACAGCTGCGTTTGCATCTCGGCGCGCGGCGTGATCACTTCGCCCACGATGAAGGTCAGAACCACCAGCGCAAGGCCGGGAACCATCACCATGCGCGCAGCGGCGGTGGTCGACAGCCCGGCAACTCTTAGGATCGTGAATTCGGAGTGCGAGGCGAGCTGCGCGAGCGCATAGATGGTCCCGATCAAGGCCGAAATCGGCAACAGCTCGTAGCAGCGTCCAGGCAGGCCGAAGATCACGATCACCACCGCGTTGGTGAAGGTGTAGCCATTCTTGCCGACGTCAGAGAGTTCGGCCACGAGGTCAAAGAATGCGAACAAGCCCATGAAGGCGACGAGCACGAACGCCACGGCGACGAGAATCTCCGAGGCCAGGTAGCGCTGCACGATCGAGATCTTCATGCCGGGTGAGCCCCGCTTGCGGCTGAGAAGAAGCTGCGCAGCCAGACGCGCCAGGGGCGATGAATGCCATTGCGCCAGACGATCATTGCAATCGCGATGATCAGCACGATGACGTGGACCAGCCACCAGGCAATGCCGAATGCGAGGCGCCCCTGGCTCGTATAGTTCTGCACCAGCGTCAGCATGTTGCTGTAGCTGAAGTACACCAGGAGCGCGATCATCAGGTTGGCTGAACGTCCCGCGCGCGGATTGACAAAGGACAGCGGGATGGCAAGCAAGGCCAGGCAGACCACCGAGAGCGGCAGGCCCGCGCGCCAGACCAGTTCGCCCATGGCGCGTGGCGAGCGCAGGGCAATAAGCTCAAGGGTCGAACGGATTTTCATGGAATCGTCCGAGGTGAACACCGGCGGCGACGACTCGATACGAACGCCGTAGCGATCGAATTGCATGTCCTTGTAGTCGACAAGCCCGGGCGTGCCTTCGTAGCGCCTGCCGCGCAGGAGCACCAGGAATTCATCGCCGTTATCGGCTGTCTCGGTGGTGCCCGTCTCCGAGACGATCAAGGACAGGTGGTCCTTGACGAGCGAAGCCACAAAGATGCTGCCGACTTCACCATCCTTGCCGGCCATGTTCTCGACGAAATACACCTTCGAGCCGTCGGCGGACTCGCGAAACTGGCCTGGCGCCACGCGGGCGACGTCGGTGCGCTGCTGGAAACGCGCGCGGAATTCGCTCGACTGGCGATTGGCCCACGGCGTGACGGCAAAGCTTAGGATCGCGACCAGAACCGTGACCGGCAGGGTAAAGCGCATGACCGGGCCAATCCAGCGCCTAAGGCCGATGCCTGCCGAGAGCCAGACCACCATTTCCGAGTCGCGATAACTGCGCGTGAAGGCCAAAAGCACGGCGATGAAGACGGTCAATTGCAAAAGCACCGGCAGATTGTTAAGCGCAGCGAAGGTGATCAGCGCCAGCACCGATTCATTGGCAACCTGACCGGCCGCGGCCTGGCCCAAAAGGCGCACGAGCGCAAAGGTCAGCACGATCGTCAAAAGCGTGATGAAGATCGCGCTTGCGGCGTTCGACAATTCACGCACCAGCGAGCGTTGAAAGATCATCGGTGCTGAAACGCGAGAGGGAGGGGGTGCGCCCTGTCAGAGGGCGGCATTCTTTGACTTATAGCGTGCGCATCAAAGATAATCGCGCCACACTTCGAACTGATTGGAAAACGCATGGAATTTAGCACAAAAGCGGGATCACCGGAAAAGCTCAAGGGAGCGTGTCTGGTCGTTGGCGCCTACGCCGATCGCAAGCTCAGCGCGTCGGCAAGCCTCGTTGATGCCGCATCCAAAGGTGCATTGACCAATGCGATCAAGCATGGTGATTTGAACGGCAAGCGCGGCTCGACCTTGCTCCTGCACGGATTGCCGGGAATCCAGGCCGAACGCGTCCTCGTCGTCGGCCTTGGCAAGCAAGATGAACTGACTGACCGCACTTTCGCCGAGGCGGCGCGTGCCGCCTTTCGCGCGCTGACGCAAACCGGGGCAAAGGATGCGGTGGTCTGCCTAGCCGAAGCCGCTGTGCCCAAGCGCACGCACGCGGACAACGTCAGGCAGTGCGTGACCGCGGCGCGCGAAGTCACCTACCGCTTCGATGTCCTCAAAAGCAAGAAGGAAGAGCCGCTGGTGCTAAAGAAGGTGGCGTTTGCCAGCGACAAGGCTTCCGCCGCCGCGGTCGAGGCCGGCATCGCCGAGGGCACCGCGCTTTCCAACGGCATTGACCTCGCCAAGACGCTTGGCAATCTGCCTGGCAATGTCTGCACGCCGACCTATCTTGCCGATACCGCGAAGAAACTGGCGCGCGAATTTCACCTGAAAGTTGACATTCTCGACAGGAAACACATCGAAGCGCTGAAGATGGGATCATTCCTGTCGGTCACGCGCGGCTCGGACGAGCCGCCCAAGATTGTCTGTCTGACCTATAGCGGCGCTGCGGCAAAGAATGCCCCGGTGGTCCTCATCGGCAAGGGCATCACCTTCGATACCGGTGGCATTTCGATCAAGCCAGCCGATGCCATGGACGAAATGAAATACGACATGTGCGGCGCTGCCTCGGTGCTGGGCACGATGCGCGCAATTGCCGAAATGAACCTCAAGATCAATGTCGTTGGCATCGTCGCTGCCTGCGAGAACATGCCTTCGGGCACGGCCACCAAGCCCGGCGACATCGTCACCAGCATGTCGGGCCAGACGGTTGAGATCTTGAATACCGACGCCGAAGGTCGCCTCATCCTTGCTGATGCCCTGACCTACGCCGAACGCTTCAAGCCCGCCTGCGTGATCGACATCGCGACCTTGACGGGCGCTTGCGTGATCGCGCTTGGCAACATCAACTCGGGACTTTTTTCTCCAGACGACCAACTCGCTGCCGAGTTGCTCGCAGCCGGGCAGGCGGCGTCCGATCCGACCTGGCGCATGCCCCTTGAGGAGGAATATCAGGAACAGCTGAAGTCCAACTTCGCCGATTTCGCCAATATTGGCGGCCGACCGGGCGGCAGCATTACCGCGGCGTGCTTTTTGTGGCGCTTCGCCAAGAATTTCCGCTGGGCCCATCTCGACATCGCAGGCACGGCGTGGAAGAGCGGCTCGGCCAAGGGCGGCACCGGCCGGCCGGTCGCCCTGCTTACGACCTTTTTGAAGCAGCGCGCGAGCGCCTAGGCAAGCCGCAACAGGCCCACCGCCGTGACCCGCATCGATTTCCATTCCAACCCGGCCGATGCGCTCGAATATGCCTGCCGGCTTGTCAAAAAGGCCTATTTCAGCGGACATCAGGTGGTCGTGATAAGTGACGATCGGGCCCAGATTGACGCGCTCGATGAGGCCTTGTGGCAGCTTGGCGCAGGCGATTTCCTGCCGCATTGCAAACTGGATGAGCCGATCGCGTCGTTAACGCCGATCGTCCTTGCGAGCGGCGAGGGCGATCTGCCGCATTACGACGTCATGATCAACCTTGGCGCGTGCCAGCCGCCCCTGTTTAGCCGCTGCCAGCGACTCATCGAAGTGGTCGGGCGCGATGCGCCTGCAGTTGCAGCCGGTCGCGCGCGCTGGGCGTTCTACAAGGATCGCGGCTACCCCTTGACGCATCACGACGCCGGCAAGGGTGCGGGCTCTTGAGCCGCGACGATCTTCCGCTTTTGACCGAGATCCTCGTGGCCGGCCAGGTGCCGTTGCCCCAAGGCAGCACGAGCACGCTTGCAGCCAGCGAGCAGGACGTCTGGGACACGCTCGAGCGCGACGTGCGCGAGACCGTCCTGAAGAATCTGCAGGCGCGCCTTGACCTGGTGCTCGAGCAGCGCATCAACGATGCGGTGCACCTGGCTGTCGATCGCGCGCTCACCGATCTTGCGCTTGAAATCAAGGCCAGCGTGCGCGAGACCCTGCGCGACGTCGTTGCGCGCGCAGTCTCGCAGGAAATCTCGCGGCTACGCGCAACACGGGTGGGGTAGCAGGACCTGCATCAGCTTGGCCATGACAATCGGTCGGTAGATGCCGCGCCAGGCCACCCTTTTTCGCGCCACGCGATAGCGCGCCACCGGCTGCGCGGCGATGATGCGGGTGTGCGGCGCCGCCGCGACCGACTCGACCAGTCCCTGACTGAGCGCCTTGGATATCGCCTCGGTGCGGTTTTTTGCACAGAGCTTGCGCCGGATGGCGCGGACGTGGTTGGCCACCGTGTGCACGCTGCGAAAGGTCTCCTGGGCGATTTCCGGCGTCGTGTGGCCGGCCACCAGATAGCCCAGCAATTCGCGCTCGGTGCGTGTCAGCTTTTCACTTTTTCCCAACGAGCGCTGCCGCTCGGGAACGCGCGCCAGGGCGCGCGCGAGCGCATCGTGCATGTGCGGTGCGATGAGGGCGAGGTCGTAGCGCGACCTTGCGTCAAGCGGCCGCTCGAGCGCACCGAAGAGAAAATAGCTGCCGCTTTGGTGCGTGCCCAGGGCGCGTTCCATCACCACGCTCGTGGCATCGGCCACGCGTTGCGGCCGCCTTGCGCCCCACGCCCTAAGCGCCAGGCTTTCGATATCGACATCACTTAGCGCACGCTCAAGCGGGTGCATGCCGCGTGGCAGGATCACCGTGCCAAAGGCATCGCGCAGGCGTTCGGCGTCGGAAAGGCGAATGCCCCTGACCAGAAGGCGCTCGACGCTGACCATGCGCGCGAGAAAGACGCCGGTGCCGCAGGCGAGCAGGCGGTAGCCAAGAAGCGGGCGGATGAAATCCTCCATCCAGCCCATGAACTCCTTCGGGCTGGCCAGCCCGACGGCAGCCTCGCAGGCGGGCACCCAATCGGCGCGCAAGGTGACAGGGTCGATATCAAGGGCCGCATCGGATTTTTCAGCACTGCGAGAACGCCGCATAGGACAAAAGGGCTCACCAGCCATCGAGTTGAGATACAGCCAGTTTTGGTCATTTTGCGGTCCAACGGCATAGCGCATTAGTGTCATTTTCAGGACGTTTCGGAGAGTCACCTCCATACTGCCCGAGCAGCCTTCACGGCAGTCGGTTTTCTGCGCAAAAGCTCGCAGCCGGTGCGCAATCCGGCCGGCAGCCCGTGGATGTACGCAGGTGCGGGCTTGCGGGCGTTTCGGCCTGGCTTATGCTGTCGCTTTATGCTGAAGCAGCACAGCCGATTCCTGCCTTCGCCCTCCGTCTCGCTTGGCGCCTTCGCGCTGATCCTGATCGGGTTGTTGTGGTCTCTTGTGATCGAGCGCGTCCAGCTCGAGTACACGCACGCTGTCGCGCTCGCCGACGCCACCGGCGCGGCGCTCGCCGATGCCTATGCACAGCACGCCGAGCGCGTCTTCAAACAGGTCGATCAGGTCTCAAGATTCCTCAAGATGGGGATCGAGGCTGACCCCGATCCGGCGCATATCAGCCGCCTTCTGAACGAAAGTCGCGACAGCCTGCCTGAGTTCTCGCTGCTCTATAGCGTCGCCAACGAGAGCGGCACGATTATCGCGTCGACGGTTCCGGCAGCAAGCGTGAGCATCGCCGATCGCGCCCATTTCAGGGTGCACCGCGCGTTCGATTCGGGCCGCCTTTTCATCGGCGGCGTGGTGCTTGGACGCGTCTCTCACGTCTGGTCGGTGCAAACCAGCAGGCGCTTGAACAAGGCCGATGGCAGCTTCGCTGGCGTGCTCGTCATTTCGATCGCGCCGAAATCCCTCATCAACCTGGCAGATGCGCATAGCGCCGGAGCCCATGCGCTGGTTGGCCTGGTTGGTGACGACGGCGCGATGCGTGCGCTGGAAGTCGGCGAGGACGACGTCAAAGACGATGCAAGCGACGGCGCGCCCATTGGCGCCATGCTGGCTCGCGCCACTTCGGCCAATTTTGTCGCGCAAACGCCAGGCGATGACATCGAGCGCCGCTTCGCCGTTCGCCGCATCGCCGATTTCCCCATCGCTGCCGTCGTCGGCATCGATCTTGACGATCACCTTGCCGACTACCACCGGCACAGGACGACCTACATCGCCGTCGGCCTGATCGGCACCCTGATGATCCTGGTCTTCATGCTTTTGCTCATCGGCCAGACGCGTGCGCTATCCCGCACCCAGGCGCTGGCGAAGGAAGCCGAGCGCGATTACCGTGCAGCGTCCGAGGGCAGCATGGACTCGTTTCTGATCCTCGAGTCGGTATTTGACGAAGCGGGCACGGAAATCATCGACTTCAAGTGCCGCAATGCCAATCAACGCGCGGCTGACGCGCTTGGCAGGACGCGCGAAGAATTGCTTGGCAAGCAGATGCTGCGCGACTTTCCCGAGCGGGTTTCGCGGACCTCGTTTAAGGCCTACGTGCGTGCTGCGACGTCGCCCAGGACCATCGAAGAAGACATCCACATGATGGTCCGGGGCAAGCCGAAATGGATCCGCCGGCAAGTGGTTCCGATCGACGGTGGCATCGCCTTGACGTCGCGCGACATCACGGCTGCAAAACTTGCCGAACTCGCCCTAAAGGAAAGCGAGGCTCGCTTGAGGCTGATTGCCGATAACATGCCCGCGCTCATTGCAAGGCTTGACTGCGACCTTTGCTTCACCTTCGTGAACCAGACCCACGCGGCCTGGTTCGGCGTGGAATGCGACAGCCTGATCGGTCAGCCCCTGCAGTCGTTTTACGGTCGTCGCGTCTTCCGCCAGGTGAGCTCTCACGTCGACACCGTGCTCAAGGGACGCGCGGTCGATTTCGAACGCTCGATCCCGACCTTGGCCGGCGAGCGCCAGGTGCAGGTGCGTGGCGTTCCGGACCTCGACAGTTATGGCAATGTGCGTGGCATTTTCGTGCTGATGAACGACATCACTGCGCTCAAGCAGGCAGAGGCGCGCCTTTGGGCGTTAGCCCAGGTCGATGCCCTGACCGGCATTGCCAATCGTCACCAGTTCAATGAACGTCTCGATGCGACGTTTAAGCGTGCGCGCGCGAGCGCGTCGAACTTCGCGCTGATCTTTCTTGATATTGACCGCTTCAAGGAAATCAACGACACGCTCGGGCACGATTGCGGCGATGAAGTCCTGCGCGAGTTTGCAAGGCGCCTTGAGACCAGCATCCGCAGCGATGATGTCGTGGCGCGCCTGGGTGGAGACGAGTTCGTGATCATTCTTCACAGCGTGCGCGCAGCTGACGAAGTCCTGTTTTTGACGCGCAAGATCCAGCACCGCCTGACGGCGGCTTTCCAGGTGCGTGGCGCCACGCTTCTCAAGGTCACGGCCAGCATGGGGGTCGCCTTGCTCAGGCCATCGGATGTCAAGGCGTCGGAGCTTTTGCGACGTGCCGATGAAGCCCTGTACCAGGCCAAGGCCGCTGGCCGCGATACCTGCAAGGTCGTCGCCTAGCAGTTGCCCGGGGTTGGATGACGACGGTCGCGATAGAATCGCGGTTTGCCCCCATCGCCTTGAACCTGCATGACAGCCGCACCCAACGAGCCTGACCTTCCGAAAAGTTTTGATCCTGCGGCGATCGAGGCGCGCTGGTATCCGCGCTGGGAAGCGAGCGGGGCGTTTCGCGCCGGCGATCGCACCAAGCCGGCCTATACCATCCAGCTGCCGCCACCGAACGTAACGGGAACGCTGCACATCGGCCACGCCTTCCAGCAGAGCCTGATCGACTGCCTCATGCGCTATCACCGCATGCGCGGCTTTGACGCCAACTGGGTGGTTGGCACCGACCACGCCGGCATTGCCACGCAAATCGTCGTCGAGCGCCAGCTAAGTGCGCTTGGCCAGAGCCGCAAGGACATGGGCCGCGAAGCCTTCGTTGATCGCGTCTGGCAATGGAAAGCCGAATCAGGCGCAACCATCATGCGCCAGATGCGCCGCCTCGGCGCATCGGCAAACTGGGACTTCGCTGACGCCTCAGGGCAGCATGCCGGCTACTTCACGATGGACGAAGCCATGTCAGAGGCCGTCAGCGAAGTGTTCGTGCGGCTTTACCGCGAAGGCCTCATCTACCGTGGCTTTCGCCTTGTCAACTGGGATCCGAAACTGGGCACGGCGGTCTCGGACCTTGAAGTCGAAAGCGAGGAAGAAGAAGGCTTTCTCTGGGAAATCAGCTACCCGTTAAGCGATGGCAGTGGTGCGCTGACGGTGGCCACGACGCGCCCGGAAACCCTGCTTGGCGACGTTGCCGTGGCGGTCAATCCGAACGATGCGCGCTACCAGAAATGGGTCGGGCACAGCCTTCGCCTGCCGCTTGCCGGGCGTGACATCCCGGTCATCGCCGACGACTATGTCGACATGGAATTTGGCACCGGCTGCGTCAAGATCACGCCGGCCCACGATGTCAACGACTGGGCCGTCGGCCAGCGCCACGGACTTGCTGCCATCAACGTGCTGACGCTGGATGCGAAGATCACGGACGATGCGCCACTTGCCTATCGCGGCCTTGATCGCTTCGTCGCTCGCGAGCGCATCCTCGAGGATCTCAAGGCCCAGGGCCTTCTGGTCGGTCGCAAGAAGCACGTGCTCAAGGTTCCCCGCTCGGAGAAGACCGGCGAGATTGTCGAGCCGATGCTGACTAGGCAGTGGTTCATGCGCATGGAAGGACTTGCCGCGCCGGCACTGAAGGCCGTCGCTGATGGCGAAATCCGCTTTTTCCCCGAGCAGTGGACATCGACTTACAACAACTGGTTGACCAACATCCAGGACTGGTGCCTGTCGCGCCAGCTCTGGTGGGGACACCAGATCCCGGCGTGGTATGACGATGCCGGCAACGTTTACGTCGCACGAAGCGAAGCCGAGGCTAACGCCCAGGCCAAAGAGCGTGGCGTGAGCACGGCGCTGGTGCGCGACCCGGACGTGCTCGATACCTGGTTCAGCTCGTCACTCGTTCCCTTCAGCTCGCTTGGCTGGCCGCGCGACACCGAGGAAATGCGCCGATACCTGCCTTCCGACGTTCTCGTGACGGGTTTCGACATCATTTTTTTCTGGGTCGCGCGCATGATCATGATGACCCTGCACATCACCAAGCAGGTGCCCTTTAGGGCCGTCTACATCCACGCCCTGATCCGTGATGCCGAAGGACAGAAAATGTCCAAATCGAAAGGCAACACGCTTGATCCCATCGACGTGCTCGATGGCATCACGCCAGAGGCCCTGCTTGAGAAGTCGGTACGCGGCCTTCTGCTTGAGGCCCATCGCGAAAAGGCCGCAGAGGCCGTCAGGAAGAATTTTCCGAAGGGCATCTCGTCGTATGGCGCTGATGCCTTGCGCTTCACCTTCGCTGCGCAGTCGACTTTTGCCACGACGCTCAACTTCGATCTGAACCGTTGCGAGGGTTATCGCAATTTCTGCAACAAGCTGTGGAATGCGACGCGCTTCGTTCTCATGAACTGCGCCAACAAACCGTGTGCTGGCGAATCCGCACTGACCATGCCCGAGCGCTGGATACTCAGCCGGCTGCAGCGCACCATCGGCACCGTCGAGGAGGCCTTTGCCGGCTACCGCTTCGACTTGGCAGCCGCGGCGATCTACCAGTTCACGTGGGACGAATACTGCGACTGGTACCTGGAATTGGCCAAGGTCGCGCTGCAAGACGAGTCCGAGGCCGTGCAGCAGCCAACGCGCCACGTGCTCATCAAGGTGCTCGAAAGCACCTTGCGACTGAGCCACCCGATCATTCCCTTCATCACCGAGGAGTTGTGGCAAAAGGTCGCGCCCCTGATCGAGGGCGGGCTCGCGCCTGACGCACTGCTCATGCAGCAGTCGTATCCGGCGCTTGACGATGCGCTGCTCGATGTTGACGCGGAATCGTGGATGGCCAGGCTCAAGGCCCAGGTCGACGCGGTGCGCAGGCTCAGAAGCGAAATGTCCTTGTCGCCGGCACAACGGGTGCCCCTGATCCTCGCGCTCGACAAGGAAGACGAGAGGCACAGCGCCGGGTTGGACGTGCCGTTTCTCAAGATGCTAGGCAAGCTCTCTGACGTCAGCATTGTCGAAGACCTGCCGCGCGATGGCATAGCGCCGGTGGAAATTGTCGGCAGCGCGCGCCTGATGCTGTCGATTCAGATCGATCGCGCGGCAGAAGTGGCGCGCCTGAGTCGGGAAATCGAGCGCATCGAAGTCGATATCGAAAAACTTGCGCCGCGCCTTGAAAATCCCGGTTTCCTCAGTCGCGCACCGGCCGAGGTGATCGCGCAGGAAAAAGCCAAGCTCAAGCAGAACCACGCGACGCTGGCGAAACTGCGCGATCAGCGCGCCCGTCTTGGCGCGCCGCACCAGGCCATGGATTGATTCAAGCCAAGGACGCACGCATGCGCTTCACCTTGCTCCTTTTGTCACTCGTGCTTGCTCCGGCGATCGCCGCGGGCGACGCGCCAAGCCCGATCGGTATCTGGAAGACCATCGATGACGAGAGCGGCAAGGCAGAAGCCCTGGTCAAGATCGTCGAGTCAAACGGCGAGTTGCGAGGCAGCATCGCCAAACTGTTTCAGGAGCCCAACGAGGACCAGAATCCGCATTGCGAGAAATGCGCCGGCGAGCGCAAGAATGCGCCGATCCTTGGCATGACGATTCTCTACGGCCTGCATCGCGGCGATGACGGCAGCTGGACCGGCGGAGAAATTCTGGATCCGAATAACGGCAATACGTACCACGCGACGGTTGTGGTGGCACCGGACAACCGCACCCTGTCGCTGCGCGGCTACATCGGCGTGCCGCTGTTTGGACGCTCGCAGACGTGGATTCGCGTCGAGTAGGGGCCTAGCGCCGCTTGAGAATGTGAACCCAGCCGCCTTCGGCTTCGATCTGGCGCACCAGTTCATTGCCGGTCTGGCGCGCGAACGCCTGGAAGTCACGCACCGACCCCGGATCAGTCGAGATCACCTTAAGCGTTTGCCCGCGTTCCATGCCAGTCAGAGCCTTCTTCGCGCGCAGGATCGGCAGCGGGCATTTCAGGCCGCTCGCATCCACTTCCCGATCAAATTCGATTACCGGCATGTCAGTCCTTAAGAGGAAGCGCCCGCTGTCGCCTCGATAAGCGGCAGCTCGATGAACTTATAGGGCAGTCCGCGCGCGGCCAGCCAGTCTGCGACCGCATAGCCGGTCCCCATCGGCCAGGGTCGCAAGCGCTCGGGCGCGACGAGCCGCACGTCAGCGAGCTCTTCTCCCAATTCTATCGTTCCGGAGCTGATCGCGTGATAGGCCATGATGACCTCGTTTTTTCGCATGAACTCGTAGACCCCGATGAGCGCGGTTGATTCCACCTTCAGGCCGGTTTCTTCCTTGACCTCGCGCGCGACGCCCGCTTGCGGCGTCTCGTCGCGCTCGAGAAATCCGGTGACAAGGCCGAACATGCCGTTGCTCCAGGCGCGATTGCGCGCCAACAGCACCTTGCCCTCATATTCGATCAGCGCCGCAATCACGGGCAGCGGGTTGTCCCAGTGGACAAATTCGCAGGCCGGGCAGGCAAGGCGCAAGGCGCCTGCCTCGTGACGTTTGACAAGGGGCGTCGCGCAACGCGGGCAGTAAGTCCAGCTCGCGCCTGCAGCATCGCTCACGGCGTGATCGCTCTGGCGGTGCCAGCGACAGCACCGCCGACGGCGCGAACGGTGCCGATCGTCGCGTCCGCGGCGAGCCCGGCAGTGCCCACGGCGACGTTGGCTGCAGTGCCAACCGCGCTGACGGCGACACTGCCCGCCGCGTCTGCTGCAGAGAGCACGGTGCACGCCGAGTTCGACAAGGCGAGAACCCCTGCCAGCAGGGCGAAAAGGCGTTGTCGGTCGATCACAATTTGGCGTCCGCCCAGGCGCGCACGCTCTTTAGCGCTGCGGGCAGATTCGCGGGCAGGGTGCCCCCGGCCTGCGCCATGTCGGGCTTGCCGCCGCCTTTGCCACCGACCTGCTGGGCGACGAAATTGACCAGGTCACCCGCCTTCAGGCGAGCAGTGGCATCGGCGGTGACTCCGGCAATCAGCGCAACCTTGCCGTCATTGACAGCGCCAAGCACGATGGCCGCACTTTTGAGCTTGTCCTTCAATTGATCCATGGTCTCGCGCAACTGCCTTGCATCGGCGCCTGCGAGCGACGCTGCAAGCACCTTGACACCGCGAATATCGATCGCCTGCGACACCAGGTCATCGCCTTGTGCCGCTGCAAGCCGCGATTTGGCTGCGGCCAGTTCGCGCTCGAGCGCACGCACGCTTGCGAGCACCTGTCCGATGCGCGCGTTAAGCTCATCTGGGGCCGATCGAAGCGCGGCCGCTGCCTCGTGCACCTGCGCATCAAGGTGCTGCAGGAGTGCCAAGGCGCCCTCGCCCGTGACTGCCTCGATGCGACGAATGCCTGCAGCGACGCCGGATTCGGAGACGATCTTGAAAAGACCGATGTCGCCGGTGCGGCTGACATGGGTTCCGCCGCATAGCTCGGTCGATGAACCGATGTCGAGCACGCGCACCTCGTCGCCGTACTTCTCGCCAAAAAGTGCCATGGCACCGCTTGCCACGGCGTCGTCGTAGGCCATGTTCCTGACGCGGGTCGCAACGTTCGCCAGGATCTCGCGATTGACCTGCTCTTCGATGCGAAAAATCTCCTCGGGCGTGAGGGGCGCGTCATGGGCAAAATCGAAGCGCGTCTTGTCGGCGTCGACCAGTGAGCCCTTTTGCTGCACGTGCACACCGAGGACGTCGCGCAGGGCCTTGTGCATCAGGTGGGTCGCAGAGTGATTGCGCATCGAGCGCGCGCGTTTTCCGGCGTCAACCTCGGCCAGCACATGATCGCCGATGGCGAGCCTGCCGCTTTGCAAGATGCCGTGATGGCCAAACACGTCAGGCTGGATCTTCTGCGTGTCGACAACCTCGAAATGCGCACCGGCTCCAATCACCTCGCCGCTATCGCCAACCTGGCCGCCCGACTCGGCGTAAAACGGCGTGGTGTCGAGCACGACAACGGCGTTCTCGCCAGCGTCGATGGCATCGACCGGCGTGCCATCGACATAGAGCGCAACGATACTCGCCTTGGCCTTCAGGTGATCGTAGCCAACAAAACGGGTCTTGCCGCCGCCGTATTCGAAAGTCGCCGCGCCCTTGAACTTGCCCTTGGCCCGGGCCTTTCGCCTCTGGCCTTCCATGGCGCTCTCAAAGCCGGCCAAATCAAGTGCGATGCCGCGCTCGCGCCCGATGTCGGCGGTGAGATCGACCGGAAAGCCGTAGGTATCGTAGAGCAGGAAGATCGTCGCCCCATCGAGCACTTGCGGCGCTGCGTCCGCCGGCAGTGCTGCGAGTGCTCCTTCGAGCACGCGCAGGCCGTGTTCAAGCGTCTCGCCAAAGCGTTCCTCTTCCTGCCTTAGGACCTGCTGCACACGCGCTTGCGCTGCCACCAGTTCCGGATAGGCCTGCCCCATCTCGGCAACCAGGGCAGGCACGATGCGATAGAAAAAAGGCTGTGTCTGGCCGAGCTTGTTGCCGTGGCGCAGCGCACGCCGGATGATCCGCCGCAAGACATAACCGCGCCCCTCGTTGCCCGGTATCACGCCGTCGACGACAAGGAAGGAACAGGCACGGATGTGATCGGCAATGACGCGCAACGACGGGTGCTCGCGATCCTTGCAGCCGGTTTCACGCATCGCCGCATCGATTAACCGCTGGAACAGATCGATTTCGTAGTTGCTGTGGACGTGCTGCAAGACCGCGGCAAGCCGTTCAAGTCCCATGCCGGTGTCCACGCAAGGTGCCGGCAGGGTCGTGAACGTCGCATTGCCGTCCTTGTCGATCTGGCGATCGAACTGCATGAAGACGTTGTTCCAGATCTCGATATAGCGATCGCCGTCTTCGTCCTTCGAGCCTGGCGGGCCGCCGGCGACGTCGGGCCCATGGTCGTAGAAAATCTCCGAACACGGCCCGCACGGACCGGTATCGGCCATCTGCCAGAAATTGTCGGACGCATAGGGCGCGCCCTTGTTATCGCCGATGCGCACGACGCGCTTAGCGGGAAGCCCGATGACGTTGACCCAGATGTCGTAGGCCTCGTCGTCGCTCTGGTACACCGTCGCCCAAAGCCGCTCCTTGGGCAAGCCGTAGACTTCGGTCAAGAGCTGCCATGCCCAGACCAGGGCGTCGCGCTTGAAGTAGTCGCCAAATGACCAGTTGCCAAGCATCTCGAAAAACGTGTGATGGCGCGCGGTATACCCGACATTTTCGAGGTCGTTGTGCTTGCCGCCGGCGCGCAGGCAGCGCTGTACCGAGACCGCCCGGGTGTAGGGGCGCTTGTCGGTGCCAAGGAACACGTCCTTGAACTGGACCATGCCGGAATTGGTGAAAAGCAGCGTCGGATCGTTGCCCGGGACAAGCGAGGACGAACGCACCACGGTGTGGCCGTGGGACTCGAAGAACGAGAGAAACTTGCTGCGGATTTCTGCGGCTTTCATATGACCGGTTGCGACTTTGGCGACAGTTTGCGGGACAATCGTTCAGATTATATGCGATCGAGGACGTCCAACATCATGGGCTTGCCGCTCGCGACCCACCCAAAAGGAGACCCATGGCGTTGATCCTCGCACTCGATCAGGGCACGACAAGTTCACGGGCGATCGTCTTTGGCGAGGATGGCTCGCCGCACGGCATCGGCCAGGAGGCGTTAACGCAGATCTACCCCGAGCCCGGCTGGGTCGAACACGATCCGCGCGAGATCCTCGCCTCACAACTCGCCTGCGCGCGAAAGGCGATGGCCGATGCCGGCGTCACAAGTGCCGACATCAAGGCGATCGGCATCACCAACCAACGCGAAACCAGCGTGATCTGGGATCGCAAGACGGGCGAGCCGATCCACAACGCGCTGGTGTGGCAGGACCGGCGCTGCGCGCCCTGGTGCGAAGCGCAAGCGCGCGCCGGTCACCTTGATCTCGTCAAGGCGCGCACCGGACTCGTCCTTGATCCCTATTTTTCCGCCGGCAAGATCGCCTGGCTGCTCGAGCATGTCGATTCAGCCCGCACGCGCGCAATGCGAGGGGAGCTCGCCTTTGGCACGATCGATTCGTGGCTGATCTGGAACCTCTCTGGCGGATTGCATGTCACCGACATCACCAATGCCTCGCGCACGCTGCTATTTGACATCCACAAATGCCAGTGGGATGAAGAACTTCTCGAGCGCTTTGACATTCCGGCCGCGCTGTTGCCTGAAGTGCGCGGCTCGGCGGGCGACTTTGGTGATGCCAGGCACGAACTGCTTGGCACCGCCCTGCCGATCCGTGGCGTTGCAGGCGATCAGCAGGCAGCGCTTTTCGGCCAGGGCTGCGTCAAGGCCGGCCAGGTCAAGAACACCTACGGGACCGGCTGCTTCATGTTGATGCATACCGGCCAGGATGCGCGCGAGTCCGACCATGGCCTGCTTACGACGCTTGCCGCTGGCGCCGCCGGGTCTGGCGGGTTCGCGCTCGAGGGCAGCGTCTTTTCGGCGGGCTCGGCGGTGCAGTGGTTGCGCGACGAACTCGGCCTCATCACCGATGCGGCGGGCATCGAAGCGCTGGCACGAAGCGTG
>CAJCIC010000070.1 GCA_903970185.1 Gammaproteobacteria bacterium
TACGAGTTCGGCGAAGACAACGGCACGGTCTTCATTGCCATGGAATTTGTCGAGGGCCGCGAGCTCAAGGACTACTTCGACACCGAGCAGCGTTTCCCGATTGCCGACATCCGCCGCATCATGGGGGAATTGCTTGACGCCCTTGACTATTCGCACCGCCAGGGCGTGGTCCATCGCGACATCAAGCCGGCCAACATCATCATCCTCGCCAACGGCACGGTGAAAGTCGCGGACTTCGGCATCGCCCGCCTCGAGTCGTCAACGCTAACCCAGCAAGGCTCGGTGCTGGGCACGCCAAGTTACATGTCGCCCGAGCAGTTCATGGGGCAGACCGTCGATGGCCGCTCCGACATTTTTTCGGCCGGTGTTGTGCTCTATCAGTTCCTGACCGGCGAGCGGCCGTTCACGGGCGCTTTCACGACCATCATGCACAAGGTCCTGAAGGAGAATCCGCCGCTGCCGTCCGAATTGAACGTGCAGGTGCCGCTGATGTTTGACGCCGTGGTCCGCAAGGCGATCGCCAAGCGTCCCGAAGATCGCTACCAGACCGCCAGGGAATTCCGTGATGCGATCATGGCGGCGGGAACGGCAGGCTCAAGCGATGCCACGGTCGTCAACACGCGTTCGTCGCAGACCACCCTCGTCAACCCGGGCTTTGCCGATGCGCAAGCCGGCTTCAAGATCGCTCCGGTCCCGCCGGCACCGCCAGTGCCACCGGTGCCGCCCGGATTGCCCGGGGTTTCGGCGGGCGCGGGCAAGCCTTCGAACAACGCCATGATCATCGGCGCTGCGGTGATCGTGCTGCTGGTTGTCCTTGGCATTGGCTATGTCGTCTTTAACCGCAACGCTGGCCAGCCGGGCGCCCAGGGCGCATCGGTGGCAAGCAACGGCGCGGCGCCGCAGGCGCTCCCTGCTGCACCTGCTGCGGCGCCGGTGGCTGCCAGCCTGCCACCACCGCCCGCGCTACCCAGTGATAACGGCACGGCAGTGATGAGCGCGCTTGGCATTGCCGATCCGTCCGATCAGCGCTATGCCAGCAATCCCGAAGCGCTGCATAACGCCGTGCTCGAAGATGCGCGGCGGCAACTGGTCGAGAAGGCGGCGGCCCTTTATGTCGAGCAGAATTCGCTCGATCGCAACTACGCCGTGGTGCGTGACAAGCTGCTCGCAAGAAACGGCGAATTCATCAAGGCCGTGCTCGAAGAACAGCAGCCCGTCGTCGGCCAGGATGGCCTGATGTCGGCGACGCTGCGCGCCACTGTCAACCTGCGCGCGGTGCAAAAGTCGCTCAACCAGATGTCCACCGACGAGCGCATCGAATTCATCCGCAAGAACGGCGACCCGAAGATTGCCGTGCATATCGCCTCGCGCTCGACAGATAGCGCCCCGGACGGGCCGGCGACGCCCTCGCCGATCGCAGAAAACCTGCTTGCCGAGCGCATCCGCTCTTTCGGCTTTCGCGTCATCAGCGACGATACTGCGCCCAAGCAGGCCGATTTCGGCATCGACGGCGAAGTGCGCTTCAAGAAGCTCTCGACCAGGCTTGCCGCCTCCGGACTTGAAATCGACAAGTACGTGCTGACGTCCTGGACCGTCAAGGCGGTCGATCGTCAAAGCGGCGAGGACATCTACTACAACACCAAGATCCCCGAGAAACAGGCGTGGAATTCCGAGGAGCAGGCGTTAGCTGACGTCGGCCGGCTGGTCGGCGACGAATTCAACAAGGCATTTTTTCTCGAGTACTTCCATTACCCGACGCAGCAGGTGCGACTGGAGCTCTCGGGTCTGCCACCGCGCGTGGGCGATGCGCTCCTGACCGAGATCAACGGCCTAAGCTCGGTGCTCTCGGCAACCCAGGTGCCGCAGTCCGGCGGCGCGACGGTGATCGATACCACCCTGTCAAGTGCTGCCGGCTCGCCAAGCGACGCGGTCCAGGCGGTGATCCTCGTGCCCCTGAATCGCAAGCTCGGCAAGAACTGCCTGTCGGTGTCCAATGTCAGCGCGGCGTCTGTGCATCTGTCGTTTGATGCCGCCTGCGCCGACGCCGCAACCCTCGCCAGGCTCGAGACGCTGCCGCCTGCCGGGCTGATCGAGGCTGCGCCGATCAGGCGCGATGAGGTGGTGAAGAATCCGGACGTGCTAAAGCGCATGACGATCTAGGCGGAATCGGATTCCCGGCGCGTGACGAGCCGCGTCGAGATCAAACGTGGCCGGTCACGCGTCGAACATCGGCGCCCGACGGATCAGTCGCGTGAGCCGAGTTGCCGTTCCATGAACGCTGCGCTCACTCCTGGGTGATGATGGCGAATTGCAGGGCTTCGCTGCCGGCATCGTCGACCGACTGGCCAAAGCCGATCAGCCCTGCCCCCTGCAGCGGCATCATCTCGTGCCTTAGCACCGCCTGTTCATTGCCGATCTTCAGGTAGGTGCCGTTGGTGCTCTGGTCAAAGAGCACGAATTTGTCGCGCTGGCGCTCGATGCGCGCGTGCTGGCGTGAGGCATGTGTGTCGCGCACGACCAGACCGCAACCGGCTTCGCGCCCCATCACGAGCGGCGGGCTGGACGCGTCAAGCACCATCTCGATGCCCTGCAGGCGCAGTTTGAGCCGCGTCACCGCAGCGCGTCGGAACTGCGCCGAGGCTTGCACCTTCATCGTCAGTTCGCTGTTTTCCTGCCAGATGACTTCGAAGACCTGGACATCGTTGGCCTTGCCCTTGACGGAAAATGCGTCGAGGTCGCGCGTCGAGGCGCGCAACAATTCGGGCAGGGCGTCAACCGTGGCTTGCGTCGTGAAGATCTGGTTCGCGCGGGCAAGACCTGCCATGCGTGCGGCCGTATTCACCGTATCACCAAAGAGATCGCCATCGACTTCGACCACCGGCCCGAAATGAAATCCGACGCGAATGGCAAGCTGGATCGAGCCAAGCGGGGGCAATTCGGAAATGCGCTGCTGCATCTCGCTTGCCGCCTGCATGCCGGCCTCGGCTGATGCGAAGGCACACATGACTTCATCGCCGATGGTCTTGATCACCCGCCCACGATAGGACTCGGTGACGCGGCGCATCACCGACAGGCAGCGCTCGACCGCGCGCAGCGCTTCTGCATCGCCGACGGTCTCGTAGAGTCGGGTGCTACCGGCCACATCTGCGAACAAAAGACACAACTCGGCGGGTGAACTCATCGGCCGGCGGCAGGTTAGGGGTGGGACACGTCAAGGACCGTCCCGGTGCACAAGGTGACGGGGCTGCCTTGTGCCCGGGCCAGAGCCTCTTGCACCCGGTTGGTGTGAAGAAGCGAGAGGATCGCTCTTGCTTCCCGCTTTTGCTTCCATTTGCGACCAAATTTACCACGGAAAGGGCAAGCCTTCAGTGTCGCCCGCGCGCAACCTTGCGGAAATGCCGACACGGCAGCCAGCGGCGATTTGGGGCAGCTCCGGACCACGACCTTTGGCGCTCGACTTGCCGCTGGATATACTTGAAGCTGGCGCTGGGCCGTGTGCGGCGCGCCCAGGACAACGACAAATGCCGCGCGATCGTCATGCACGTCGTCCTTCAGACAAAGGACGTGGCAGTCCATGGCGCACTAAAACACAGGAGACTTCATGTTTGCACTTCGCCCACTGATTGCCGCTGGCGCGGCCTTGGCGTTCTTGGCGTTCACTCCGCTTGCTCTCGCGCTCGATCCACCTGCGCAACGGGTCGAAGGCAAGAGAACCGATTTGACCGGCGCTCCGGGAATGGAAGTGATTACATCGATCACGACCTTCATGCCCGGTGACGCCATCGCCTTGCATATCCACCATGGCGTCGAGGCGACCTACATCATCCAGGGCACGATGGTGCAGGTGCCAGGCAAGGACCCGATGATGATCGAGACCGGCGCGCAGGGCCTGAACCTGCGCGATGTCCTGCACGGTGGCTATACGGTAGTCGGTCCAGGACCGCTGAAGATTTTTGCCGTGCACATCGTCGACAAGGACAAGCCGCTCTACGACACCAAGTAGGCCGCTTCAAGGCATCGCTGCGCCAAGCCTGTCGCTTTGCGCCGCATGCCGCGGGGCGGGAGAGGTCAGCGCGCGACTTGCTCGCGTCGCGATTTCGCAGGACGGGCCAAACCGCGATGCGGCGCTAGAGGCAATCTTTGCACGCGCTGGACAAGCGCTCAAGCCGTCCTAGTCGGCGCTCGGGCCCGAGATCACCGTGATCTTTTGCGGATACGAAATCCAGTAGACCTTCAGGGGCTCGACACCGTGGGCGGCGAGATCGTTGATGGCGTTGATTTTCGCGGCGTCAGGCGTGACCTGAACGAGGCGCGTGGCGCCAGGTGTTGCCTGCGCGGTTTGCACCGGTGGCAGGGTACTGCAGGCACCCAGGCCAAGTACGGCTGCGGCAAGAAGTAAGCGAGAGTCGTTCATGAAAGCTCCCAAGGGTCGCGGCATCCGAAGCCCACATGCCGTGATATCGAGTGTAGCCCCCTCGTCCATGAAATCAAGCGCTTTGAGACTTTTGTCACTCGCCTTTCGCGCTCGTAGTTTTACTCCTTGCGCTGGCGCGCCCAACATCGCCTTTGATTAATCGCGGCAGCACGTTAGAGTCGCGGCTTGACTGGGACGGGGTACATGGCATGAGACGAGATGCATTTCGGCGCGCGCTGCGTTTGGCTGGCCTTGCAGCGTCCTGTCTTCTGGCCTCGTGCGGCGGTGGCGGTGGTGGCTCAAGCACGCCTAGAAGCGCGACGTCGACGACCACCACGACCGCGCTGATTCAGCCCCTAAGCAAGGTGGCTGCGCGCTGCGCCGCGCCCAGGCCTGCCTCAGCGGTCGATCCGTTGACCGGTGAGCCCTATAACGACCAGCCCGGAAGCCTCGATACCGAGATGAGCTGGATCGCCTCCTATTCGAATCTGACTTACCTCTGGTATCCGGATATCACGGCGGTATCGACTGCGCCTTATTACATTGGCGCGACCGTGCCCTACGTCGATCCGAGCAACAACAGCGCCGGCACCGAGACGGTGACGAGCAACTACCAGGTCGTCGACGCCTACTTCAATACCCAGCGCTCGATGTTATTCACGGCGTCGGGCAAGCCCAAGGACCAGTTCCACTTCACCTATGTCACGACCGAGTACGATGCCCTGGAAAATAGCGGTAATGTCGCGGCCTTTGGTTTCACCGCGGCGATCCTTGCCGGATCGCCACCGCGCAACGTCGTTGTGGCTTACGTCGACCCGGGTTCACCTGCGGCGGCCATAGGCATCACGCGTGGCATGACCTTCCTTGACGTCGATGGCGTCGATGTCGTCAACGGCTCGGACGTCACGACCCTCAACGATGGCATCTTTACGCCCACGGCCGGGCAGACCTACACCTTCACGCTGGAACAACCAGCAAGTACGCAGACCATCAACGTGTCACTGACCGCGCAGGTGCTCGCCGAAGTGCCCGTGCAGGACGTCGGCGTCCTTCCCGCGCCCAATGCAACGGTGGGCTACATGCTCTTTAACGAACATATCGCCACCGCCGAAGCCGCGCTCATCAATGCGGTGACGACGCTAAGCCAGGCCAACGGTGGCCAGGGCATCACCGATCTCGTGCTCGATTTGCGCTACAACGGCGGCGGCTACCTGGATATTGCCAGTGAATTGGCCTCGATGATCTCAAGTTCGGCCACCACCGCTTCTGCGACCTTCGAGGCCGAGAGCTTCAACAACAAGAATCCGTTCAACTTCACCGCGGCAGAAGACATCACGCCGTTCTGGCAGACGTCGCAGGGATTTTCAGTGCCTGCGGGCGAGCCGCTGCCGCACCTGAACCTGTCGCGGGTGTTTGTCATCGTAGGCAGCGGCACCTGCTCGGCGAGCGAAGCCGTGATCAACGGCCTGCGTGGCGTGGGTGTGAACGTCATCGCTGTTGGAGATACGACCTGTGGCAAGCCCTATGGTTTTTATCCCCAGGACAATTGCAGCACGACCTACTTCACGATCCAGTTTGAAGGCGTCAACAACGCCGGCTTTGGTGGCTACGCTGATGGCTTCATTCCCGGCGGGACGGGCTCTACGGCCAACAATCTTGCGGGCTGCATGGTTGCAGACGATTTTGACCACGCGCTTGGCGATCCCAACGAGATACGCCTTGGAACCGCTTTGTATTATCTGAACCACGGCGCCTGTCCGGCAGCGGGGGTGATCAATCGCGCGAGGCGCCCCGGCGCGCATACGGTGCAAGACGTCGAGCTGGTGCGGCCAAGGCCGCTTGAGAACGCGATTCTGTTGCACCAGCGGCCAGCGCTCGCAGCGCTGCTGCAGCGCTAGCCGAGCTCAGGCGGCAACGGAATCCCTGATCTCGTCGAGATCTTCGTCGTCCTCGATGAGGAAACCACCGCTTTGGTGCTGCCAAAGCCGCGCGTAGAGGCCGCCTTTCGCAAGCAGCGTGCGATGGTCTCCTTCCTCGACGATGCGACCGTGGTCAAGCACGATGAGGCGGTCCATCGCCGCAATCGTCGAGAGCCGGTGCGCGATGGCAACGACCGTCTTGCCTTCCATCAGGCTTGCAAGGCTGGTCTGGATGGCTGCTTCGACTTCCGAGTCGAGGGCGCTTGTCGCCTCGTCAAGCAGCAGGATCGGTGCGTCTTTCAACATGACACGGGCAATCGCAATGCGCTGGCGCTGACCGCCGGAGAGCTTCACGCCGCGCTCGCCCACGTGCGCATCGTAGCCGGTGCGCCCGCGTGCGTCGGCGAGCGACGTGATGAAGACGTCGGCTTTGGCACCGGCTGCGGCGCGCTTCATGTCGTCATCGGTGGCTTGCGGGCGACCGTAAAGAATGTTGTCACGCACCGAGCGATGCAAAAGCGACGTGTCCTGGGTCACCATGCCGATGTTGGCACGAAGGCTCTCCTGCGTGGCGTTGGCGATATTCTGGCCATCGATGAGGATCTGGCCGTCTTGCAGGTCGTAAAAGCGCAAGAGCAGATTGACGAGCGTTGACTTGCCCGCGCCCGAGCGCCCGACCAGGCCGATTTTTTCGCCGGGTCGAATCTCAAGATTGAAGCCGTCGATGACGCGCTGCTTGCCGCCATAGGCGAAGCTGGCATTTTCAAAGCGGATCGCGCCAAATGGAACCTCGAGCGGCTTTGCATTGACGGCGTCATTGAGCGTGCGCGTGCGGGCAATGGTGTTGATGCCGTCTTGCACCGTGCCGACATTCTCAAAGAGCGACGCCATTTCCCACATGACCCAGTGCGAGATGCCGTTTAACCGCAGCGCCATGGCCGTGGCCGCCGCAACCGCCCCGACGCCGACCCGGCCCTCGCTCCAAAGCCACAGCGAGACACCGGCGGTGCCTGCGATCAGGACCATGCTAAGCGTATGGTTGGAAATCTCAAAGCCGGTGACAAGGCGCATCTGGCCCTTTGCGCTTTTCATGAACTCTTCCATCGCCGCCTTGGCATAGCTCGCTTCGCGTTTGCCATGCGAGAAAAGCTTCACGGTGGAAATGTTGGTGTAGGCGTCGGTGATACGACCGGTCATGATCGATCGGGCATCCGCCTGTGAGCGAGCCACGGCGCCCAGGCGCGGCACGAAATAGCGCATGGCCACGCCATAGAGCACGACCCACGCGACAAAGGGCAGGAGCAGCCAGCGGTTAAAGCTCGCCGCGACGCCGGCCATGGTAATGAAATAGATCAACACGAAAACCGCGATGTCGGTCAGCATGAACCAGGTGTCGCGAACGGCAAGCGCGGTTTGCATGACCTTGGCTGCGACCCGTCCTGCGAACTCGTCCTGGAAGAAGTTCATGCTTTGGCCAAGCATCAGGCGGTGGAAGTTCCAGCGCAGGCGCATCGGGAAATTGGCGGCCAGGACCTGGTGCTTGATCATCGTCTGCAAGGCGATGGCAAGCGGGCTTGCCAGCAGGATCGAGGCAAGCACGATGAGGTGGGTGCGCTGCGTGACGAACAACTTCGACGGATCGGTCGCGCTTAACCAGTCGACGACGCGGCCGAGCATCGAAAACAGCAGGGCTTCGAAGGCACCCAAAAGCGCCGTCAAAAGCGTCATCCACATGAAATGATGCTTGATGCCTTCGGCCGCAACCCACAAGAACGCAAAGAAGCCGGTCGGCGGCGTGATGGGTTCATCATCGGGGTACGGCGAGACAAGCGATTCAAACCAGCCAAACACGGGCTTTCCTTAGATAATGGCGGCGCCATGACAGATGCCATTATCCGCCTAGAGCCGCACTTGCGCAGGCGCGCCAACGCCTTTGCAACGGTCCTGGGAATTTCGCAGACGCGATCTGCAGCGCAGCCAGCCACGCTGCCGAGAATGCAGGAAAGCGCCGTTTGCAGCGGTCGCTCAGCCGGTCTTGTGTTCGCGCTCGAAAGGCTTTCATGATCGAGATTGCCAACGGCATTTCGCTTCTTGACGCAGAGGTCGAACTGAGTGCCATGCGCGCCCAGGGCGCTGGCGGGCAGAACGTCAACAAGGTATCGAGTGCGGTGCATTTGCGCTTTGACATCCATCGCTCGTCCCTGCCCGCCGCCTACAAGGAGCGCCTGCTTGGAATGTCCGATCAGCGCATCACGCGCGATGGCGTCATCGTCATCAAGGCTCAGGTGTTTCGCAGCCAGGACAAGAATCGGGTTGCTGCGATCGCGCGCCTCGTCGAATTGATCCGGCGCGCCGGCATCGTGCCAAAGTCGCGTCGGCCAACGCGACCGACGCAGACTTCGCGCATCAAGCGACTCGAAGGCAAGAAGCAAAAGAGCGACGTCAAGGCGCTGCGCGCGCGGGTGAAGGACGACAACTAGCGTTGAATTCTTACAAAGGTTCTACAAGGTAAACGACGGGACCGCCGCTGACTGCCAGATCGGCACCTACCTTTGCGAGCGTGGCCTTTCCGTGTCTTCAGACAAGCGGCTCGTGCCGATTCTTAACCGCTTCGAAACGATCAGCGCGCTCAATATGAATGCCAGGCTCAGTACTCGATTGGACATGCCATTTGACCCCAGACAAAGTCCCTGCAAGGGGACTGTACGCCGGAGCCAGTCACGAATTTTGTTCAGAGTGGTCATCCGCGTAGAAATGAATACAGTATGCATTGTTGTCCGCTACGGCCTGGTTCGATGAAGAATTGTCCCGCAATCTTAAGAACCATGAGCGAGAAATTGGCGCCGCTCGAGACTCACTCTGTGCCGAGCCTATGCGCATATCGCGACTCAGTCGATCGTCCCACCATCTTCACCACATGATGACGCGGCGGTTCGGCGGAAGATATTCCTTGTCCCCAGGTTTCACGTCGAAAGCCTGGTAGAAGCCTGGCTGGTTACGAACTGTGCCATCGGCGCGAAAATAGTCGGGAGAATGCGGATCTGATTTGAGCTGTGCAACCATCGCCGCATCGCGTTCTTTACCGCGCCAGATCTGTGCGAAGCCAAAATAAAGTCGCTGATCGCCGGTCATCCCGTCGATGACCGGCGAGTCCGCACCGCTCAGCGATAAGCGATAGGCTTTATAGGCAATCGCAAGCCCTGAATTGTCTGCGATGTTCTCGCCCAAGGTGAGGGCCCCCTTCACGTGATACCCAGGCAAAGGGGAATATGCGTCGTACTGGGAAATCAAGGCTTTAGTCTTCGCGAGGAATGCTGCGTGATCGGCCTTGGTCCACCAGTCGCGCAAATTACCGTCACCGTCGTATTGCGCTCCGTCGTCGTCAAAGCCGTGGCTGATCTCATGGCCAATCACAGCGCCCGCTCCGCCATAGTTGACAGCGTCCTCGGCTGCCGCATTAAAAAATGGCGGCTGAAGAATTGCGGCTGGAAACACGATTTCATTGAGCTCGGGGTTGAAATACGCGTTCACCGTCTGTGCCGTCATGTACCATTCGGTCCGGTCCACAGGGCTGCCAAGCTTCTTGATGTTGCGCTGGTACTCGAAGTGGTAGGCGCGCAAGACATTGCCACCCAGGTCGTCGGCTTTGACTTCCAACGCTGAATAATCCTTGGGGTTACTCGGATAGCCGATCTTGACCGCGAGTTTGGAAAGCTTCACCTGGGCTTCCTTCTTGGTCTGATCACCCATCCAGTCGAGCGTGTTGATACTGGCATGAAAGGTTGCAATCAAATTGCCAACCAGCTGTTCCATCCGGGCTTTGCGTTCAGCAGGAAAATACTTGGCGGTATAGGCCTGACCCAGATCGTCGCCGATCGTGGCATTGACCAGCCGCAGCGCGCGTTTCCAGCGCGGACGCTGTTGCGGGACGCCATTGAGCACGCCGGAATTAAATGCAAAACCTGCGTCCACGAACGCCTTGGGCATCACCGATGCAAAGCGATCCAGAAATCTCAGCTTCAAGTAAGCCTCGAGCACGGGAATGGGCGTCTTCTGGATGAGGAGACCAAGCGCCTTGATGTAGCTCGGCTCGCCAATAATGACGTCGGACACTTTGGGGCCGTACTCGGCGGCATCAGCGTATGCGGTCCAATCGATTTTTGCAGAGAGCGCAGGTAACGCGTCGATTGCGACCTTATTGTACGTTTTCACCGGATCACGCAAGACGACATTGTCCAGCTGGATTTTGGCGAGTGCGCTTTCAAAGGCAATCACTTGTGGTGCGAGCTGTGCTGCTTGCCGATCGCCGGCCAAGTTCAAGAGGTCTGCAACGAACCTGGTGTATGCGCGTCGCACATCTGCAAATCGCTTGTCCTTTAGTTCAATAAAATAATCACGATTCGGTAAGCCAAGTCCGCCCTGCTCGATCGTCACCACGTAGCGCGTTGCATCGCGATGGTCCAGACCTACGCTCATCTCGAGTGGCGTGCCGACCTGTAACGTTTCCAAATGTCCTATTTCCCGGTACACGTCAGGAAGAGATTCGATGGCATCGATCTTTGCAAGCTCAGCGTTAAACGGTGCAAGACCTCGCTGCTCGACCGTGGTCTCGTCCATGAAGCTGGTGTAGAAATCGGCCACCCGACGGGTTTGTGGGCTTGGTGAACTCGTCTTGACCGCATCTTCTGCGATGTCGTGAAGCTGATTCTGCGTTTCCTCGTAAAGGATATCGAAGCTTCCCCATGACGCCTGGTCGGGAGGGATCTCGACCGTGTCGAGCCACTTGCCATTCACCGCGCGCGTCAAATCATCCTGTACACGTACGCTTGGATCGAAATACTGCTTATCGACGCCCGAGGTGAGTGGTGCCGGGGCGGTGTCTGCGCCGTAACAGCTGGCACTAGCGAGCAGGTAAAGAACCCCAAGGATAGATTTCTTGGTCATGGAAAGTGAGGGTGAGGCTACCTATGCCGCGGGAGATTCCGCGGCGTGCGAGCAACTTCGCTGGATCATAAATCGCCTAGGCCAGGGCGAGCAAATGAGCAGCTACGAGACAGCCGCTAGCTGGCGGTTGCTGTCGAATTGAAGAAAGAACGCGATGCAAGTCACGACCGCGACCCTGTCGCGTGCGTACTCCAGGCGCATTTCAGTGCGTCGATGGCGCAAATCGAGATGATGGCTGGCCAACGATGATGGGCGCTCGTGATCTGCACCGAGCACGTCTTCGAACATCTATTTGGTCAAGAAATTTCTTTGCCAAACGCCGCCGCCAAGACCAGACTTGCCACCGTGATTGCGGTGAGTCGGTAACGCAGTTGCATCATCGCTGGCGGAAATGAGCCGGCAGACTTTGCTCGGATATCGATCACCAAACAAACTACAAGCAATACCGCTAGTCTAGCTAGCCCTTCGCCGCCGAGAGCAGCGCTACGGTTGCGAGGAAGCTTGGCGCGACGCGCGCGCGCGAGGCAGATTCGTAGGCATACGCCATGCCGATCAGCTCCGCCTCGCTGTAGGCACCACCGACAAACGAAAGACCCACGGGCAGGCCGCGAACGGCGCCCATCGGCACGGTCACATGCGGCAATCCGGCAACGGCTGCAGGCGAGGAAAAGCTCGCGCCGGAACTGTCGCCATTGACGAGGTCGATCGGATACGCCGGATCACCCGTGGGCGCGACCAGTGCGTCGAGCTGGTCGCGCGCGAGCGCAAGCTCGATGCCATTGGTGCGTGCCAGGTCCTTGCAGGTGGCAAGCGCCGCAAGATAGGCGGCATCAGCCAGGCCCTTGGTTGCATCGGCCTGCTCGAAAAGGTCCTGGTTGAACTCGGACAATTCAAGATCGGCATGGTCACGGTTAAAGGCGATCAGGCTGGCCAGGTCGCGCGCTTGGCCCTCGGCTGCGAATTCGCCCAGATAGTTGGCGATACCGACCTTGAATTCGGTCAAAAGCACGAGCAGTTCGGCGTCGTTGTACTTTTCGCTCGCGGGCAGATCGACGCCATCGATGATGATCGCGCCTTGCGCACGCAAGACGGCAATCGCCTGCTCGGCGAGACCAGCGACTTCTGGCGACTTGCCAAAGGCCGAGCGCACGACGCCGATGCGCTTGCCCTTAAGGCCCAGGGGCGAGAGCTCGGAGAGGACATCGACCGGCTTCGCAGCGCGCGTGGCAGGATCGCGAGGGTCGGGTCCGGCGATGACGGCAAGCAATGTCGCGGCATCGGCAACGCATCGTCCCATCGCGCCTGCCGTGTCCTGCGTGTGCGAAATTGGAATGATGCCGTCGCGGCTGACCAGCCCGACCGTCGGCTTGATGCCGACAATGCCGTTGCACGAGGCGGGAGAAACGATCGAGCCATCGGTCTCGGTACCGACGGCAACCGTGCACATGCCGCTTGCGACTGCGACTGCCGAGCCTGAACTTGAGCCGCTTGCAGTGCGGTCAAGCACATGCGGGTTGCGCGTCAAGCCGCCCACCCCGCTCCAGCCCGATACCGATCGCGTCGAGCGGAAGTTGGCCCACTCTGACAGATTGGTCTTGCCAAGCAGGATGGCACCGGCCTCACGCAGTCTTGTCACGATGTGGGCGTCACGGCGCGCATAACCCGATTCAAGCGCGAACGAGCCCGCGTTGGTGTGCATGGCGTCGGCGGTGGCAATGTTGCCCTTGATGAGCACCGGCACGCCGAAAAGGCGACCGCCGCCGGGTTTTGCCCTGGCATCGATATCGCGCGCCAAGGCCTCTGCCTTGGGATTGATCTCAAGCATGGCATGCAGCATCGGTCCATGCCTGTCGAGCCGTGCAATTCGCGCGAGACAGGCCTGCGTGAGCGTCGTGCTGGTGAGCGCGCGGGTGCGAAGTTTTTCTTCGAGCTCGGCAAGCGTGGCATTGGCAATCGATACGCTAGGCGGCGTCGGCATGGCAGGGGCGTTTCTGAAAAGAGAAAAGGCGCTCGAGGCGAGCGTGAGTTGCAAGAGCTTGCGTCGATTCATGGAGGGCGGGAAGACAGCAGCAAGGGCTGCCGCACCAAAGAAAAGATACGTTTTAGAGGAGTTGCCATCCTACAATGGCGCGGTCGTTTCAGGGAGCAAAGCGATGGTTGCGCAGGTGATCCTAAAGCCCGGCAAGGAGCGCTCGCTCCTGCGCGCCCATCCGTGGGTGTTCTCCGGGGCGATCGCGCGCGCGCCCAAGGACGTCAGAAGCGGGGAGACGGTGGCCATCTGCCGCGCTGACGGACGCGCGCTGGCGCTTGCCAGCTACAGTCCGTCGTCGCAGATTCGCGCGCGCGTGTTGAGTTTCGATCCGGCACAGACCATCGATGCCTCTTTCTTCGAGCAGCGCTTGTCAAAGGCGCTGCTCGAGCGCGAGCTGATGCCGCTGTCGTCGAACGCCTATCGCTGGGTGCACGGCGAAGCCGACGGTCTGCCGGGGCTGATCGTCGATCGCTATGGCGATGTGGTGGTCGCGCAATTCCTTGCCGCAGGCGCCGAGGCACACAAGGCCGGGATTGCGCAGGCGCTGCTCGCGTTATCCGGTGCCGGCGTCGTGTATGAGCGCTCCGACGCCGATGTGCGCGCGCTGGAAGGGCTTGCCAGCACCTCTGGCGCACTGCATGGCGAACTGAGTCCAGGCCCGCTTGAAATCGAGGAGAACGGCCTGCGCTATCTCGTTGACATCAGAAACGGCCACAAGACCGGCTTTTATCTGGACCAGCGCGACAGTCGCGCGCTTTTGGCCGAGATCGCCGGTGAGCGCGTCCTCAACTGCTTTTGCTATACCGGAGGGTTTTCGCTCGCGGCAAGGCGAGGCGGTGCCAAGTCGGTGTTATCGATCGACTCCTCGGGTGAGGCACTCGCGCTCGCCCGCGCCAACTGGGAGTTGAACGGTTTCGCAGGCGATGAAGCGACCTGGCTCGAGGCCGACGTGTTTGCGGCGCTGCGCGAATTGCGTGACCGTCAGCGTCAGTTCGATACGATCGTGCTCGATCCGCCAAAGTTCGCCCCAACCGCAGGTCACGTCGAACGCGCGGCGCGCGCCTACAAGGACATCAACCTGCTTGCGATAAAGCTGCTTGCAGACGGTGGCCGGCTGATGACCTTTTCCTGCTCGGGCGGCGTGTCGATCGACCTGTTTCAGAAGATCGTCGCCGGTGCCGCCGCCGATGCCCATGTCGAGGTCGTGCTTGAGCGACGCTTAGGCGCAGGTCTTGACCACCCCGTGCGCCTTGCGTTTCCCGAAGGCGAATATCTCAAGGGACTGGTGCTAAGGCGCGCCAGCTAGCGCTGGCTGCCCGAGAGAAACTGCTTCAGACGCTCGCTTTTGGGCGCGCCAAACAGGTCCTCGGGCGGGCCTTGCTCGATCACCACGCCGCCATCGAGGAACAGCACGTGGCTTGCAATGTCCCTGGCGAAATTCATCTCGTGCGTGACGATCACCATGGTCCGGCCTTCGCGGGCGAGCTCGCGCATCACCTGCAGGACTTCGCCCACGCGTTCGGGATCGAGCGCTGAAGTCGGTTCGTCAAACAGAAGTATTTCGGGCTCCATCGCAAGTGCACGGGCGATCGCCACGCGCTGCTGCTGGCCACCCGAGAGCTGCGCCGGGTAACGGTCGGCAAATTCCGCCATGCCCACCTTGTGCAGATACTGGCGGGCGAGGTCGTGGGCCTTCGCGCGCTCGAGCCGGCGCACATGGATCGGTGCCGCCGCGACATTTTGCAGTGCCGTCAGGTGCGACCAGAGATTGAATTGCTGGAAAACCATCGTCGCCTTGGCACGAATCCGCGCCAGCTGGCGCGAATCGCTCGCGTGCAATGACCCGTCGCGATGGCGCACGAGCGAAAGCGCCTCGCCGGCGACGCAAATTCGTCCCTCGTGGGGTCGCTCGAGCAGGTTGATGCAGCGCAAGAGCGTGCTCTTGCCGCTGCCCGAAGAGCCGATGATGGCGATCACGTCGCCGCTTTGCGCAGTCAGGCTTACGCCCTTTAGGACGTGGTGCTGCCCATAGTGCTTGTGCAGGTCGCTGACGTCGAGTTTGAGCGTAGCGCTCATGCGCCAAGAAGCGGGCCGGCGCGCAGGGCCTGGCCGCCGGCAATCCGGCCAAGCGACTGGTTGGCGCGCGCCGTGCGCACCGCGGTTCGCGCGTAGAAGCATCCGGCAACAGGCGCAGTCACGGTACTGACCTGCCGCGACACCGGATCGATGACGTCGGCGATCGCATCGCCCGCATCGACGTGGCTGCCGACGTCGACGTGAAAGGCGACGACACCGCCGTGCGGTGCCAGGCACGGCATCGAGCCTGACAGGGGCGTGGGCTCGCCCAGTAGGGGCGGCAGCGGCGGTGCGGCCTCGTCGATCACGCCGGCGCTGCACAGGTAGGCATAGAGCATCTGCGCATCGTGCCTTGCCAGCGCGTGCGACACGTCGGCCGCGCCGCGCAATTCGACCGTCGCAGCAAAACAGGCCAAAGGCAGCACCGGTACGGTCTTCGATTGTGCCGCGCGCGTGCGCGCAATGCGCCACCAAAGGCCGGACAAGGCTTCATCAAAGGCACCGCCAGCAGCCGAGCCACTGCCTTCGGCAAGAAGCGTCACCTTCGCCCCCAGGTAGCGGGCCAGCGGCTCGGCGTGCTGCCAGTAAGGTGTCTCGGTGTAAAGGTGCATGACGGCTTCGTCGTCGCAATGGATATCGAGGACGATGTCGGCGTCGTGGGCGAGCGAGACAAGCGTGATGCGCAAGGCGTCGAGCTCGGTCGTGGCCTTGGCGTCGGCCAGGGCGCGCGCCACGGTATTGCGCAGTTGCTGCGCGTTTGCAGTGGCATCAGGACCCAGGCCATCGATGATTTCATCACTGATGAAGGCGGTCAGATCAGGATAGTTGCGGTTGAAGTTCTCGCTCGAATGCAGCTCGAAGCGACCCATCTGGTGATGCAACAGACCCTGGGACATGCCGATCGGGTTGGCCAGAGGCACGACCACGATTTCGCCCGCAATGCTGCCGTGCCCTTCGGCGGCGAGGAGCAGATCGACAAGATGAAACAGGACCAGTAGACCCGGAGGCTCGTCTGCATGCAGGCCGGCGTGCAGGTAGGCTTTCCTGCCCGTTTGGCAGCGCCCGAAGCTCAGGCTTTCGATCTCCCGCCTTGTGCCTGGCGTATTCGATAGAAGCGGATGAAGGCGGCGCTGCATGCTCTAGGTTCCCCCGGGATAGGCGATTCTCACCCAGTGACGCTCGGCGCCGCGCAAAAGCGCGATCAATGCGAAAGTCATGGCGAGGTAAATCACGCCTGCCGTAATGTAGGCTTCAAAGGGCAGGTAGTAGGTCGCGTAGATGCTGCCCGCAGCACCGGTGAGATCGACAAGGGAAGGCACCACGCTTGCAACCGATGTCGCCTGCAGCATCAGGATCACCTCGTTGCCGTAGGCCGGAAGGCAGCGCCGCAGTGCCGAGGGCAGCATGATGTGCATGAGCCGCACGCGCGCATTCATGCCCAGGCTCGCTGCCGCCTCGATTTCGCCCACCGCGGTTGCCTTTAGTGCGCCGGCGACGATTTCAACGGTATAGGCCGTGGTGTTGATGGTGAAGGCGAGCACGGTGCAAAAAAGCGGTCCCTTGAACCAGGTCCAGGGCCAGATGTCGTTCCAGCGCGCTTGCACCCAGGGCAGCTGCGCCACGCCGTAGTAGATCATGTAGACCTGCAACAAGAGGGGCGTGCCGCGGATCAGGTAGGTGAAAAGCCAGACCGGCCGTGATAAAAGCGCGCGATTGCTCGCCCTTAGGATCGAAAGCGGCAGGGAAAGGAGCGCTCCCAGGGCGAGCGACAGGACCAGCAGCTCGAGGGTGACGAGAACGCCATGGGCGTAGATGCGCATCGACTCGGCCGTGAAGATGACGCTGAAGTCCATCAGGCGCTCGCCTGCCTGACGCCACGCGAGAAACGCCGCATCAAGGCACCAAGAATCCACAGCGAAACCGTGGTGATCAGAAGATAGACGGCACCTGCGGCGAGAAAGTAGACAAACGCTGCGTGCGTTGCGCCGCTGGCCTGCTTGGCGCGATACATCATGTCGGTCAGTCCGATGATCGACACCAGCGCTGTGGCCTTGATCAGGACCAGCCAGATATTGGTGAACCCCGGCAGTGCAAAGCGGATCATCTGTGGCGTGATGATCGAGATCACCACGCGTGCGCTCGACATGCCAAAGGCGCGCGCGGCTTCGGCCTGGCCCGGGGGGATGGCAAGAATGGCACCGCGAAAGGTCTCGGTCAGGTACGCGCCGTAGATGAAGCCGATGGTCGCAATTCCTGCACTGAGCGGATCGATGTCGACGCTTGCGTTAGAGCCCGACAGACTCAAGAGCTGGTTGATGGCGAGTTGGCCGCCGTAAAAAACCAGGAGCATCAGGACCAGGTCGGGGACGCCGCGCACAACGCTCGAATACAGCGTGGCCACAATGCGCAAGGCGCGAAAGCGCGAGAGCTTGCCCAAGGCGCCGGCCAGGCCCAAGGCGATGGCAATCAGAAGCGAGCCGAAGGCCACCACCAGCGTTAGCCAGGCGCCCTCGATGATATTGACGAGATACGGGTCGAACAAGATCAATCGCTTGCGCCGTAGACATCGAAATCGAAGTATTTGTCGTTGATTTTCTTGTACGTGCCGTTGCTGCGGATCGCCTTCAGCGCGACGTTGAAGCGGTCGCGCAGATCGGTATCGCCCTTGCGAACGGCAATGCCTGCGCCATAGCCGAAAATTTTCGGGTCGGTCAGTTCCGGTCCGACCAGGGCGAAGCCCTGGCCATCGGGGGTTTTCAGAAAGCCCTCGGCGGCTTGCGCCTGATCGGCCACCATGGCGTCAAGCCGCTTCGATTTCAGATCGAGATAGACCTGGTCTTCGGTATCGTAGGAGACGACCTCGGCGCCGGCGGGCGCCAGCACTTGCTTGGCATAGGTCTCCTGGATCGAGGCCCGCAAGACACCGACGCGCTTGCCCTTGAAGGCGGCAGGGGTGGAGAGTGTCGAGCCCGTGGGCGCGACGACGCGACCCGGGGTCGTGTAGTACTTGTCCGAGAAGGCCACCGCCTTCTTGCGCTCGTCGGTAATTGACATCGACGAGATGATGGCGTCGAATTTTCTTGCCTGCAGGCCCGGGATGATGCCATCCCAGTTCGATTCGACAAAACTGCATTGCGCTTTCATTTCAGCGCAAAGCGCACGTGCAATGTCGACGTCAAAGCCGGTGAATTGTCCATCTGCGGTCTTGTAGGTAAAGGGCTTGTAGGTCGCATCGACACCGATCCTGATGGTGCTCCAGTCGCGTGCGAACGACGACGTGAAAAGCAGGAGGACGCAGACACCGAAAAGCGAGTGTCGCAGGAGTTTTTTCATGGCGCGCTCAAAAAAAAAGGGGGATGACAATCGATGCCTCATCCTGGCTATTGATGCGGATTGGGCTACCGCGCAATGGTACGCAGGCAACGCGCCTTGTGCAATTGGCCATAGCGCGTACGATCTCTGGCGCTGAGTTGTTGCTGTGCGCCAACGACGGCTGCGCAGGCAGGGGTGCACGCGCTTGCGCAATTGCTTTGGTGCACCGCTGAATCTGGATCGCGCCTCGCCTGGCGTGCGCCGCGTGCCTGGCATTCAGACCGGCTAAGGTTGCCGGCGCTCTAGTACGATGGAGGTGCAGAAGAAAAATCAAGGAGCTCCCATGTGCAGGAACATCCGCACCCTGTTTAACTTCGAGCCGCCTGCGACTGAAGCCGAAATTCACGACGCGGCGCTGCAGTTCGTACGCAAACTCAGCGGATTTCACACGCCGGCAAAGGCCAACCAGGCGGCATTCGATGAGGCGGTGGCCGACGTTGCGCGGGCGGCTTCGCATCTGATCGGCTCGCTCACGACGAGTGCCAAGCCCAGGGATCGGGAAGTCGAGAAGGCCCGGGCACGTGCAAAAAGCGCCCTGCGCTTTGCGCCAAGACCCTAGACGAGGGCGGCTCCCCGTTGCGCGCCGTCAGCTCAGCGTCAGGCACATCACGCCGGTCAGGATCATCGCCGCTGCAAGCGTGCGTGTGCGCCTTGCACCTTCGTTGAAGAGGCGCGAGCCGAAATAGGCGCCAATCACCATCGAGATTTCGCGCGCGGGGGCGATGTGGCTAATTGGCGCAAGGGTCATGGCAAAGAGCACGAGGATGTAGGCGAAAGGGCCAAGGATCGACACGCCAAGCGCGGGCAGCCAGTGTTGCCTGTAGTCGGAAAAAAGCGCATCCCGATCGCGCAGCGCTTTCGGTGCGAGCGCAATCGCGCGGAAGGTGTTGCCCGCATAGTCAACCAGAATCGGTGACACGAAGAGCACCTTCACCGAGTAGCCGTCAACCAGGGTATAGGCGGCAATCAGCACGGCGGTCATGGCGCCCCAGGCGAGCCCGCGCCTGGCCGTGGCGGCGTTGAGGATACGCGGGCCACCTGCAATCAGAAACACGCCTGCGATGACGAAAACAAGCCCGAGAAGGGCCAGCCAGGACGGCGTTTCTCTAAGGAGCACGACCGCGCCGATGAAGGCGATGAAAGGCGCCGTGCCGCGCGCCACGGGATAGACGACTGACAGATCGGCGGCACGATAGCCCCGCTGCAATGCCTCCGAGTAGCCAATGTGCAGGATGCCGGTCGCAACCAGGCAAAGCATCACCACCGGCGTCACGAATGGCCACGCGCGATAGCCGATGCAAAGCGCCAGCGGCGCGTACAGAACGACCGTGCCCGTCGAATAGAACCAGTTGAAGTGGCGCGATGCTGCGGCGTGCTTGACCAACAGATTCCAGCTAGCATGCGATATCGCCGCAACAAGCAGCAGCACCAGGGCGACAATCGGCATGAGCGAACGGCAAGGCAACAATGAGTGCCTGCATTGTATGCACTTGCCTTGCGCTTGCATTGCGCTTGCCAGCCCAACGAAAGCCAAGGGATATGGAAACGAGAGGGAAACAGATCACGGTCGCGAGCAATCTCGGTTTTGGTATCGACGAGCGGCTGCGTGCTGCGCCTGTGGTAGGCAAGCTGCATTCGCTGCCGGCAACCGGCCCCTGGACTTTGCCTGCCGACGCGGAATTTCTGATTTATCTGCACCGGCCAAGCGAAGGCGGCAGGAGCGCTCCCAAGCCCGCGGGCTGGCCCGGCAGCCTTCGCGCCGTCCAGTGTGCGGCAGCCGGGCTTGACCAATACCCGGACTGGCTCTTCGACATTTCGCCTGTGGCCTGCGCCCGCGGTTCCAACTCGGCTGCGATCGCCGAATATGCCCTTTGCGCGATGCTGACGTTCGAAAAGCGCATTCCTGAAATCTGGCAGGACGGGCACAAGCCGTGGCCGACCCAGGCCGAGACGGCTTCACGACCGCTGGGCGCGCTTGAAGGCAAGACGCTCGGGCTGATCGGCTGGGGTTCGATCGCGCAGCGTGTCGCGGCGCTCGCCAGTCCTTTTGGCATGCGCGTCATGGCCTGCCGGCGCCAGCCTGCCGCCGACGTTGCCGGCATCACCATGGCGAGCCTTGAAGCGGTGATCGAAAACGCCGACCACCTTGTGCTGGCACTGCCCCTAAATGAAGCAACCACGCACATTCTCGATGGCAAGCGCTTGCGCAGCATGAAGCGCAGCGCACATATTGTTAACGTCTCGCGCGGTGCCCTCGTTGATCAGGCGGCGCTGGAAGGGGCGCTGCGCGAGGGGGCCATCGCTGGTGCCACGCTCGATGTCACCGATCCGGAGCCCCTGCCCAAGGGCGCGTCCTTGTATAGCGCGCCAAATGTCCGCATTTCGGCCCATGTCTCGTGGGCCTCGCCATCGACGCTTGCCAACGTCAGCCAGAAAATCGGCGAGAATCTGGCGCGCTTTGCGCGCGGCGAGCCCCTCTTTGACGTCGTCGATCCGCACCTGCGCTATTAGCTGCATGCCGGCTTTTGGCAAATTCGCACAAAGCTGCCCTGGCCCTGGCGATTGCAGTGCGACATGGGGTGTGGTCTAATCCTTGCCCTCTCGTCGCGGCCCGCGCGCCCCCGCCCTTTGCGACCGTTGGCATTTCCGGACCTGTAAATGAGTGCGTCCCAGATTCCTGTAACTGTTCTGACCGGCTTTCTTGGCGCCGGCAAGACGACGCTATTGAATCGCATCCTAAGCGAGCGCCATGGCCATCGCATTGCCGTCATCGAAAACGAATTCGGGCCGGAGGGCGTCGACCATGAACTGCTCGTGCGCGAAGAGGGCGAGCAGATCGTCGAGATGAACAACGGCTGCATCTGCTGCACGGTGCGCGGCGATCTGTCGCGGATCCTGCGCGAGCTCCAGGCCAAGCGCGCCAACGGCGCGATCGACTTTGAACGCGTCATCATCGAAACCACCGGCATGGCCAACCCCGGACCCGTGACCCAGACCTTTTTCATGGACGAAGAGGTCGCCGAGCACTACCTGCTCGATGGTGTCATTACGGTTGTCGATGGCAAGCACGGCGGGGAGACGCTAACGCGCCAGCCCGAGGCGCAAAGCCAGGTCGGCTTTGCCGACCGCCTGCTCTTGTCCAAGGTCGACCTGATCTCCGATGAGGAGCGTGAGGACTTGCTGGCCCGGCTGGTCAGAATCAATCCGCGCGCGCCGATCAAAAGCGTCCACTTCGGCGATACGCCGATCGAGGAGATCCTTGACATCCGTGGCTTTAACCTGACGTCGATCCTCGATATCGATCCGAGCTTTCTCGATGGCGAGCATCCTGACGCGCACGCCGGCCGCGGCCATGGTGATGCGCCCGGGCATCATGAGCATCATCACGGACATGCGCATGATGACGCCATCAAGGCATTCGTGTTTAATGCCGAGCAGCCCTTCTCGGCACTGCAGCTCGAGGAATTTCTCTCGGCGATCGTGCAGGTCTATGGCGAGGACATGCTGAGATACAAGGGGGTTCTCTGGGTTGAAGGAAGCGATCGGCGTGTGGTTTTCCAGGGTGTGCACATGCTGATGGGAAGTGATTTGGGAAGGCCCTGGACGGCCGACGAGAAGCGATCGAGTAGAATGATTTTCATTGGCCGGAACCTGCCCGAAGAGACCATCAGAAAGGGTCTTAGGCATTGTCTGGTCAACTAAGAGAGTAGAGGAATCAAAATGGCAGCCAAACCTAGCGCAGCCCCGGCATTGAAGAAAGCCCCGGTCAAGGCGAGCGCCAAAACGGCATCCGCGCTTGAACCTGCAGCCGAGCGCGCACATGCGCCCGCGCGCGAGCACAAGGCCGCAAGTACCCGGCTTCTTACCGAAGCCGAGATCTTGAAGGCGCCTGAGAAGGACTACATGAATGCCGCCCAGCTCGCGTTCTTCAAGAATCGCCTGCAGGAGATGGAACAGGAAATTCTGAAAAATGCCGGGGAGACGACCGAGCATCTGCGCGAGACCATCATCGTCCCCGATCCTGCCGACCGTGCCACCATCGAGGAAGAGCATGCCCTCGAATTGCGCACGCGTGACCGCGAACGCAAGCTGCTCAAGAAGATCCAGCAGTCGATTCTGCGCATCGATTCGGGCGATTATGGCTACTGCGAAGAGACCGGTGATCCGATCGGTGTGCCTCGCCTTCTGGCGCGTCCGACGGCGACCCTGTCGCTCGAGGCGCAAGAGCGCCGCGAGATGAAGCAGAAGATGTACGGCGAGTAGCCGCTCAAAGGCTGGCCGGCTTGCCTCGGGCGGGCTCCCTTTGTGACGTTTTTGCGTAGGCTCGCCCCTTGCTTCAGGTGCGGATCCCGCTTCTGGGCATGGTCAGCGCGGATGAGCGTGCTAGACTAAGCTCGCCCCCTTTGGCGCCGGCAGCTACCCCCCTGCGCGGCTACACGCACCTGGATTCGAGGACGGCGTAGTGTTTTCGACGCTTTTTGGCAAGAAGAAGGATAAGCCCGCGCCAGCAGCCAAGGCGCCGCGACCCGCGACCCCAGGTCCTGCGCCGTCCGGTCAGGCCGCGCCTCCGGCTGCGCCTGCGCCTGCGCCAAACCAGGACTTGCGCACACCGACCAATCCGCCCAGCCAGCCCGGCTTGACTCAGCCGAGCATCCTGCGACAGACAACCACCTCGCCCAATGCGCGTGAACTGGCGCGGGCCACGGCCGAGAAGATCGACAAGATCGAGTCGGAGATGAGTCTCGATTTCACGCCGCGCCCGGCGCCGACCTCGCGCCCGCCCGCGGCGCCGCAAGCGCCGGTTGCGGCACCCGCGACGCGCACGCCGCCTGCCCCCGTGCCGCGCGACAGGCGGCGCGGCAAGCGTGCCGACGGCGGCTCGACGACGCTGCCCTCGCTTGGCCAGACGACGGACATCCTGCTTGGCGATTCGATTCTCGCCAACGCCATGGAATTGACCGATTCGGCCTCGAGTCCGGCGATTGAGGAAGCCGCCATCCTGTATGCCAACGGCCAGCCGCTGCCGGCTGTGGCCGTGCTCTCCGATGCCGTCAAGGCGGAGCCTGGCGGCCACCCCAACACGCAGGCGTGGCTGATGCTCTTCGAGCTCTACCAGGTGCTTGGCAAGCGCCATGAGTTCGAAAACCTGGCGATTGATTACGCGATTCGTTTTGAGACTTCGTCGCCTGGCTGGTCGGAGTCCGCCGAAGTCGTGAATGCGCCTGTGGCAGCGCCGGTGTCCGCCACGCCGCTGCGGGCAGGCGTCGTCTTCAAGGGGCCGCTATCGACGGCGATCGTCACGCAGCTTGACCAGCTCAAGCGCCTGGCCCAGAAAAACCCGGTCCTGCATCTCGATTTCACCCAGGTGACCGAGGTTGAGGCCGCGGGCGCCGATCTGATCCTGCGGGTTTTCGCCGCCTTTCAGAAATCTAACCACGAAGTCATCCTCGAGGGCGCCGAGCACTTCGCCGAACGCCTGATGGCGAGCGTTGAAGTCGGCAGGCGCGACCCCTCGAATGCGTCGTGGATGCTGCTGCTTGAGGTCTATCGCGTGCTTGGACGGCAGGCGGCATTCGAGGAGACCAGCATTGATTATTGCGTGACCTACGAGGTCTCGCCTCCCTCCTGGGAGCCCCCCTCGTCAAAATTCCGGCTGGGCAATACCGCCCCGGTCGCGGAGGTGGCGCTGGTGCCAGAAGCCGCGATCGCCGAGCTTCCGGCCGACACCATTTCGCTGTCGGGAGACCTTCTTGGCAAGGCCGAGGCCGATTTGCAGCGCCTCGGCAATTTCGCAGCCGAGCACCGCAAGGTGATCGTCGACTGCAGCAGGCTCAGGCGCGTTGACTTCACCGCTGCCGGAGTCCTTCTGAACTGGGCGGTTGGCGCCCAGTCGAGCAACAAATCGATTGAATTCAGGGAAGTCAGCAATCTCGTTGCGGCGCTTTTTGCGGTCATGGGACTGCACGAAGTCGCGACCATCGAGCGCCGCAGGGTTTAGTCGCGCGCTGCGTTGAAAAACGCGAAACACGCCAGCATATGGGTTGCTAAGGCAGGGTAAGGCACCTCGCCTTTCTACCTAAAGGCCTGTTTCAATGGAACAATTTCACGGCACTACCATATTGTCGGCCCGTCGCGGCAACGCCGTTGCGCTGGGCGGCGACGGCCAGGTGACGCTTGGCAACGTCGTCGTCAAGGGCACGGCACGCAAAGTCCGGCGCCTTTTCCAGGACAAGATTCTGGCTGGCTTTGCAGGCGGAACGGCCGATGCCTTCACGCTATTTGACCGCTTTGAAGGAAAGCTCGAGAAGCATCAGGGCAATCTCTTGCGCTCGGCCGTCGAATTGGCCAAGGACTGGCGCTCGGACCGTGTCTTGCGGCGCCTCGAGGCCATGCTGCTCGTGGCCGATCGTGACTCGACCTTGATTATCACGGGCAATGGCGACGTGCTCGAACCCGAAGCCGGCATCGGTGCGATTGGCTCTGGCGGCACGTTTGCCCAGTCGGCGGCGCGCGCCTTGATCGAGAACACCAGCCTTTCCCCTTTCGATGTGGTCAAAAAGTCGCTCGCGATTGCTGGCGACCTTTGCATCTATACGAACCAGTCCCACATCATCGAGACGCTCGGCTAGGGCGACTCCAGGGCGCGCGCCGCGCGCGCTTCACCTTCCTGATTGGCTTTTCATGACTCCCTCGCAAATCGTCCTCGAACTCGACAAGCACATCGTTGGTCAGCACAAGGCCAAGCGCGCCGTGGCGGTGGCCTTGCGCAACCGCTGGCGCAGGCAGCAGATCGAAGAGCCCCTGCGCCACGAGATCACGCCCAAGAACATTCTCATGATCGGCCCGACTGGCGTTGGCAAGACCGAAATTGCGCGCCGCCTGGCAAGACTTGCCGACGCGCCGTTCATCAAGGTCGAGGCGACCAAATTCACCGAGGTCGGCTACGTCGGCCGTGATGTCGACACCATCATTCGCGACCTGGTCGAGACTGCAGTCAAGGAAATGCGCGAGACCGAGGCCAACAAGGTGCGCTCGCGCGCAAGCGATGCCGCCGAAGAGCGCGTGCTCGATGCACTCTTGCCGCCGCCGCGCGACATCGGCTTTACGGCGCGCCACGAGCCCGACGATGAAGGCAACAGCACGCGCCAGAAATTCCGCAAGAAACTGCGTGAGGGCGAACTCGACGACAAGGAAATCGAGATCGAATTGAGCCAGGCCGGCCCGAACATGGAGTTCATGGCGCCCCCGGGCATGGAAGAGATGACCGAGCAGCTGCGCTCGATGTTCCAGAACGCGGGCGGCAGCCGCAAGAAGGCGCGCAAGGTCAAGGTCAAGGAGGCGATGCAGCTTCTGACCGACGAGGAAGCCGGAAAGCTCGTCAACGATGACGAACTGAAAATGCGCGCGGTAAGAAATGTCGAGGAAAACGGCATCGTCTTTCTCGACGAAATCGACAAGATCGCCTCAAGGCAGGAGTACGGTGGCGCCGACGTCTCGCGCCAGGGTGTGCAGCGTGACCTCCTGCCGCTGGTCGAAGGAACCACGGTCACGACCAAATACGGCATGATCAAGACCGACCATATCCTGTTCATCGCCTCGGGCGCGTTTCATCTGGCCAAGCCCAGCGATCTGATCCCGGAATTGCAGGGGCGCTTTCCGATTCGCGTCGAACTCGACTCGCTCTCGGTTTCGGACTTCAAGCAAATCCTGACCAACACCGATGCGGCCTTGACCAAGCAGTACCTGGCGCTTTTGAACACTGAAAACGTGCACCTCAAGTTCACCGACGAGGGCATCACGCGGCTTGCCGAAATTGCCTTCTCGGTCAACGAAAGGACCGAAAATATCGGTGCCCGGCGTCTTTATACCGTGATGGAACGCCTGCTTGAGGAACTGTCCTTTGACGCCAGCACGCTGTCGGGCCAGGACGTCGAGATCGATGGCGCCTACGTCGACGAGCGCCTGGGCGAATTGTCCGAGAGCGAGGATCTCGCGCGCTACGTGCTCTAGCCGTGAAGGGTTTTTTCGAGCTCGGCCTTCAGCACGTGCACGTAATCAAGGCCGGAAATGGCGCGACTGCCGTACCAGGACATCATCTCGCCATCGACGAGCAGCACCGGCTTGGCGGTGTCCGTGCTCAGCGCTTTCTGATCGGCGCTGCCAAACCGATAGGGCTCTGACGAGAGCAGGATGGCGCTTGCGCGCGCAGCAGCAGGCTTGATGTCGATTTCGGGATAGCGGCTCTTGCTGTCAAAGCCGATCTGCTCCATGCCGCCCTGAAGCAGCATGTCGGCGATGTAGGTGTCCTTCGACACGGTCATGTACGGGTCTTTCCAGATCAGGTAGAGCACGCCTCGGAGGGGCTCCGCGCGCGCCTTGCAGGCGTCAAGGCGCTGCGTCAGCGCAAGGCTCAGTTCGGCGGCCTTCTCGCGCGCGCCAAAAAGTTCGCCGAAAAGCGCATAAAGGGCGAGGTTGTCTTTCACCGTGAGCGGGTGTGTGACGACCACATGCGGCACGACCGAGCGCAAGGCCAAGGCCGTCTCGCGCGTGTTCTCGTCGACATTGACGATGACATGCGTCGGTGCCAGGCGCTTGATGCGCTCGATGTTGACGTTCTTCGTGCCGCCGACCTTGGGGACATTGCGAAGCACATGGCGCGGATGAATGCAAAATCCGGTGCGCCCCACCAGATGGCAGGCAAGGCCCAGGCTACACAGGAGCTCGGTCAGCGAGGGCACGAGACTGATGATCCTGGGCGATGCGAAATCCTTCGGGTGGGTGACCCCCGCCCAGTCGGTCGCCTCAGTCGGCTGCGCGGGGCTTGCGGCCAACACCTGAAACACCTCGGTCATAAAGTGCGTTGGGCAGAAGGCGCAGGAGTCTTGCGACCACGCCCATCTGCCACGGAATGACGGTATAGCTCTGGCCTTTGGCAATGGCGCGCACGGCCTTTGCCGCAAATGTCTCGACCGGCATGAGAAACGGCATGGGATAAGGATTTCTTGCGGTCATCGGGGTCCTGATGAAGCCAGGCGCGATGGTGACGACGCGAATCGAGGTCTTTGCAAGCTCGATTCTCAAGCTTTCAGCGAGCGTGATCACGGCCGATTTCGAGGCGCAGTAAGCCCCCGAGCCTGGCAGGCCGCGGATGCCAGCGACGCTCGCAATGGCGACAAGGCGGCTCGCTTCGCGCGTTTTCATGGCCTCGATGAAGGGGGAAAAGGTCGCAGCAGTGGCGATCACGTTGATCTCGAAGATGCGCGCGAGGGTGGCGAGATCGCCCGCACGGCCGATGTCGGTGCCAAACGAGATGCCGGCGTTGGCAATCACCACCTGCGGCACGCCCACCTCTTTCATGAACGCCGTCGCGGCATCGGCAAGTGCACCGGTGTTGGCGACGTCAAGCGCGCGTTGCCAGTGTGCGCCGTGATGGGGGGCGGGCAACGCCTTGACGAGTGCCTCGAGCAGATCGCCGCGCCTCGCAATAAGGCCGACTTGCGCGCCTTGGCGGGCGTAGGCCAGAGCCAGCGCAGCGCCGATGCCAGACGAGCCGCCGGTGATGAAGACCTTCACGGGCGGCTATGCGGCGCGACGATGCCGCTTCACTTGACGGTGCGCCGTTCCTGCGCGATCAGATAGTCAAGCGTGGTGAGCGCCTTGGCGCTGCCCAGCACCTCGAATTTGCCGTCAACCGATAGCGTTGGCACGCTGCTGATGCCATAGGCCTGGGCCATGCTCGAGGCGCGGCGCGCATTGGCCTGGACCGAAAACGAATTGTAGACATCGAGATATTTCTTGCGATCGATGCCGTTTTGCGCAGCCCAGTCGGCCTGCGTCTCGCCGGTATCAAGACCGAGATGGGTCTGGTGGATGGCGGCGAACACTTTCGGGCGCCAGCTCCTGTCAAGGCCTAGCACCTGCAGCGTGTAGAAGAGGCGCTGCAGCGGCACCTGCTGGTCGTAGAACGCGATCGGCACGTAGTTCATCTCGACGTCCGGCGGCAGCTTCTTGACCCAGTTCTCAAGGATCGGTTCGAAATCGTTGCAATGCGGGCACCAGAAACCGAACCATTCGGTCACCTCGATCTTGCCGGGGTGATCGTTGGGCTGCGGCGCTGCAAGACGCGTGTAGTCGACGCTTTCCTGTGGCGCGGCCTGTGCGCGCGCGCTGCGGCCGGCAAGGGTCGCCACGGTCAGGAGGCTGCCGCCTGCGAGCGTGGCCAGGGCGCGGCGGCGGGAGGCGGATGGCGACGGGCTGTGTTTGGATGTCATGAAGGTGGGGCCTTTGGGCTGAAATGAACCACATCGGTTAGGAGTGATCGAGCGCCGATTGGTTCGGTCGGCGCGAAGCGGTTACTTTCCTGCAGGGACGACGGCGGCGTCGACGCCATTTTCGGCGAGTCGCTGGCGCACGCGGTTCAAGTCGTCGATGTGCGTATAGGGCCCAAGGCGGACACGAAAGACCTGGGCGCCATCTTTGTTAAGGGTCGAGACACTAGCTTCAAAACCAAGCAAGGCGAGCTTGGCCTTCATGTTGTCGGCGGCCTCACCTGAAGTGTAGGCGCCAGCCTGAAGCAGGGCCGGCTTGCCGTCCGCTGCAGTGGGCGCTGTCGCAGGGCCAGGGGACACGCTCGCAACCACCGCCGGCGTGGCTGGCACCGAGACGGTATTGGCAGGCGCCGTGTCGGGGGCGACATTGCCAAGCACCGGGGGCGTGCCTTCGTTTTGCGCGTCGTGGGAATAAAGCGACTTGTTCGGGTCGGGAAGTTTGCCGGCATCGGTGTCGATGCGCTCCGGGGCATGGGCGAGTTTGTTGACAAATGGCACCGGCGCCTTGGTGATGACGAGGGCGACGACGACGGCGATCGCCAGGCCGACGACCAGGCCGACGATAAAGCCGATGATCGTGCCGCCTCTTTGGTGCTTCGCTTGCTGCATGCCTGCTCCTACATTTTTTCGGGGGCGCTTACCCCCAACAGCGCAAGACCGTTGCGCAACACCTGCCGCGTTGCGACAAGAAGCGCAAGGCGCGCATGGCGCAACGGCGCCTCGTCGACTAAGACCCGCTCCGAATTATATTGAGAATGCATGTCGGCAGCGCAGTCCTTCAGATAGAAGGCGATCTGGTGCGGTGCCATGTCTTTCGCCGCCTCCTTGAGCATCTGCGGAAATTCGGCGAGGCGGGTGAGCAGCTGCCTCGCCGCCGGGGCAACAAGCGGTGACAGATCGACGCTGCCAAGCCTGGTCAGGGCGATGTCCTCGGGAAAGCGTTCCTGCCATTGCGCAAGCACGGAAGAAATGCGCGCATGGGCATACTGCACGTAGTAGACCGGATTGTCCTCGGACTGCGACAGGGCCAGATCGACGTCGAAAATGAATTCGGTCTCGGCCTTGCGGCTGGCGAGGAAGAAGCGCACGGCATCGCGCCCGACCCAGTCAACCAGATCGCGCAGCGTGACGTAGCTGCCGGCGCGCTTGGAGATCTTGACCTCGACGCCCGCGCGCATCACCTTGACCATCTTGTGCAGGAGGTACTCGGGATAATCTTTCGGCACGCCAAGCGCAAGCGCCTGCAGTCCGGCGCGCACGCGCACCATCGCACTTTGGTGGTCGTAGCCCTGGATGTTGATGGCATGGACAAAGCCGCGCTGCCATTTGTCGAGGTGATAGGCGACATCCGGCACGAAGTAGGTGAAGCCGCCGCCGCTTTTTTCCATGACGCGATCCTGGTCATCGCCAAATGACGTCGTCTTGAACCACAGCGCACCGTCGGCCTCGTAGGTCAAGCCGCTTGCGATTAACGCCTTCACGGTGGCGTCGACCCGGCCATCGGTATAGAGCGAGGACTCGAGGAAATAACGATCGAACGAGACCCCGAAGGCCGCGAGGTCGAGGTCTTGCTCGTGCCTCAGGTAGGCCACGGCAAAATCGCGGATGTTGTCCAGATCGCTGCTGTTGCCCGAGGCCGTGAAGCTCCTGTCATCGGCGCTGACCGTGTCGCCGCGCATGAAACTCGCGGCAATGTCGGCGATATAGTCGCCGTTGTAGGCCTTGTCCGGCCAGTCGGGATGATCCGGTGTCAGGCCTTCGATGCGCGCCTTGACCGAGCGGGCAAGGGTATTGATCTGCTCGCCGGCATCGTTGTAGTAGAACTCGCGCGTAACGAGAAAGCCCTGAGAGGCGTAAAGCTGAGCGAGCGCATCGCCAAGCGCGGCCTGGCGCGCGTGGCCGACGTGCAGGGGGCCGGTCGGATTGGCCGAGACGAATTCGATCAACACCGGGGCCTGGGCGCCGTGCCCTGAATGGCCGAACCGAGGTCCTTGCGCGAGGATGTCCTTGACCACCGCCTGGCGCGCGGCATCCGTGAGCGTCATGTTGATAAAGCCCGGACCCGCCACGTCGATGCTGGCGATCAGTTGCAAGAGGCTGGCATCGGCACGAAGGGCCTTGGCGATGGCCTCGGCCAATTCGCGCGGGTTGCGCTTTAAGGGCTTGGCAAGCTGCATCGCCAGGTTGCTTGCGATATCGCCATGGTCGCTCTTTTTGGGGCGCTCAAGCAGGACGGCAGGCGGGCTCAGGGCGCCAAGGAGCGGCGCGATGGCCCGTGTCAAGGCATCGTGGAGTTGCTGTTGTTGATCCGAAAGCATGAAAAACCACGCGCAAGCGCGTGCTACGGGGGCGCAATTGCGCGATGAATTGCCATTATCCCATGCGCGTGGCGGGCAAACAGCGCGGGGGCGGGCGTTCGCGCCTGGGGCTGGGCCGGCGTAGCGCGCCGAACTTGGCGGGTTGCGGCCGGTCGAACCTCCCCCCATTCTCCGAGAACTGACATGGACGAGCCGATTCTTTCCGAAATCGAACACCTGCTTGAAGAAGAGCGACAACTGCGCGATGCAAAAAGCGACAAACCCGTCGATGCGGCGCGCCTATCCGCGCTTGAGGTTCGTCTTGATCAGTGCTGGGACCTGTTGCGCCAGCGCCGTGCCAAGCGTGAATTCGGGGCCAGTGAGGACGATGCGAAGTTGCGTCCTGCCGCGGTCGTCGAACGATACGAAAATTAGCCGTTTATGGTTTGACGCGCTTGGCGCGCGGGTGGGCGGTGTCGTAGACGCTCGCCAGGCGCTGGAAGTCAAGGCTGGTGTAGACCTGCGTCGAGGCGATCGTGGCATGCCCGAGCATGTCTTGCACGGCGCGCAAGTCGCCGCTTGACTGCAGCACATGGCTGGCAAAGGAATGGCGCAGCACGTGCGGGTGAACGTTGGCCGGGATGTTGCGCGCAAGTGCATGGGCCTTAAGGCGCGACTGCAGTGTGCGCGCCGACAGGCGCGTGCCGCGCGCTGACACAAAAAGCGCGTTCTCGCTGGCGTTGGCGATCTGCGCTCGCACCAGCAGCCAGCGCGCCAGGGCATCGCGCGCTGCGAGACCGACGGGGACACGCCTTTTCTTGTTGCCCTTGCCCGTGACCTCGACCTCGCCTTGCTCGAAATCGACGTAGCCGCGCGCGCCCTTGGCTGTGACGTCAAGGTCGATCAGTTCGGACAGGCGCAGCCCCGAGGAGTAGAGCAGCTCATAGATCGCATGGTCGCGAAGCGCGAGCGTATCGGGCGGGGATGCATCGGCGCCAGCCTCGACTAGGCGCGTGGCAAGTTCGGGCGAGAGCGCCTTGGGCAGGCGCTTGGGGATCTTGGGCGGTCGAACGTTTGCGACCGGGTTGGACTTGAGCGTCTCGCGCTCCTCGAGGTAGGCAAAGAAGGAGCGCCATGCCGAGAGCCTGCGCGCAAGCGAGCGCGGCGCGAGGCCCGCGGCATGCATCCGGCTCGCCCAGCGCCGCACGGCGATATCGTCGATGCGAAGCACCTGGCCATCGACCGGGGGTGCCAGGGCGAGCTTGAAAAGCACGTCCAATTCGCGGCGATAGGCCAAAAGCGTGTGCCTTGCGAGCTTCCTCTCGATCTCGAGCATGGCCAGATAGGCCTCGATCGCAGCCCTCAGTTGCGCCTCCGAAGACGTCCGCTCCGCCTTGTCGTCAATTCGGGGCGAAGGCATGGGGGCGTCGATCCTCAGGCGAGAATTCGCGTCAGGGCAGCGCTTGAGACCTCGCCCAGGTGGGTCAGGACATCGGTCCCCATGCCGCTTTGGAAGCGCTTGGGATCGGCCGATGCCAGCACCAGAATGCCGTAGGCTTCAGGCGCCGCACCGCGCCTGAGCGCGATCATCGCCAGCGAGTGGACCGAATCTCGATCGAGCAAGGCGAGCGCGTCGCGGTGTTCCAGCGCGGGGGCGCCAACGTGCGGTGTGCGCAACTGGTTGGCCAGCTGGATCAGCTCGACCGGCACCGGTGCGGCAATGGCCAGCCCGGCGAAGTCGTCGCTCGCATCCCAGATGCGCAACGCCACCTGCGGTACCGAGAAAATTTCCTCGATCGAAGCGATCAGGGCGTCAGGCAGGTGCCGTGCATTGCGTTGCAACAGCAGGTTGCGGGTGAAGCGCTGCAGTTTCTCGAAGATCGCCTCGTTTTCCTTGCCAAAGCGCAAGAGCTCGGCAAGGCGCAGTTCGAGCGCCTTGTTCTTCTCGCGCAAGGTCATGATCTGCCGCTCCGAGAGCGAGATCGCGCGGTTGCCGTGGGGATGCGAAAGGTTGACCGAACTCAGGAGGTCGGCGTACTGCTCAAAAAAATCCGGGTTGTTCTTCAGGTAGTCAGCGACGTCAGGTGCATTCATGCGGCGGTCATGGTTTTTGTGTCCTCTCGCTAGGAGGCTCGCTCATTCAGCATGCTGCGTCAAGTCGCTTAAGATCGATTTCACCTTCGAACACGGTCCTGGCCGGGCCCAACAGGAACACCGGGGCATCGCTTTGGCCGCTCCATTCGATCGTCAGACGGCCTCCGCGGGTCGCAACCGACACCGGCGTTTGCAATGCGCCCGATAAAATGCCGACGACTGCCGCAGCACACGCACCGGTACCGCAGGCGAGGGTTTCGCCCGCGCCGCGCTCCCACACGCGCAAGGCGATGCGGTGGCTGTCTACGACCTGCATGAAGCCGACATTGACGCGATGCGGAAAGCGCGCGTGCACCTCAAGGCGCGCGCCAATTGCGGCGACCTCGGCAGCCGCCACGTCGGCGACGTTAACCACCGCATGCGGATTGCCCATCGAGGCCACCGCAAGCGTGATGCCCTGGCCGTCAAGGTCCAGCGCATAGGCCGAAATGCCCCCAAGCGCGATCGGCGCAAGTCCGGTGGCATCAAACGGCACGTCAGCAGGAAGGAGCCGTGGCGCACCCATATCGACGCGGATCTCGCCATTGTCAAGAAGTTGCGGCTCGATGATGCCGGCACGCGTTCTGACCCGGATCGAACGTTTGCGGGTGAGGCCGCGCTCGCGCACGAAGTGCACGAAGGCGCGCGCGCCGTTGCCGCATTGTTCGACCTCGATGCCATCGGCGTTAAAGATGCGATAGACGAAGTCGATGTCGGGCTCGCTTGCGGCCTCGACGATGAGGACCTGGTCGCAGCCGATGCCAAAATGGCGGTCGGCAAGGCGTGCGATCCGTTCTGGCGAAAGCGCAATCGCCTCACGGGTCGCATCGAACACGACGAAGTCGTTGCCGGCACCTTCCATCTTGGTAAACCTCACCAACGCATCCTCCTTGGCTAATACACCTTGGCCATGCCCGCCGGGCGCGTCTTGAAGCGCTTGTGGGTCCAGAGATATTGTGCCGGCATCTCGCGCACGCGCTGTTCGATGAATTCGTTCACGCGCCTTGTCGCGGCTGCGATGTCAGGGCCGGGAAAATCCTCCCATGCCGGATACAGCTCGACATCGTAGCCGCTTGGCGTCAGGCGCGTGACGCAGGGAACGATGCGCGCGCCAGACAGCTGGGACAGCCGCGCAGGTGCAGTGACGGTGGCCGCAGGCACGCCAAAAAACGGAACGAAAATGGCATCGCGCGCGCCAAAGTCCATGTCGGGGAGGTAGTAAAAGGGCAGGCGCTCGCGCAAGGCGCGCAGCGCCGCGCGCACGCCGTCCTGGCGCGACAAGAGGAGCGGCTCGTTAAAGCGGCTGCGCCCTGCCAGGATCGCGGCATCGAGCAGGCGGTTCTTCTGGCGTGAATAGATCGACACCAGCCGCCAGGTCATGGTCGCGAGCACGCCGCCTGCATCAAGACCCACGAAATGCGGCGCGAGCAGAATCACCGGATGATCGCGCGCGGCCTCATCGTAATGGTGCAGGTTGATCCAGCGCACGCGCGCATGGATGCGCTCGGGGCTGCCCCACCAGACCAGGCCGCGATCGAGCAGCGCTTCGGTAAAGGCACGAAAATGCGCCCGCGCGAGGCGCCTGCGCTCGCGCCTTGGCAAGTCGGGAAATGCCAGCGACAGATTGATGTTGGCGACGCGGCGCCGGTCGCGCGCGACGAGATAGAGCAAGGGCGCAAGAAGGCGCGCAAGGGCGCGCGTCACGGGCAGGGGCAGGCGGCCGAAAAGGCGCAGCAGCCCAAGCGAAAATCGCGTCATCACGGCGCGGAAACTCCAGGCGGAATGCGGTAGCGGCGATAACCCCAGAGGTATTGCTGCGGGCAGCGCCTGATCAGCGCCTCAAGCGCGCGGTTGATCTCCTGCATGCGGGCCTGAATCGAGTCGGCCCGGCTTGGCTCGAGCTCGCAAATGTGCACGATCCAGCCCCGGCCTTTGGGAAGGCGTTCACCGAATGCGAGCAGCATCGTCGCGCCACTCGCCTCTTCAAGCCGTGCGGGCAGCGTCATGGTGTAGGCGGGCGCACCGAAGAAATCGACGATGACACCCTCGCCAAGGCGCGGCACCTGGTCGGGCAAAATCCCCACCGCTTCGTGCGCCTTGAGGGCGCGCACGAGCTGCTTGACGCCAGACAGATTGGCCGGCGCCAGGCGCAGCGTGGCGCGCGCGCGGCTGCCGATCACGACCGGCTCGAGAAAGGCTTTTCTTGGCGGACGATAAAGCACCGTGATGTCCGCCGGCGTTTGCGGATGCAAGGCGAAGTGCTGCGCGGTCACTTCGAAACAGCCAAGGTGCGGCGTCATGAAAATGATGCCGCGCCCGCGGGCGCGGGCATCTTCGATCAGGTGCCACTGCGAGGTGGTGGTCAGCGCGAGCACGTCTTTGGCGGGCCGCATCCACACGAAGGGCAACTCGAGCATGCCCTTGCCCGCTTCGGCAGCCGCGCGCCTTGCAAGGCGCATGTCGGTGTAGCCGGCCTGCTTCAGGTTGCCCACCAGCTCGCGGCGGTAGGCCGCCGAGCACCAGAACGTGGCGAGGCCGAAAAATGCGCCCAGGGCATGCAAGGCGCGTAGCGGCAGGCGCGAGAGCAGTCGAAAAAGGGCGAGAACCAAGGCCTAGACGGTCGCAGTGTAGAAGTCGCAGGAGTGATGGCAAGGCGCGAAATCCGACCGGTTGCGCCCTCGCTTGCGCTCGCGTTTGCGCCAGCGCCCGTGCCAGCAGGGACGGTGCAGTCGCGGTATCATACGCTTGATCGCACATGGGCCCGCTAGGTTAATCGACAACTTGCGGAGCGGGCCCGGCCCCTGAGCTTTTCAGCCGGGTCTGATCGCCGCTAAAGCGTCCCGAAGGTCACATGCTCTGTGGCACCGGTGGCGCAAGCGACTACCGCGTGCGGGCCCTTTGCCACAGGAGCATCATGTCTTCCGATTTTCTTTTTACCTCCGAGTCCGTCTCCGAAGGCCATCCCGACAAGGTCGCTGACCAGATTTCGGATGCCATTCTTGACGCCTTGCTTGCGCAGGACAAATTCTCGCGCGTCGCAGCCGAGACCCTTTGCAACACCGGCCTTGTCGTGCTTGCCGGTGAGATCACGACGGCAGCCAACGTCGATTACATCCAGGTGGCGCGCGAAACCATCAAGCGCATTGGCTATGACAACACCGAGTACGGCATCGACTACAAGGGCTGTGCCGTGCTCGTCGCCTACGACAAGCAAAGCGTGGACATCAAGCGCGGCGTCGACAAGGCCGCCGACGACGATCTCAACCAGGGCGCCGGTGACCAGGGATTGATGTTCGGTTATGCCTGTGATGAAACGCCGGAATTGATGCCAGCGCCGATCTTTTTCGCGCATCGCCTGGTCGAGCGCCAAGCCGATTTGCGCCGCGATGGCCGACTCGCCTGGCTCAGGCCCGATGCCAAGTCGCAGATCACCTTCCGCTATGTCGACGGCAGACCGCACAGCATCGACACCGTCGTCCTGTCGACCCAGCATGCGCCAGATGTCGGCAACGATCAGATTCGCGAAGCCGTCATCGAAGAGATCATCAAGCCCGTGCTGCCGCAGGAATTCATCAAGGGCGAGATCCGCTATCTGGTCAATCCGACCGGTCGTTTCGTGATCGGCGGCCCGCAAGGCGATTGCGGCCTGACCGGTCGCAAGATCATCGTCGATACCTATGGCGGTGCCTCGCCCCATGGCGGCGGTGCGTTCTCCGGCAAGGACCCCTCAAAGGTCGACCGCTCGGCAGCCTACGCCGCGCGCTATGTCGCCAAGAACATCG
>CAJCIC010000071.1 GCA_903970185.1 Gammaproteobacteria bacterium
CGTCGGTGGTCGCGACCGGCGGCTTGAGATTCGGCATGACGATGGCGCGACCAAAGACACGCGCGCTGTCGCCAACGACTGCGCTTAGCGCCTCGCCATCGCGCAGGTGCAAATGCCAATCGTCGGGACGAGCGATCTCGAGGTGGTCTGGATTCATCAGTTAGTGCAGCAGACTCCGGGGGGCTTCAGGGCATTTGCACGCGCTGACCGATTGCGCCCGTCAATGGGCAAGAATCTTGGAGAGGAACTGTTGCGCGCGCTCTGACCGGGGTGAACCAAAGAATTCCTCCTTGGTGCAATCTTCGATAATCGCGCCGCGGTCCATGAAGACCACGCGATGCGCCACCTTCTTGGCAAATCCCATTTCGTGCGTGACGACCATCATCGTCATGCCCTCCTTGGCGAGTTCGACCATGACGTCGAGGACCTCGTTGATCATTTCGGGGTCGAGTGCCGAAGTAGGCTCGTCAAACAGCATCGCGATAGGATCCATCGACAGCGCCCGGGCAATCGCCACACGCTGCTGCTGTCCTCCCGAAAGCTGTCCCGGGAACTTGTCCTGATGGGCACTTAGACCGACCCGTTCGAGAAGCTTGAGCCCGCGCGTGCGCGCCTCCTCGCCGGGGCGCTTGAGCACCTTGATCTGCCCTATGGTCAGATTCTCGATGATCGACAGATGCGGGAAGAGCTCGAAATGCTGGAACACCATACCGACGCGCGAGCGCAGCTTGCTCAGGTTGGTTTTCTTGTCGCCGACACTGACGTTGTCGACCTTGATGTCACCGGACTGGAATCCTTCAAGGCCATTGACGGTTTTGATCAGGGTCGATTTTCCCGAACCTGACGGGCCGCAGACGACCACCACCTCGCCCTTGTCGACGTGCGTTGTGCAGTCATTGAGGACCTGGAAGTCGCCGTACCACTTGCTGACGTGATTGATTTCGATCATGAAGATGTCCGTCTCAACGGATGATAGCAACGCGGGACTGCAGATGCTTGACCACGCTCGACAAGGCAAAGCAGGCAGCAAAATACACGACCGCAACGAACAGGTACATCTCGACTAAGCGTCCGTCGCGATGGGCGATCTTGTCTGCCGCGCCCACGAAATCGGTCAGCGACAGCACGTAGACCAGCGACACGTCCTGAAACAGCACAATGGTCTGCGTCAGCAAAAGCGGAATCATGTTGCGAAACGCCTGCGGCAGCACAACGTGGCGCATCATCGGCAGATAGCCCATGCCAAGGGCATAGCCTGCGAACACCTGGCCGCGCGATACCGACTGGATGCCGGCACGCATGATTTCACAATAGTAGGCGGACTCGAACAGGACGAAGGTGATGAGCGCTGACGTGTAGTCGCCGACCTTGACCGGAGTGTCCGAACCGATGATCCACGCGCCGATATACGGCACGAGGAAGTAGAACCAGAAAATCACGAGCACAAGCGGCACCGAGCGGATCATGTTGACGTAGCCGCCGGCAATGAACGACACCGCCCGGATCGGCGACAAGCGTCCCATCGCGAGCACCGTGCCGATGCAGATGCCGCCTACCATCGCAAAAAAAGTGAGCTTGAGCGTGAACTGCATGCCCACGAAGAACAGGTAATGCCAGGAGCGCTCGATGACGCCAAAATCGAAAGTTTCCATCAGCGCGTCACTAGTGTCCGCCGGTGTTGCCAACTGCAATCAGACCCGGCACGCGAACGAATTTCTCGACGACGCGCATCAGGTTGACGATAACCACATTGAGCACGGCATAGATCACGGTGGCAGCGGTGAAGGCCTCGAAGACCTGATACGAGTCTTCGGCCATGGTGTGGGTTGCCGAGGTCAGTTCAGGCAGGTTGATGACGAGCGCGACCGCGCTGTTCTTGATGATATTGAGAAATTCGGACGTCAAGGGCGGCAGGATGATCCTGAAGGCCTGCGGCAACAGCACGAAACGATACGTCTGCGCCGTGCTCAAACCCAGCGCCGTCGCAGCCATTTTCTGGCCGCGCGCAAGCGAATTGACGCCGGCACGCGTTTGCTCTGCGACCCGTGCAGCGGTGAAGGTGCCAAGACACACGACTGCCGTGAAGAACGAGGCATTGGGCAACTGCTTGAGCCACATGCCGGCATGCGGCGGCAAGACTTCGGGCAACACGAAAAACCACAGGAACATCTGCACGAGCAGCGGCACGTTGCGAAACAGCTCGACGTAGCACGCGCCCAGCCGCGATACGAAGACGTTCGGCAGCGTTCGCATCGTGCCAATCACTGCTCCCAGGAAGAGGGCCACGATCCACGCGGTAAGCGCGGTCGCAAGCGTCCATTCGAGACCGTGCAGCAAGCTCACGGCATAGGTTGACACGCCGTCTGGCGAGTCCTCCCAGAATATGCGCCAATTCCAGTGGTAGTTCATCCCTTCTCCTAGGGCCGAGCGATCATGCCTTCATTGCGCCTTGCCGCTGCGGCCTGCTATTTCTTGGTCCGCTTCATTGCATCCTGCTGCGCCTGCGGCACGACAGCGTAGGCCGCGGGGTCGCCGGAATCGGTCGGCTTGGCGATCACGGCCTTGAGCTGCTCGCTCATCGGCACATTCAGATTCACGCCGGTTGGCGGAATCGGAGAGAGGAACCATTTGTTGTAGATCTGGACGATCTCGCCCGATTGCATCAGGTTGATGATGGCCTGATCGGCGACCTTCTTGAACTGCGGGTCATCGCGACGCTCCATCAGGCCATAGGGCTCGACGGAGAGCGCCTCCTTGCTGATTTCGTACGCCCCCGGGTTCTTCGAGGTCGCGGCAAGGGAAGCCAGCAGCACGTCGTCCATGACAAAAGCCGAGGCGCGGTCGGTTTCCACCATCAGGAACGCCTCGGCATGATCCTTGGCCGAAAGAATGGTCATGCCCAGGTTGCGGTCGGCGTTAAGGATCGTGAGCTGCTTGATGTTCGAGGTGCCGGCCGTCGAGACAACGGTCTTGCCCTTGAGGTCGGCAAGGACCTTGATGCCCGAATTTTTCTTGTACAGGATACGGTTGGCAGTAACGAAGCTGGTTGGCGTAAATGCCACCTGGCGCTGACGCTCGAGATTGTTCGTGGTCGAGCCGCATTCAAGATCGATGGTGCCATTGGCCATCAGCGGAATGCGCGTCGCCGAGGTCACTGGCTGATAGACGCGCTTGAGCTCGACCATGCCCAGCTCGCGCTGGACAGCGGTTGCAATCTTGTTGCAAAGATCGATCGAATAGCCGATGTAGATCTGCTTGTCGTCAAGGTAGGAGAAGGGAATCGAGGAATCGCGCACGCCGAGCACGATCACGCCACTGTCCTTGATCTTCTTCAGGGTGCCGGTCAACTCCTGCGCGTGGGCGCCAAGCGAAGCCGTCGCAAGTAACACCAGGCTTAACATCCATGTCGTGCGTTTCATTGTCAGATCTCCAGGTAGATGCGATCGTCCCCCGATTAATCGCCAACGGCATCGGAAGGAAATTTGAACGAATCCCGCAACAGGGCGTTCATGGGGAGTTCCAGATTGACGCCCGAGGGAGGAATCGGGCTCTGGAACCAGTGCGTATAAAGGCGGTTGACGTCGTAGTCAAGAATCAGGCGGGCCATGGTCGAGTCGATCAGCTTCTTGAATTCCGGATCATCGCGCCTGAGCATGATGGCGTAAGGCTCGACGGACAGGAATTCTCCGACGATGGTCGTGGCTTTCGGGTCTTTCGATGTTGCCCGCAGGCTATAGAGCAAGACATCGTCCATGACGAATGCATCTGCCTTGCCCTGCTCGACCATCGAGAACGACTCGGCGTGGTCCTTGCCTTCGATCAACTTGAAGTGCAGCGCGCGCGCCTGGTCGGCAGCAGCGAGGATCTTGACGGTGGTCGTGCCTACGGTCGTCACGATCGTGCGGTTTTTCAGATCGTCGATGCTCTTGATATTCGAATTGCTTCGCACCAGGATGCGCGATCCTGAAATGTAGTGCGGGATCGTGAAGGCGACCGTCTTGCGCCTTTCGGCATTGTTGGTCGTCGAGCCGCATTCGAGGTCAGCGGTGCCATCGATGATGGCGTTCATTCGGGATTGCGCCGTCACCGGCACATAGCGCGTTTCGAGCTTGGGCATGCGCAACTGGAATTTGACCGCATCCACCAGCCGCGCACAGATGTCCATCGAGTAGCCGATCGGCCGCTTGCTGGCATCAAGATACGAAAAGGGAATCGACGATTCGCGGTACGCGAGCGTGATATAGCCGTTCGTGCGGATCTTCTCGAGGGTATCCGCGGCACTTGCCCGGGTCGGCAAGGCGGAAAGGGACAGCGCTACCGCCGCCACGCCGCATGCGGCGAGGCGTATGAAATCATGGCCCATCCCTTCGATCCCCCGTTGTACTGGCGCACGCCGCACTGCGAAACGCCACGTCGGATAGTAACCAAGGGATCGCGCTCAGGCAATTGCGCATTGGCGACAACCGCACTGGGCAAGCTGCCAGCACTGTGGCAGGAGACACGACAACCGCGATCGAACCGCGGGATAACCCGCAGTTCTACGCAGCCGCCAAGCTAGAAGCGGTAGCCGATGCTCACCGTGTAGACGATCGGATTGAAGTCGATCGTCGTCGTGCGGGTGATGAATCCGGTGGTGGCGGATTCCCTGCTGCGCACGTCAGCGGCAACCAGGTTGAAATCGAGTAGCCAGCTATCGCTAATCGGCACCTTGACGCCGATCTGGCCTGCGATGCCAGCGGAATTTTGCAGCTTGATCGAAGTCGGACCACCCAGGGAATTCTCCAGCGACTGGCTGGCCGATGTATCGCTGAAGTTGGTGTAATTCACGCCAAGGCCAACATAGGGCTGGTAGGCCGACTTCGGCGGCAGGAAAAAATATTCGGCAAGAAAGGCCGGCGCATTGGCCGTCACGGTCGAGATCTTGCCAAGTGGCGCGAGCGTTCCGCGGCCATCAGTGTCGATTCTGGGCGGGATGCCGAAGAGAAAGGCGGCCGCCCAGTGATCGTCGAAAAAATGCGTGAAGCTGACGCCCACGGTCGTCGCATCGCCAACGTTCAGGTTGCCGCCAGGCGGCGTGAACGGGCCGGAGAAATCTGGCGCCGTCGAGTGATTCGAGAAATAGGCAACGCCAACGCCTACAATATTTTGCTGCGCATGCGCCGTTCCCATTGCTGCGAACGCGAAAAGGGCACCCCATAGCGCCGCGGCGCGGTACTTTGCCAACATTCTGTCTCCTTAGTTATGTCCCCGGCGGGGCACGCTAGTTTGCGCAGGCGTAATTATGGCACTGGTTTAGCGGGCAACAAAATAGGACCGGCACCGTCATCAGGTCCTGCTTGCCGCTACGATGCCAGCACGTCCTCGATTGCCCGGCTGTCCTCGCCAGGCAGTGACGCATCGGCATCCACGCCAATCGCTGCTGCTGCCTGCTGGCGCTGCCACATGCGCGCATAGGGGCCGTCGTGCATGAGCAGATCGTGATGGCGGCCGCGCTCGAGAATGCGCCCGCCATCAACCACGGCGATCTCGTCGGCATCAACGATGGTCGAGAGCCGATGGGCAATGACCAGCGCAGTATGGTTGCGGGCAATGGCGCGAAGTTCGGCCTGGATGGCGCGCTCGGCGCGCGAATCGAGTGCCGAAGTGGCCTCGTCAAAGATCAGGATCGCCGGCGCCTTGAGCAGGGTGCGGGCAATCGCCACGCGCTGTTTCTCGCCACCGGAGAGTTTCAGGCCGCGCTCGCCCACCATGGTTTCATAGCCATCAGGCAGGCTGACAACAAAATCGTGGATATAGGCGGCGCGCGCCGCCTCTTCGACCTCGGCCCGGGTCGCATCCGTGCGGCCATAGGCGATGTTGTAGTAGATGGTGTCGTTAAACAGCACCGTGTCCTGCGGCACGATGCCAATCGCCTGGCGCAGCGAGGATTGCGTGACATCGCGCACATCCTGGCCATCGATCGTGATGGCGCCGGCGTCGATGTCGTAGAAGCGAAAGAGCAGGCGCGCAAGGGTCGATTTGCCCGAACCGCTTGGGCCGACCACGGCCAGCGTCTTTCCAGGCGCAATGGTGAAGCTGATGTCATGCAGGATGATGCGATTCTTGTCATAGCCAAAGCGCACCGCGGCAAAGCTGACCTCGGCGCCTTTTACCGCATCGCGCAGGATCAGCGGCTTCGCATCGGCGCGATCGGCAATCTCGCGGTGTTCGTCAAGCAGGGAAAACATGCGGTCCATGTCCGCCAGGCTTTGCTTGATCTCGCGATACAAGACGCCCAGGAAATTGAGCGGGACGTAGAGCTGGATCATGAAGGCGTTGACCAGGACCAGATCGCCAAGCGACATGCTGCCGGCAATCACGCCAAGCGTGGCACGCCAGATGATGAGCGACACGGCGATGGCGATGATCGCAGCCTGACCGGTGTTCAGCAGCGAGAGCGACACCTGCGAGCGCACCGCGGCTTTTTCCCAGCGCTCGAGACTCTCGTCATAGCGACGCGCCTCGAAGCCTTCGTTGTTGAAGTACTTGACGGTCTCGTAGTTGATCAGCGAGTCGATCGCGCGAACGTTGGCCCGCGAATCAAGTTCGTTCATGCTGCGGCGAAAGCCGGTGCGCCATTCAGTCACCGAGATGGTGTAGACCACGTAGACGACAAGCGCGCACACGGCGATCTCGGTAAAGGCGATGTCGTAACGGAAGGCAAGGATGCCAAGCACCATCGTGACTTCAATCAGCGTGGGCAGGATGCTATAGAGCGTGTAGCTGACAAGGGTCGAGATGGCGCGCGTGCCGCGCTCGATGTCGCGCGTGACGCCCCCGGTCTGGCGCTCCAGGTGGAATCTGAGCGAGAGCGCGTGCAAATGCTCGAAGACCTGCAACGCGACATTGCGCACGGCGCGCTGCGTCGCACGGGCGAAGACCATCTCGCGAAGTTCGGTGAATACCGAGGTACAAAGCCGCAGGGCACCGTAGGCCACGAGCAGCCCGACGGGCAGGACCAGCACCGCAACGCCCTGCCCGGGCTTGATCGTCAGGGCATCGATGATGCGCTTGAGCACGAGCGGCACGCCGACGTTGGCGACCTTGGCCAAGACCAGAAAGCTCAGTGCAATTGCGACCCTGAGCTTGTACTGCAGCAGATAAGGCAGCAGCGTCTTGAACGTGCGCAAGTCGGAGCGCTCGCGCGCGGGCCTGGCGGCAGGAGGTGCTTCAGAACTACGGCGCATGGCAGAAGACCAGAAGAAACGGGAAAGACCAGAAAAGAAAGCCCCTGAGGCTCCTTGCGCCATGATAGCAATTGGCGCCGATCGAGGCAGTTAGAATGCCGCTTTGGGTCAAGGCGAGGAGCGCATGAAAAAGGGCAAGAAAGCGTCGGGCGGCAAGGGCAAGGCCACGCCGGCCGCGAAAAAAGCCAGGCCGGGGGCCTTCGACAAGGTCGTGCTTCCGATCGATCGCATGCCGGTTTTGCGCGTTTTGCCCATGCCTGCAGACGCCAACATCCACGGCGATGTCTTTGGCGGCTGGATCATGGCTCAGGTCGACATCGCCGGATCGCTTCCTGCAGTCAAGCGCGCCAACGGCCGCATCGCCACCGTCGCCGTCAATTCGTTTCTCTTCAAGCAGCCCGTTTTCGTTGGCGACCTGCTGTCGTTTTATGCCGAGGTGGTCAAGGTCGGCACAACCTCGATTACGGTGCAAGTCGAGGTTTACGCCGAGCGCAATCGCCTCAACGCCGAGGTGGTGAAAGTGACCGAAGCCACCCTGACGTATGTCGCAACCGATGAATTCAGAAAACCGCGCCCGTTGCCGCTACTCGCATGACCTAGCGGCTGCGACTGAAATCGGGCTTGCGCTTCTCGAAAAATGCGCTGAACGCTTCCTTGGCCTCGGGCGACGAAAGTCGCTTGCGAAATTCGCTACCCTCGATCGCCATGCGCTCGGCAATCAGCGGCGCAACTTCGGTTTTCATCAAGCGCTTGGTGGCCATCAGCGCGTCGCTGGGTAGCTCCGCCAGCTTCTGTGCCTGCGCCTGGGCGAATTCGAGCACGTCGCGGGCGGGCATGACCTTGTTGACAAGCCCGAAGCCAAGCGCTTCATCCGCTGAAAAAGACTGACCGAAGAAGAGCTTCTCGGCAGCCTTGGCGTGGCCGATCATGCGCGGCAAAAGCAGGCTTGATGCCGCTTCCGGCACGAGCCCGAGCGAGACGAAAGGCAGGCTGAATTTGGCATTGTCGCCGGCATAGACCAGATCGCAGTGAAGCAAGAGCGTCGTGCCGATGCCCACAGCCGGACCGCGCACGGCAGCGACAATCGGTTTTTCGGCCTGGCTTAGCTGCTCGAGAAACTGGAAGACCGGACTTCTCTCCCCGCTTGGCGGATGATTCAGGAAATCGTCGAGATCGTTGCCAGCCGTGAAGATCTCGGGCTGGCCGGCAAACAGGATGACGCGCACGTCAGCCGCCTTGGCGCCTTCTGCCAGGGCATCTGCCATGTCCTGGTACATGCCCGCCGTGATGGCATTTTTCTTGGCCGGGCGCGCGAAATCGATCTGCAACACGCCCTTGTCCTTGAATGTGATGATATCCATGTCTTCCTTTCTCAGACGCGCTCGAAAATGCCGGCTGCGCCCATGCCGGTGCCAACGCACATGGTCACCATGCCGTATTTCAGCTGGCGCCGCTTGAGTGCGTGAATGACCGTTGCCGAACGGATTGCGCCGGTTGCACCGAGCGGATGGCCAAGCGCGATTGCACCGCCCATGGGATTGATGCGGCGAGGATCAAGGCCGAGGTCGCGGATGACGGCAAGCGACTGCGCGGCGAAGGCTTCATTCAATTCGATCCATTCGATCTGATCTTGCGACAGTCCGGCTGATTTCAGCGCAGCCGGAACCGCCTCCTTGGGACCGATGCCCATGATTTCGGGTGGCACGCCGCGCACCGAAAACGAGACGAAACGCGCTAGCGGCTTGAGGTTGTGGCGCGTGACGATCTCTTCGGAGGCGAGAATCAAGGCACCCGCGCCATCGGACGTCTGCGAGCTGTTGCCGGCGGTCACGCTGCCTTTGGCGGCAAAAACGGGTTTCAGCCGGGCGAGCACCTCAAGGCTGGTGTCGGCGCGTGCGCCCTCGTCTTTGGCAACCGTGCGTTTTTCGAGCCTGACCTCGCCGCTTTTGAGGTCCGCTTTGCGCTCGACGATGTCAATGGGCGTTGTCTCGTCGGCGAACTCACCCGCGTCTTGTGCGGCGATCGCCTTCAGATGCGATTCGAGGGCGAACTGGTCCTGGTCAGCGCGGCTCACCTGCCACTGGGTGGCGACCTTTTCCGCCGTCAGGCCCATGCCATAGGCCATGCCGATGTTTTCGTTGAGCACGGCGCCCGGATTGATCGATGGCCAGTGGCCCATCATCGGCACCATGCTCATCGATTCGACCCCGGCTGCGATCATCACGCCGGCCTCGCCAGAGCGGATGCGATCAGCGGCCATGGCAACTGCAGTCAGGCCCGAGGCGCAGTAGCGATTGACCGTGGCTCCGCCCACACTTTTCGGCAAGCCGGCAAGCAGGACGCTCATGCGCGCCACATTGAGGCCCTGCTCACCTTCAGGAAACGAGCAGCCAACGATGGCATCTTCGATCAGTGCCGGATCAAGGCCCTCGGCCTTGGCAAGCGCAGAGCGAAGCACGCTGACGAGCAGATCGTCGGGGCGAACATGGCGCAACATGCCCCGCGGTGCCTTGCCGATTGGCGAGCGCGTGGCTGCAATGACGTACGCTTCGGTCAACATCTTGCCCATGGCATGGCCCTTCTGGTTTTCGTTGTCAGGTTAATTGCGCACCGGCTTGCCGGTTTGCATCATGCCCATGACGCGTTCCTGCGTCTTGGGATGATTCAAAAGTCCCATGAAGGCGCGACGCTCGGCGGCCAAAAGCCATGTCTCATCCACAGTTGCGCCGGCGTCAAGATCGCCGCCGCACATGACTTCGGCGATGGTCACGCCGAGATGAAAATCGTGTGCGGAAATGAAGCCGCCGTCACGCATGTTGATGAGTTGCGCGGAAATCGTCGCAATTCCACTGCGCCCCGCGACCTCGATGGCATTGGCTCTGAACGGCGCACGAAAGCCCTGATCCTTGAGCGCGCGCGCGGCAGCCAGCGCGCGCCAGAGCAGTTCATAGCTGTTCATGACAATCTCGTCGCCGGCCACGAGATAGCCCATGCGACGCGCCTCGAGCGCCGACTTGGACACGGTTGCAGTCGCCGCCTGGGTGAAATAGCGCTTGACGAAATCAAGCAGGTACGTGTCAGGCGCAAGCGCATGCTCCTCGGCCGCGCGTCGCGCACCATAGGTCAGGCCGCCGCCGCCCGGCACGAGGCCAACGCCGACTTCGACAAGGCCCGCGTAAGTCTCAAAGGCGACAACCCGCTTTGCGCATGCCAGCGCAAGCTCAAGACCACCCCCCAGCGCCATGCCGGAGACGGCCGCAACCGTTGGCACCGCCGCATAGCGCAACGCCATCATCGCGTCCTGAAGCTTCTTCACCTCGGGCTCGATGGCAGAGACGCCCTTGGACATGAAAAGCGGAAGCATCGCGGCAAGGTCGGCACCGACTGAAAACGGCTCGTCGGGACTCCAGATCACGAGCGGCTCGTCACGGCTTGCCGCCGCGCTCAAGGCGCGCCCGATGCCTTCGATGACACCCGGTCCGATCGCATGCATTTTCGTGCGCAGCGACAACAGCGTGACATCATCAAGCGCAAAGACGCGGACCGATTCGTCTTCAAACAGGGTCGTGCCAAGCTCGACATTTGAGGCAGCCCCAACGCGCGCGCGCTGCATCTGCTTTTGGTAGACGGCAAGCGTGGACGGCCCGACCGACGTTGCGCTTGCGGCAGAGTAGGAACCCTCCTCGTCATGCACGCCAAGACGTCCGTCAAACACCCAGGCGGGTAGAGGTGCATCGCAAAGGGCCCGGCCCTTTTCGATGTCGTCTTTCACCCAGTTGGCAATCTCCAGCCACCCTGCCTGCTGCCAGGTCTCAAACGGGCCCAGCGACTGGCCAAAGCCGAAGCGCAAGGCAAGATCGATGTCGCGCGCACTGTCGGCAATGGCATGTGCATGCACGGCGACGTAATGAAAGGTATCGCGCAGGATCGCCCAAAGAAACTGCGCTTGCGGATTTTTCGAGTCGTGCAACAGCCGCAGGCGTTCAGCCGCATCCTTTTTCTTCAGGATGCGCACGACGATGTCGTCCGCCTTGCCGCCCGCGGGGACATAGCTGGCTGACGCCGGATCGAACATCTGGATATCGCGGCCCACCTTCTTGTAGAAGCCGGCGCCGCTTTTTTGTCCGAGCGCGCCCGCTGCGATGAGCTTCTCAAGGGCTGGAGGTGTCTTGAAGACGGCCTTGAAGGGATCGTCAGGCAGCTTGTCCTGCATGGTCTTGATGACGTGTCCAAGCGTATCAAGGCCGACGACGTCAGCGGTGCGAAAAGTGCCCGACTTGGCGCGCCCGAGCTTTGATCCGGTCAGATCGTCAACCACGTCAAAGCCAAGGCCAGCCCGCTCGGCCTCGACGAAGGTCGCAAGCATGCTGAAGATGCCAACGCGGTTGGCAATGAAGTTCGGCGTGTCCTTGGCCCTGATCACGCCCTTGCCCAGGGTGGTCGTGAGAAATGTCTCGAGGGAATCGAGAATCGCGCCGTCGGTGGTGGGCGTTGCGATCAGCTCGACCAGATGCATGTAGCGCGGCGGATTGAAAAAATGCACGCCGCAAAAGCGCTTCTTGAGGGTGTCGTCAAAGCCGCTTGCAAGCTCGGTAATCGACAGCCCGGAGGTATTCGAGGCAAAGATCGCATGGGGTGCAAGGTGCGCCGCGACGCGAGCGTAGAGCGCGTGCTTGAGGTCCATGCGCTCTGCGATCGCCTCGATGACGAGATCGCACGAGCCCAATTCAGCCAGGTCGTCGTCGTAGTTGGCAACGCCAATGGCCGCTGCATCGGCGGCATCGCCAAGCGGCGCCGGGCTGAGTTTCCTGAGAGAAGCGATGGCGGCAGTGACGATGCCGTTTTTCGGACCCTCCTTGGCGGGCAGGTCAAACAGCACGACGGGCACGCGTGCGTTGATGCAGTGCGCGGCAATCTGCGCGCCCATCACGCCTGCACCAAGGACGGCGACTTTGTTGATATGGGGGGTCATGGATATCCGTCTGTTTTTCTTAGAACGCCTCGGCGGGCAACGCCATCAGCGTGGCAACGCCCGAGCGGGCCTGGCGGATCAGCATCGCGCTTTCGGGCAACAGCCGCTCGAAGTAAAAGCGCGCGACGGCAAGCTTGTTGCGATAGAAGTCGTCATTCGAGTCGCTTTTGGCTAACGCCAAGAGCGCGGTGCGGGCGAAAAGGTAGGCGAAGACGAGATGGCCGACAACGCGCAGGTACGGTACGGCCGCCGCGCCCATCTCGTCGGGGTTTTGCATCGCCTTCATGCCGATCTCCATCGTCAGCTTGGTGACTTTCTGTCCGATGTCAGCCAAGGGCGTGATGAATTCGGAGAGGTCTTCATCGGTGCCGTGTTCCTCGACAAAATCACTCACCAGCTTGCCGAATTTCTTCAGCTTGGCGCCGTTGTCCATAAGAATCTTGCGACCGAGAAGGTCAAGCGACTGGATCGTGTTGGTGCCCTCGTAAATCATGTTGATGCGCGCGTCGCGAACGAACTGTTCCATGCCCCATTCGGCGATGTAGCCATGGCCGCCGAAGACCTGCATCGCCTCCGAGGTCGCGATCCAGGCATTGTCGGTAATGAAGGCTTTGACGATGGGCGTGAGCAGCGCCACCATGTCGGCAGCATCCTTTCTTACCGCCTCGTCAGGGTGGTTGAGTTCCTTGTCGATTTCGAGCGCAGTAAAGAAGGTCAGGGCACGGCCGCCCTCGGCGAATGCGCGCGCCGTAAGCAGCATGCGCCTGACGTCGGGATGCACGATGATCGGGTCGGCCGGCTTCTCAGGCGCCTTGGCTCCCGACAGGCTGCGCATCTGCAGGCGATCGCGCGCATAAATGGCCGCATTCTGGTACGCCACTTCGGTGAGGCCGAGCGATTGCATGCCAACGCCCAGACGCGCCGCATTCATCATCACGAACATGGCCTGCAGCCCCTTGTTCTCGCCACCAATTAGCCATCCCTTGGCGCCGTCGAGGTTAAGCTGCGCCGTGGCATTGCCATGAATGCCCATCTTGTGTTCGAGCGCGCCGCAAAAAATCGGATTGCGCGGACCCAGCGAGCCATCGGCGTTGGGGATGAACTTGGGAACGATGAAAAGTGAAATGCCCTTGGTGCCGGCTGGAGCGCCTGGCAGCCGCGCGAGCACCAGGTGGACGATGTTCTCGGCCAGGTCGTGCTCGCCGCTGGAGATGAAGATCTTGCCGCCGGTGATGCTGTAGCTGCCATCGCCTCTGGGCTCGGCCTTCGAGCGCAGCATGCCAAGGTCGGTGCCGCAGTGCGGCTCGGTCAGGCACATGGTCCCTGTCCATTCGCCGGAGGTGAGCTTGGGCAGATACAGCGCCTTTTGCTCGTCGCTGCCATGCGCGTGCAGGCATTCGTAGGCACCATGGGTCAAACCCGGGTACATCGACCAGGCCTGGTTACAGGCATTGAGCATTTCGAAAAAGGCGTTGTTGACGACAATCGGCAATCCCTGCCCGCCATACTCGGGGGCGCACGCGAGAGCCGCCCAGCCGCCCTCGACGAACTGGCGGTAGGCGGCCTTGAATCCTTCTGGCGTCGTGACCTCATGCGTTGACGTATCGAGTACGCAACCCTTGGCATCGCCGACCTGGTTCAAAGGCAGGAGCACTTCGGTGGTGAAGCGAGCGCCTTCGGTGAGCACCTGATCGATCAGCTCGCGTGAGGTTTCGGCATGGGTGGGCAGACCCTTAAGGACGGTCTCGACGTCGAGCATTTCGTAGAGCACGAATTGCATGTCGCGAAGGGGAGCCTGATAGACAGCCATGAGCTACTCCTGGATTTGAAAGGGACAGGGCAGGCGCCTAGGCGGCGCTTAGCACCGGGTCCGGAAGGTGGGCGCTGATAAGGCGCTCAAATGCGCGTTCGGTTCTGGCCACGGCGTCTTCGAGCTTCAGGAAACGTCCGTCATGATGCAAGGCGAAAATCAGGGCTCGGGCCTCGTAGATCATTTGCTCGCAGTCGGTATCGGCCCTGAGATGGCCCATCGCTACGGCCTGCTCGGCAGCGCGGATCAGGGCACGCTTCCATGCCAGCACCATATTGAGCAATTCGTCGCGGATCGGCCCTGGCCTGTCGTCGTACTCGACGGCACCGCTGATATAGATGCAACCGCTCGCGATCTCGCGGCTGTGGCGCTGGACCCAGCGCCGCATCATCGAGGTCAGGCGGGGCAGGCCGCGACGCTCCTTCAAGCTCGGATAAAACACCTCTTCCTCGAAGCGTCGATGGTACTCGGCGATGACCGCGATCTGCAGATCCTCGCGCGAGCCAAAGTGCGCGAAAACGCCACTCTTGCTCATCTGCATGCGATCGGCCAATAGCCCGATGGTCAAGCCTTCAAGACCGTCCCGGCTGGCCAGATCAAGTGCGGCATCGAGAATGGCGGCCCGCGTCTGTTCGCCTTTGCGCATGCTTTGAGGGAAGAAAGAGGTGGAAATTCGAACGATCGTTCTATTTTGCGCGAATCTGGCCTTCACTGCAAGTGCGACAATTCATGCCCACCCGGGCTCGCTGCGGTCAGCGCGCCAGCGCCTTGTTTCCAGCCGCGCCTGCCTGGCACCGCGCTTGAACGCGAAGCGCCTCGCAGTTTTCCCTCGGCAGAAAAAAGCATAACCGGCTTCGGGTGACGGTAAAGCGAAGATCACCGCGCAGCGGAAATTTTGCGTTCGCCCACGTCAAACGACTCCACGGGATGAAGATCGGAGTCTTGAGCACACGATACCGCCTGCCCGGCCGCCACCATCTGTTTCGTTCCTGGGCTGCCTGAGAAGACGACAAGTACAGGCCCTCATCATTTGCGCCCACCAGACAATCGGTCCGGCCCTCATTCGATGGGAAAAATACGAGGCACGATATCAGCTCCCCATCGAACCGTCTGCGGGTGCCAAAATCGCGCGTCAGCTGCCTTGTGATATCCACATACCAAGCCAGTACGACGGCGCCAAGCACACCAGCTACAGCCAGAATCTTCAGAGACATGGCCATTGTTGATTGCCACCACAACATCTACATGAGGGACAAGACAAGACTCTGATCACGTTCGCAAAATTATGATTTGATCATGGACTTGCCGAATCGTCCCGCATCAGCAGCAAGACGGTCGTCTGGCCTGTCGGGATTGCCAGCAATGCGTACGCCTAGATCAACTCCAATACTGCCGTTCATCATTCTTCCAGATCCCCCATGGAACGTCTGCACGGAGGGGCTTTTTTCGAGAAGCCGGTTGAACACGACACCTCAGAGGACGGCCTTCCCCGCGACCCGCGCGAGCGCGCGCCGATCGCGCTTCGTCGGGCGCCCCGCTTGCCTTGCCGGCTCGGGATAAAGCTTCGCGTGCTCGCGCTGTGCTTCACGCCTGAGCATGCTCTCCTCGGTCTCGGCATAAAGCGTCTGCGCAATGCCGGCAGGGCCACGGATGTCGGAGATGCGCCGAACGCGCACAACCCATCGGTTCGCACCAATTGCGATGTCAAGGACATCGTCAATGTGCGTGTCCTTCGCGGCCTTTGCGCGCACGCCGTTGATCGATACGCGCCCGGCCTCGATGGCCTTTTGCGCGAGCGCGCGCGTCTTGAAAAACCTCGCCGCCCAAAGCCACTTGTCCAGGCGCGTCGTGACGTCCAAAGGCCGCTCAGACAAGGGCGACGGTCCGTTTCACTTCGCGCACCCGATCAGGCCCGGCAAGGAAAATGCGCTCGCCTTTTGCCGCGCTCACCGTCATGGCGCCCGTGAACGCGCCAAATGCCGGCAATATGCCGACGCTTTGCTTGAGCCAGAAGCACGGCACGTGAGCACTCTCGTGCGCCCGTCCCGACAGTCGATAGCCCGGGTGCAGATGGCCGCACAGCACATAGTGGCCCGCCACCTCATGGGGATGATGGCGAAGTGCAAAGGGCCCAAGCGTCGCCGCATCGCCTAACAATTCGATGTCGAGTTCTGAAGGCGGCGGCCCGGCGTGCTGATCGTGGTTGCCTGCAACAAGACTCAGCGTCACGGCGCGATGCCGGCTGCGCCAGGTCAAAAGTGCCGCCAGCGTCGCGCTGTTTTGCGCTTCGCGCGCGTGAAAGAAATCGCCGAGAAAGACGATCCTTTGCGCCTGCCAGGTGTCGATCAGGTGATCGAGCCGCAGAAGATTATCGGCCGTGGTGCCATGGGGCACGAAGACGCCGCGCGCCCGAAACGTCGCGGCCTTGCCAAAGTGCGCATCGGCAATGAACAGCGTCTGCTGGCGCGGCCAGAAGAGTGCCCTTTGCGGACACAGCGTGACATTTTCCTTTGCAAGCTCGATGTGGTGCGGCATGAAAGCGATCTTACCTCGACAGCATCAGAATCCAGCGACTTCGCCGATTGCATTCTTGCCGTCGTAGAGCACGACCTTGCATGACGGATAGCCGTGGGAGCGTAGCGTCAGGTGCAAGCCATTGGGCATATCGACCGAGCCGCCGTTGCGAAGCAGGTGCGGCTCCCTGGCGCCACGCAGGCGAATGGCGAAGCTGCCGTTGGCATTGCAGCCATCAAGCTCGATATCCTCGAGCGCAACCTGATAGCGCTTGACGAGATCAGGATCGAGCGCTTCTGGCTGCACGAAGGACTTTGGTGCTGCCACCCGTCTTGGATCATCGGACAGCGCGATGGCTCCCGCGGGGGCACTGGCCTCTCGCCCCTCAGCCTTGTTGGCAGACGTGATTGCAGGTTCACCCGAAAGCCTCGCGGGCGGGGCGTCGTTGCCGCCAAGAATCGATGTGGCCGTGCCTTTCTCGCGCAGCTTGATGAGGCCATAGATCGAAGCCGCGACGAGAACGCCAATCAGCAACAGGGTTTTCAGAAGGCTCACGCGTGGCAGTCTCCGTGTTTTGCGGCGACATGGCAACCCATGCTCTACGCCATGGGCGAGGACGATTGCGCGGCAAGCATCGGCCCTTCGGTGAAGATGCGCGCATCCATTGGCACGAGATCAGCGGCCACTGAAATATCGCCCTTCGCGAAGGCGAGGATGTCACGCTCGAGGTCGACCCCTGGGGCGATTTCGGTCAAGGTCAGCTGTCCCTGTCTCAATTCGAACACGGCGCGCTCGGTAATGTAGAGGATGGGAATTCCCATGGCGGCAACATAGGGGCCGTTAAACGACAGGTGGCTGACTTGCTTCACGAGTTTGGCACAGCGCCCCTCGGAGCGGATGACGAGCCTGCCGGCTTCGCCTGCGACGTCAAGCCCTGACGCCGTAAACGTTCCCATGAAGACCAGTGCCTTGGCGCTTTGCGTGATGTTGATGAAGCCTCCGACGCCGGCGATGATGCGGTTCTCACCCGAGCCGAACATGCTGACGTTGACATTGCCGTGGGTATCGAACTCGGCAAGCCCCAAAAAGGCCATGTCGATGCCACCGCCCTCGTAAAAATCGAATTGCGAGGGCTGATCGATGACCGCTTCGGGATACGCCGATGCGCCAAACGAAAAGCCATCTGCCGGCACGCCACCGATCGGGCCGGCCTCGACGGTCAGCGTAAAGCCAGTGATGCCTTCGCCATGCGCCATCGCGCCCACCGCCGCTGGCATGCCAACGCCCAGATTGACCACGCGCGGGCGGCGCCGCCAAAGTTCGAGCACGGCACGGCGCTGGATGATGGCGCGCGCATCAAGCACGGTTGCCCTCGCTACCGCCTCGATCTGGCCGTTGCCCGCAGCGAGGTAGCTTGGATTGAACGTCTCGCCAAAGGTCATCGCGTGTTCGCTGTCATCGTCACAGACCACGACGTAGTCAACCAGGATGCCTGGCACGCGCACCAAGGCGAGGCTGGCGTGGCGCTCGATGATGCGCTTGACCTGCACGATGACCTTGCCGCCACTGTTGTGCGCAGCTTGCGCGAGTACCAGCAGTTCGTGGTGGAACGCTTCCTCCTCGCAGCCGATATTGCCAAGCGCATCCGAGGAGGTGCCACGCAGCAAGGCCACGTTGACGGGAAAGCTCGGATAGAAAAGCTGCTCTTCGCCGTCGAATTCGACGCGTCGCACCCACTCGTCCCATCGATTCGGCCTTGGCAACTGCGAAAAGCGCACGGCGTTCAGGCGGCCGCCGGACTCGCGCGGATCGACGAAGGTGTAGAGGCCGATCTTTGACATCAAGCCGCTCTTGCCGGCAGCGATGGCGCGAAACAGTTGCGTGATGATGCCTTGTGGCAGGTTGAGCGCCTCGGCCTCGCCGGATAAGGCCAGCGCGGCCAAGCGGGGTGCCGAGCGCCAGTGGCCGCCGACAATGCGCCTTGTCATGCCGCGATTGCCGAAATGATTGACGCCGCGCGTCGCGCGATCACCCTGCCCGGCAGAAAACACGAGCGTCAGGTCGCAAGGTGCGCCTTCGGCGAGAAATCGCGCTTCGAGGGCAGCGGTCACGGCTTCGGCGTGACCGGCACCCACGAAACCTGCGCAACCGATGAAATCGCCATTGCCAATAAGCGCTGCCGCCTTCTGCTTCGAGACGATCTTCATTTAGCCCAAAATAGCCCATGGGGAATCACGATGACGCCGATTCTAACGGTTGCCATGCGGCTTGAAGGTCGCACGCTGGCGCCTCACGGGGCATTGGCGAGTGCCTCGAGTTGCGCCACCATGCGCGCAATGCGGTCTGGCAGCCGCTCGGTCGATACCGTCTCGCGAAAGCGCTCGACAAGCAGCGGGAATGCAAAGGGTGTGGGGCGCTCGACATGCTTTATGACCAGTTCACGCATGCGCAGATTGTCCAGGGTGGCGGTGAGGCGACCCAGTTCCAGTTCCTGCTCGAGCACTTCGCGCTCGGCCTGGCCGAGCAGCAGGTTGCCTTCGTCATGTTTGCGAAAGACCTCGAAAAACAGGCTGGACGAGGCCTGCAGCTGCTTCATCGAGCGAGGCGCGCCTGGAAAGCCCTGGAATACCAGTCCTGAGATGCGGGCGATTTCACGAAACCGGCGCTTGGCCAGCTCGCTCGCGTTCAGACTGGCAACAGTGTCCTCAAGCAGATGATCGGAGGCGAGCAGGCTCTTGTCAAAAAGCGCGCTCCAGTCGATCTCGTCTGCCGCAAGCAGTTCAAAGCCGTAGTCGTTGACCGACATCGAAAATGTCGCTGGCGCGTGGCGTGCGACGCGATACGCCAGAAGCGACGCAAGGCCGATGTGAACCGGACGACCGGCAATCGGATAGACAAAGAGATGATGGCCCTCTTTCGATACCAGTCGCTCGATGACCCATTGCGCCGGTGTTGGCACATCGGAGTAGCGCATCTGCAGCTCGATGAGCGGCTTGACCTTGGTCATTTCCGGCCCGTCGAAAACCCCCTGGCGGGCAGCGGCAAGGCGCGTGAGCACCGCATTTGCAAGTTCGGAAGAAAGCGGCATCTTGCCGCCGTTCCAGCGCGGCACCGAGGCTTTCTTGCCCTGGCCGCGACGCACGTAGGCGGTCATCTCATGCACGCGCACCAATTCGAGCAGGCGCCCGGCAAAAAGGAAGTGATCCCCGGGCCTAAGCCTGGCAATGAACGACTCCTCGACCGTTCCGATGCGCTTGCCACTGACGAACTGGATGTTCACGGAGGCATCGGCGACGATGGTGCCCACCGACATGCGATGGCGCTTGGCAATGCTGGCGTCAGGCACGCGATAGACGCCCGTCTCGTCAGCGACAACGCGGCGGTACTCGGGGTAGGCAATCAGTGAGGGGCCGCCGCGCGTCACGAAATCGAGCGCCCAGGACCATTCCTCGATCGTCAGGGCGCGATAGGAATAGGCCATGCGCACTTCGCGCAGGAGGTCGGCCGCGACAAAGCCTGCGCCAAGCGCAATCGTGACAAGATGCTGCACCAGGACGTCAAGCGGCTTGTCCGGTGGCTCGCGCGGCTCGACGCGCCTTGTCGCCACCGCATCTTTGGCGGCTGCGGCCTCGATCAACTCGATCGCCGTGGTCGGCACCAGGGTCACGCGCGAGGCGCGTCCGGGTGCGTGTCCTGAACGGCCGGCGCGCTGCAAGAGCCGCGCGATGCCCTTGGCCGAGCCAATCTGCAAGACGCGCTCGACAGGCAGGAAATCGACGCCGAGATCAAGACTTGAGGTGCACACCACCGCCTTGAGCTTGCCCTCCTTGAGGCTGATTTCGACCCAGTCGCGCACCTCCTTGGCAAGCGAGCCATGGTGCAAGGCGAGGATGCCGGCCCAGTCCGGCCGGGCCTGCAGAATCGACTGAAACCAGATTTCAGCTTGCGAGCGGGTGTTAAGAAAGACCAGCGTCGTTCTTGCCGCTTCGATCTCCTTCACGACCGGCATGAGCATGCGAATGCCCAGGTGTCCGCCCCACGGAAACCGCTCCATGGTGTCTGGCAGGAGGGTATCGACGATCAGGTCCTTCTCGATCTGGCCTTCAATCAGGACCCCTTCGCGCCCGCCTAGCAGTGCCTCGCTAGCACGCTTGAGATTGCCAAGCGTGGCCGACAGCCCCCAGACCATCAACTGCGGCTCAATCAAAGCCAGCCGGGCGAGCGCGAGCTGCACCTGGACACCACGCTTATTGCCGATCAACTCGTGCCATTCATCGACGACGACGAGGCGCACCGACCGCAGAAGGTCGCCGGCATCATTGCGCGCGAGCATCAAGGACAGGCTCTCTGGCGTCGTGATCAGGGTGCTTGGCATGCGCCTGTTCTGGCGAGCACGTTCTGCTAAGGAGGTGTCACCGGTGCGAACGCCGACGCTAAAGTCAAGCCCAAGCGCCTCAAGTGGCTCGGCTAGCGCGCGCGCCGAATCAGCGGCGAGTGCCCGCATCGGCGTGATCCACAGGACGGTCAATGGCGCCTTGCGCTTGTCCGCGCCTTTTGAGGCAAAACGCGCAAGCGCCCCAAGCCAGACGGCGTAGGTCTTGCCAGCGCCGGTTGTCGCATGCAGCAGGCCGGACTTGTCCTTGGCCATGGCACGCCAGACGGCCTTCTGAAAATCGAAGGGTGCAAAGCCGCGATGCTCGAACCACTCCCTGGCAATCGCGCTATAGGCCATCGCTCACGCCACGAGGAGAAAGCGGCACAGCGACTCGAGATCGGCAAACGTCCTTGGCTCGACTCCGGGTCCGGGCCAGGGCAGCTTGAGCCGGTTGATCCAGGCGACCTCAAGTCCGGCATCGCGCGCGGCGTTGACATCGAGCGCGACATCGTCACCGACATGCAGCACCGACGCATAGGGCAAGCCCAGGGTCTCGCAGGCAAAGCGATAAATGCGCGCATCAGGCTTTGCCGCCCCGGCCTCGCGCGGCGAAACGCTCAGGCGAAAGTACTTTGCGAGGCCAACGCGGCCGATCTCGGCCGTGCCGTTCGTAATGGCGATCAGCTCGAAACGCGCGCTTAGCGCAGCCAGCGCGGAAGTGACATCGGGATAGGGCTCAACGGCGTGCCGCGCGGCATGGAAAACGTCAAAGGCGGGTTCTGCCAGCGCCTTGTCGTGGCCACCCTCTGCGAGCGCCATTTGATAGACGCGCACACGCAGATGGTGCAGGTCGTGGCGCCTGGCATCGCCAGGAGCAAGCTCGGAAAGCGCGGCAAGGCGCAGCTCGGCGCGCCCCTTCGGGCTCAGATGGGCGAGCGCTCCCGGCGCGTTTTTTGCGAACCACTCGCTCGTCTTTGCTTCGGCGCGCTCAATCACCGGGGCCAATGGCCAGAGCGTGTCGTCAAGGTCAAGGCTGATTGCCCGAAATGTGTGCGCGTAAGACAAACGAAGGGTGCCATCCGGCAAGAAAGGCGCTGCCACCAAGGCGCGCCCGAAGGCACTAAAATACCCGTGCGCAGAGTCGATCGCAAACGCGCAAAAATTCCAGAAGGGTTGTCCATGCCGCATTTCAGGTCCACCAGCTCTGCCCTGCTCCTTGCCGCGGCCGCACTCCTCGCATCTTGCGCGAGCGCACCCCCCAATCGCAATCCGCATGCTTCAGATCCGCTGCCGCTGGCCAATTTCGATTTGAGCCGCTATCAGGGACGCTGGTACAACATCGCCCACATTCCCTACTTCTTGGAGGATGGCTACGTTGGCACCTACAGCGAGTGGACGATACGGCCAGACGGCCAGATCGACGACAAGTTTTTCGGCAGGAAAGGATCGTTCTTTGCCGACATCAGCGAGCACGGCTTCGTCGATACTGTCGAGCCGGGCAAGGGCAACGCCGTCTGGCACGTGCATCTTCTGGGTCCGATCACCGTGCCGCAATGGACGACGTACGTCGATGAAAACTACCAGTACACGCTGCTTGCGTATCCGGACAAGAGCCTCGGATGGATTTTTGCGCGCACGCCCGAGATCGATGCGAAGACCTACGCCGAACTGCTTGGCCGGCTCGATAAAATGGGTTTTGACACGGCGCTTTTCAAACTCGTGCCGCAAAAGCCTGAAGACATGGGCAAGCCCGGCTACCTCGTGCCGTGACCTTCAGGCAAGAGCGCTTTTAGCATGCCTAGCGTGTCGGCTTCCTCGATCGGCTTGTCGTGGCGCCAGCGCAGCATGCGCGGAAAGCGCACTGCGATGCCGGATTTGTGACGCGTCGATCGCTGGATGCCCTCAAAGCCGAGTTCGAAGACAAGCGTTGGCGTCACGCTTCTGACCGGCCCGAATTTCTCCACCGTGGTCTTGTTGACGATCGCGTCGACCTGGCGAAACTCGGCGTCGGTCAATCCCGAGTAGGCCTTGGCAAACGGCACGAGCTGGCGTGGCGCGCCGTCGACTGGCCGATCCCACACCGCAAAGGTGTAATCGGTATAAAGCGAGGCGCGCCGGCCGTGTCCGCGCTGGGCGTAAATCAGCACCGCATCGACCGAGAGCGGATCGATCTTCCATTTCCACCACGTGCCGACATTCTTGGTACGTCCGACGCCATAGGGGGCGCCAAGCTCTTTGATCATGAGGCCCTCAACGCCGCGCTCGCGCGCACCCAGGCGAAGATCTGCGAGGTCCTGCCAGCTCGGTGCTGCAACGACCGGGGCGATGAGAAGATACTCGCTCGCGCAGGCACGAACGATCGACTCCAGCCGCCTGCGGCGCAAGAACAGCGCCTCGCTGCGCCTGTCGATGCCTTCGCTTTCAAGAAGGTCATAGGCAATCAGCACCACCGGTGCATCGCGCAATACCTTGGCGCTCAGATTCTTGCGACCGATGCGCTGCTGCAGCAAGGCAAACGGCGCAGGTGCATCGTTCGCCCAAACCACGATCTCGCCATCGATGACCGTGCCTGGCGGAAGTTTCGCCAGAAGTCCCGAAAGTTCGGGAAAGCGCTCGGTGATCAGCTCCTCACCGCGCGACCAGATCCAGATGGCATTGGCACGACACACGAGCTGGGCCCGGATGCCGTCGTATTTCCATTCGATCTGCCACTTCGAGGGCGATCCCAGGAGCGCATCGAATTCGTCTGTCGGCGCGAGCAGGGCATGGGCCAGGAAGAAGGGCAGGGGCTGGCCCGAGGGCTGTGCCAAGCCCGGCGCAGCCCTCGCATCATCTGCGGCGAAAAGGCGCAAATAGTCTTCAGCCGTGGGTTGATGCTTGGCGTCGGTGTAGCCCATCATGCGTTCGGCCACGCGCTTGGCATCGATGCCGCCGTGAGTGGCCAGGGCGCGCGTCACGAGCAGCCGCGAGACGCCGACGCGAAAACCGCCGCCGATCAGCTTCATCATCAAGAAGCGCTCGGCCGCGTCAAGTTCGTCCCAGTAGCCACAAAGCGCTGTAGTGGCATCGTCAGGGTCGAGATCACGAAGCGGCAGGAGCCGATTTTCGATCCAATCGGCAAGCCCGAGTTCGGTGGCGCGGCCAGGTAGGGGCAAAACCAGGGCAATCGTCTCGGCCAGGTCGCCCACCGCCTGGTAGCACTCCTCAAAAAGCCATTCCGAAAGGCCAGCGCGCTTTCTTGCCGCTTCGCGCAGGAGCTTGGTGGCCATCACCTGGCGCGGGCGCCCGCCCGCCAGGAAGTACACCGCCCAGGCCGCGTCACGCGGGGCCGCATCGGCAAAATAGCGCAACAAGGCAGCGAGTTTTGCGCGGGTGGCAGTGCTCTGGTCGAGTTCCGCGTAGAGCTTGGCGAAGGCTTGCATTGCACGAAAGCGTAGCAAGGCTTAGCCCCAGGGCCAAATCGCCGGTTGGCGCCAGCACGCCCCAGTGGTAGCGTTTGGCCCATGCCACTTTTCACCCGACGCGTCAAAGTTCCAGATATCCGGTCGGCGCCACCCAGGCGCTCGATCGAACGCGGCCTTGGCATGGTCGCGCTGCTCTCTGCGCTTTTGCTCATGGCAGCAGCGGTCGTCGTCAGACACGTCTCGGATGACACCATCAGTGCGAGTCGCGACGCCGCCCATTCCTACCAGATCCGCCTTGAAGCCGAAGGCCTGTCGACCTCGCTGGCGCTGGCCGAGGCGGGAACGCGTGCCTATCTCATGACCGGGCGCAGCAGCTCGCTTGAGCCCTACCAGGTGGCCCATGTCGAAGCCGGGCTCAACCTTGCCGCGCTCAGACCCCTGGCCATGGGCGATACCAGCCAGTCTGACGCGGTCGCCGAACTCAACAGCCTCGTCCAGGCCCGTTTTGACATCTTCGCCAAAAGCATTGCGGCCCGCGAAGACAACGGCCTTGACGCTGGACGGCAACTTCTTGACAGCGATGCGGCACGCGCGCTGGCCGAGCGCATCCGCTTGCAGATCGGTGCCATTTCGCAGCACGAAAACGCCGTGCTGTCAGACAGCCTTGAACGCCAGGCGCGAAGCAATGACATCGCCTTGACAACGATGGTCTCGACATCGGTGTTGCTGGCCATCATCGCCTTCGCCACGTGGGGGGCATTAAAGCGCGAGTTTGTCCTGCGCCGGCGGCTCGAGCAGCGCCTCGCGGACGCGATCGTGGAAGACGACCTGACCGGTGCCATCAATCGCGCCGCATTCGAGCGGCTGCTCGATCAGGAGTGGGCCTTCAGGTTGCGTTACGCAACGCCCTTGTCGCTGTTGCTCATCGAAGTCGACAACCTCGGCGAAGTCAATGCCAAGCACGGGCTCGATGCCGGCGATGCGCTGCTGCGCGACATCGCAAGGCGACTGCGTGCGCGCCTGCGCAACACCGAGCGCCTGGCACGTTACGGCGGCCAGCAGTTCGCGCTGTTGGTACCCCAGTCCCTAAACGACGCGGCAGCGCTCGCAAGCCAGCTCTCCAATCTGATTTCGGCCAGCGCCTATCCGGTCATCTTGGCCAGCGGCGAGGTGGAAGGGACGGTCGATATCGAGGTCAGCATCGGCGTTGCAGACGCAAGCGATGTCGATTCCGGACTGCAACTGGTTTTGGGTGCAGGCGAGGCACTTTACAGCGCCAAGCAGCTGGCTGAAGCGCCGCGGGTGGCGATCTACCGCAGCGGCATGCGCCAGACGCGCGCGCTGCAACCCGAGGTGATCGACAAGCCCGCCAAGCGCGCTGCGCCAGCGTCCAGGGCCGGCGCACTGCCGGCCGTGCGCATCACCCCAAGGAAGTAGGCCCGTCGCCCGCATCGGCCTTGCCGTCTGCAGCGGCATCGATGTCCTCTTCGTTGCCAAACTCGGTTTCAAAGGCCTGCGCGTCGATGCCCTCTTCGCGTAGCGCGCGCACGAGAGGGGCGACCTGTCCGTGCGTGACGATCACCCGCCTGGCGCCGGTCTCGGCGATCGCCGATCGCAAGCCGTCCCAGTCGGCATGGTCAGACAGCACAAAGCCGCGATCGACGCCGCGCCGTCTGCGCGTACCACGCAATTGCATCCAGCCGGAGGCGAAAGCGTCGCTGTACTCACCAAAGCGCTTAAGCCACGTCGATGCCTGTGCCGAAGGGGGCGCGATCACGATGGCGCGCGCGAGATCGCGCGCGGCCACGTCCTGCACCAGATGCGTGTCCGGCAGGGCGATGCCGGATTCGCGATAGACGGCGTTGAGGTTTTGCACGGCACCGTGACACACGATGGCACCGATGTCTTGCGCAAGCGCGGCAATCACGCGCTGGGCCTTGCCAAGGGCGTAGCAGAAAAGGACGCTGGCGCGGCCTGACCGGGCGTTATCACGCCACCACTGATTGATCTCGCCCATCAGCACCGACTGGCGTGGCCAGCGATAGATGGGAAGCCCGAATGTCGACTCGGTGATGAACACATCGCATCGCACCGGTTCGAAAGGCGCACAGGTCGGATCCTGCTCGCGGCCGCCAAGGCCTGCGCCAGCGGTCTTGTAATCGCCCGATGCGACCCAGGTCGCGCCACTGGCTTCAAGGCGGACCTGGGCCGACCCGAGCACGTGCCCAGCGGGAAAAAATGTGATGCGCACACCACGATGGGTGATCGGCTCGCCGTAGTCGAGCGTATCAAGCGTGACCTGGCCAAGGCGCGCGCGCAGCACTTTCTCGCCTGACGCGGCGGCGAGATAACGGGCGTGGCCAGGGCGCGCGTGATCCGCATGGGCATGAGTGATGACGGCCCGTTCGACCGGCTGCCACGGATCGATAAAGAAATCACCTGCCGGGCAGAAAAGGCCTTCCTTGCGCAACGCCACCAGATCGTCCTGAAGCGCCTCGGCCACGATTCAGATGATTTGCAGATCGGCCACGATCGGGGCGTGATCAGAGAGCCTGCGCCAAGCATCGCCTGACACGACCACGGCTTCGCGGACGCGAAAACCGCGCAGGTACATGCGATCAAGCCGGAACAGCGGGAACAGCGCCGGATAGGTCCGGGCGGGAGACGCGGCGCCGCGTTTTTTGCGCAGTGCCAGCATGTTGGCAAAGGCAGGCGCAAGCTTGCCCGGCAGGGGACTGGCCGACGTATCCCGGCCTGGCAGCATTTCGAATACTTCGGTTACGCCCAAGCCTTGGGCAAGCTGGCTGCCGAGCCGGTTGCGCCAGTCGTTGAAGTCGCCGGCAATGATCAGCGGCGCATCGTCGGGGACGGTGTTGCGGATGCGCTCGATCAATGCCTCGGCCTGGCGCCGCCGGCTGTCCTCGAAGAGACCGAAATGGGCACACAGGCAATGCACGGTGCGGCCATTGAAGTCGATCTGGCAATGCAAAAGACCGCGACTCTCAAAGCGATGGTCCGAGACGTCGAGATTTTCCGAGGCCAATAGCGGCAGGCGCGAGAGCAACGCATTGCCGTGATGACCATCGGCGCGCTCGGCGTTGCGTCCGTAGACGGCATGCTGCCACACCGAAGAGGCAAGGAAATCATGCTGCGCGACCTCGGGCCAATTGCTGAAACGTTGCGCGTGCCTGTCGCTTTTGCCCTGGACCTCCTGCAAAAAGACGATATCGGCATCGATGTCGTGCAACAACTGGCGTAATTCGTGGATGCGGTTGCGCCAGGACAGTACCGACACGCCCTTGTGAATATTGTAAGTCGCAATGCGCAGCGCGCCAGGATCGGCACTTTCGGCCGGTCGCGCTAGCGACTTGCGGCTGGCAAGCGCCTGGGCAGCTGCAGGATCGCTTCGGCGTTGCTTGGAGAAAAGCATCGTGTTGCAGCCTCCCGGTAATCAAGCCACTCGTATCCGGTGTGTTCGCGTGGGGACAGCGTAACGGGTAGCGCCATGGCCAGGGTCAGACCGAACCAGTGCTCGGTGTTACGAACCACGCCTTGCGCATAGCGGTAGAGAAATTGAGGATAGATCGCGTAATCGATACTGTAGTGCCAGTCGGTGAGGACGTGCTCGCGCGCATCCAGGCCGGTTTCCTCAAGCACTTCCCGTGCCGCAGCAGCCATGGGCGGCTCGTTAAGCGAATCGAGGCTGCCGGTGACCGACTGCCAAAAGCCGGGATGATCGCTGCGGTTAAGGATCAGCACCTCGAGGTTGGCCGTGTGAATGACAACCAGCACCGACTGCGGGATCTTGGCCTTCACGCGGGCGCTTTCAGGCGCCCCCGACCTGGCATCGGGTCGGGGGCCAGGGCCGTTCACGCCGCCGCACGTGCATCGGGCGTGCGCAGCCGGATATGCAATTCACGCAGCTGCCGCTCGTCCACAGGGCTTGGCGCCTCGGTCAAAAGGTCCTGCGCGCGCTGGGTCTTGGGGAACGCGATGACATCGCGGATCGACTCGGCACCGGCCATCATGGTGACGATGCGGTCAAGGCCAAAGGCAATGCCGCCGTGCGGCGGTGCGCCGTACTGCAGCGCATCGAGAAGGAATCCGAACTTCAGCCGCGCTTCCTCGGCATCGATGTTAAGCGCCCGGAACACCTTGCTTTGCACTTCTTCGCGATGGATCCGCACCGAGCCGCCACCGATTTCCCAGCCGTTTAAGACCATGTCGTAGGCTTTTGCAAAACAGCGCGCGGGATCGGTCTCAAGCCAGTCTTCGTCGCCGTCCTTGGGACTTGTGAACGGATGATGCGCAGCGGTGTAGCGCTGCTCGGCTTCATCGAACTCGAACATCGGGAAATCCACGACCCAAAGCGGCCGCCATCCCGCCGTGAACAAGCCCAGCTTGCGGCCGAGTTCAGAATGGCCGATCTTGACGCGCAAGGCCCCGATGGCATCGTTGACCACCTTGGCCCTGTCGGCGCCAAAGAAAATCAGGTCGCCGTTTTTTGCACCGGATCGGGCAAGCAAGGTGGCAATCGCCTCGTCGCTTAGGTTCTTCACGATTGGCGATTGCAAGCCGTCGCGCCCCTTGGCGATGTCGTTGACCTTGATATAGGCCAGGCCCTTGGCACCATAAATGCCGACGAAATGCGTATAGGCATCGATTTCCGAGCGCGGCATGTCGCCAGCGCCCGGCACGCACAAGGCCACGACGCGACCATCCTTTAGCTTTGCCGCCTGCGCGAAGACCTTGAAGTCGACCGACTGCATCACGTCGGTGACGTCGGTGAACTCGAGGTTGACGCGCAAGTCAGGCTTGTCCGAGCCAAAGCGCGCCATCGCCTCGGTGTAGGTCATGGTCGGAAATTCGGGCAACTCTTCTTTCATGACCGACTTGAAGACATGGCGGATCATGTGTTCGAACAGCGCTCGGATCTCGCCCTCGTCAAGAAACGAAGTCTCGCAGTCGATCTGGGTGAACTCGGGCTGCCGGTCGGCGCGCAAGTCTTCGTCGCGAAAGCACTTGACGATCTGGTAGTAGCGATCGAAGCCCGCGACCATCAGCAACTGCTTGAACAGCTGCGGCGACTGCGGCAGCGCGAAGAACATGCCAGGATGCACGCGCGAGGGGACCAGATAGTCACGCGCACCCTCTGGCGTCGACCTGGTCAGCATCGGCGTCTCGATGTCGATGAAGCCGCGCTCATCCAGGAACTTGCGCGCCTCGATCGATACGCGGTAGCGCAGCATCAGGTTCTTTTGCATCTGCGGGCGGCGCAAGTCGAGCACGCGATGCGTCAGGCGCGTGGTTTCGGAGAGGTTGTCGTCATCGAGCTGAAAAGGCGGCGTGACCGAGGGGTTGAGGATCTCGATCTCGTGACACAGAACCTCGATGGCTCCGCTTGCGATGCTGCTGTTGACCTTGTCAGCCGGGCGCGCGCGCACGACACCTGTGATGCGCACGCAAAACTCGTTGCGCAGGCCCTCGGCGATCGCGAACATCTCGGCGTAGTCGGGATCGCATACAACCTGCACCAGGCCTTCGCGGTCACGCAGGTCAACGAAAATGACACCGCCGTGGTCGCGGCGGCGATGGACCCAGCCGCAAAGCGACACGGTCTGGGTCAATAGCTCGGCGGTCACCAGACCGCAGTAATGGGTACGCATGAAAACTCCTTGAATCGTCTTGTGTGTGCCGCAACCGTAGGGCGGCGCGAAAGTACAGCAGTTCGGGCGCTAGATGACCGAGTTAGCCGGTTGCCAGCCGGCTAACCCTGGCGATTTCGCGAAGCAAGGCGCGCGTTGGCGCGACGCACGGGCGGGGCGAAGCGCGCCAGGGCGAAGGCTGGAACGGACATCGTGAGAGGCGGATAGGACATGATTTGACGGTAGCACATGGCTCTTTCCCCGGTCAACGCAGTGCATGGGGCAGCTCGCGCATGGCTGGCATGCGCGCAATCGGCGCGGCAACGCCCATCGATACGACAAACTTGAGCGCGGCATCGACGCTGATGTCGAGTTCGACCAGTTCACTGGGTGCGACGATGACGATGTAGCCCGATGTCGGATTGGGCGCGGTGGGAATATAGACCGTCTGTGCGCCGGCACCGACGGCGGCGGTAATCGATTCGCCTGGCGAGCCGACGACAAAGCCCACGGCCCAGGTCCCCTCGCGCGGAAACTGCACCAGCACGGCCTTGCGAAACGCCTGCCCGGAGGGCGAAAACAGCGTATCGGAGACCTGCTTGACGCTGCTGTAGATGAAATTGACCACCGGGATACGTCGCAACAACGCCTCCCACCAGGTGACGAGCCTGCGACCGACAAAGTTCGCAGTCAGAAGCCCGACGCCCAGGATCACGAGCAGTGTCAGCACCGCGCCCATGCCGGGGACATTGAACGGAAAGCGCGCACGCACGTCTTCGGGCAACAACAGCAGCGTGCGATCCATGGTGGTGATGATCAGGTTCACCACCCAAAGCGTGATGCCTAAAGGAACGAGGATCAGAAGGCCCGTCGCAAAATATTTTCTAAGACTTGGCATGGGTCGTGATCTAGCTGCCGTCTTTGGCCGGTCCGGCAGCAGACGGTGCGGGCGCTGGCGCAGCTGGCGTCGCGGCAGGAGCACCCTGAGCTTTGCTCTCGCTTTTGGCCTCGCCATCGGCAGGCGATGCTGCCGGCTTTGCGCCTTCGTCGCCCTTGCCTTTAGCATCGGCTGACGCTGGTGTCGCGTCCTCGCTTTTCGCCCCCTTCGGTTTCGTGCCGCTGTCGCGAAAGTCGGTCGCATACCAGCCCGAACCCTTGAGCTGGAATCCTGCGGCCGTGACCTGCTTTTTCAGCGCATGGGCACCGCACGAAGGACAGGTGGTCAAGGCCGCATCGGACATCTTCTGCAAGACATCTTGCTCAAAGCCGCAGGCCGCACAGCGGTAAGCGTAAATCGGCACTTCAATCCTCTCCAAGCCAGAAAAACCGCGCCCGGCAATGGCCCGCGGCGCGAGAAAACCTTTGATTATAAACCGAATTGAGGTGCCAAAGCGACTGACCGCCCGCCCCTCTAAAGCCAAACGCCGGTAACATCTTGCACCCGGACAAAAATGACCGCGGCCGGCCATGGCAAGGCCGATGGTGCAAGCGAAGAACATCTTTCGAAAGCCGATTGAGCAACGTAGACACTGATGCGAAAAGCCCGTGCCCGGGAACCGATCCCCAAACACCGCCAGACCGTCCTGGTTCTGCAAGGAGGCGGCGCGCTTGGCGCCTATCAGGCGGGCGTGTATGCGGCGCTGGCCGAGACGACCTATCAGCCGACGTGGATTGCAGGCGTATCGATCGGAGCCATCAACGCCGCACTGATTGCGGGCAACCGTCCCGAGCATCGCATCGATCGCCTGCAGCAATTCTGGGATCGGGTGTCATCGGGCATCAACTATCCGGTACCTGCGCTTGATGCGTCCCGGGCGGCCTTCAATCAGTTCAGCGCGGCCTACGCGGCAACGGTGGGCGTGCCCGGCTTTTTTCGTGTCGCGCCGCCCTCGCCTGGGCTTTTCTTCGGCCGCGACGAGCGTTGCGCAATTTACGACACTGCCCCCTTGCGCGAGACGCTCACCGAGCTGATCGACTTCGATCTCATCAACAGCAAGGCCGTGCGTCTTTCGGTCGGCGCCGTGTCGGTCACAAGCGGCAACTCGATTTACTTCGACAATTACGAGCACACCATCGGGCCCGAACACATCATGGCCAGCGGCGCCCTGCCGCCGGCATTTCCGCCTGTCACGATCGATGGCGAAAGTTACTGGGATGGCGGCATCGTCTCGAACACGCCGCTGCAATATGTCCTTGATGCACGCGGCAAGGACGACATCCTCGCGCTTTCGGTCGATCTCTTCTCGGCGCGCGGCGACATGCCAACCGACCTTGCAAGTGTCATGGCGCGCCAGAAAGACATCCAGTATTCGAGCCGCACGCGCTATAACGCCGACACCGCCGCCAAGATCCAGAATACCCGTCAGGCGGCGCGCGACTTGCTGCTCGCGCTGCCGCTGCGCCTGCGCAATGCCGCGGGCATCGCCGAATTGCAACAGCTGCTGGCAACCCCCAAGGTCGACATCGTCCACCTGATTTACCGTCAGCGTGCCTACGAACACGGCTCGAAGGACTTCGAATTCTCGCGCGCGTCGGTCAACGAGCATTGGGATGCCGGCGCGCGCGACATGCGCGACACGCTCGAGCATCCGCACTGGCTGCACAAGTCCGGCCTCGATGACGGCGTCACGATGTACGACCTGCACCGCCCGCCCGCCCCCTCCTGATCGATCGCCCACTGAAAGGATCAGCATGCAACTCAAAGGTAAAGTCGCCTACGTCACGGGTGCCGCAAGCGGCCTTGGCAAGGCTATCGCAAAACTCTATGCCGAAGAGGGCGCGAAGGTCGCCATCGCGGATCTGAATCTCGAAGCCGCGAGAGTCGCTGCAAGCGAATTGCAGGCGGCCGGTTGCGAGGCCATCGGGCTTGGCGTTGATGTCACCAACGAAGAGCAGGTCGAGCAGTCCGTTGCGGCCACCGTGAAAGCCCTGGGCGGGATTGACATCCTGATCAGCAACGCCGGCATCCAGATCGTCCACCCGATCGAGGAATTCACGTTTGCCGATTGGCGCAAGATGCTCGCCATCCATCTGGACGGGGCCTTCCTGACCACACGCGCGTGCATGAAACACATGATCGACCAGAAGCGCGGTGGCGCGATCATCTATATGGGTTCGGTGCATTCCAAGGAGGCTTCCGTGCTCAAGGCCCCCTATGTCACGGCCAAGCACGGCCTTATGGGCCTGTCGAAAACCGTCGCCAAGGAAGGCGCCAAATACGGCATCCGCAGCAATGTCATCTGTCCGGGATTTGTCAGGACGCCGCTTGTCGACAATCAGATTCCCGAGCAGGCCCAAGCACTTGGCATCACCAACGAGCAGGTGATCAAGAACGTCATGCTCAAAGACACCGTCGATGGCGAATTCACCACGGTTGACGATGTCGCCCGCGTGGCCTTGCTGTTCGCGGCATTTCCGACCAACGCACTGACCGGGCAGTCGCTTAACGTCAGTCACGGCTGGTCGATGACCTGATCATTGCGCGCCGCCGTCAAACGCCAGTCAAGGCAAAGTCACACGGCGATCAAGACCGCAGCGCACGAGCTCCCTAGGCTGACATCACCGGCGACTTTCATGCGCCGGTCGGAACCGGCAGACGTTCATGCCGAAGCCAGGGAGCCCTCATGCCATTGCCATCGAGCGCAACGCGACTGCGCGCGGCGCGCACACCGTCTTTTTTCTGCCGGCAGCGCCGTGCCGGCATCGCCCTGGCGGTCACGCTCGCCTTCCCCATGCCGGCACGGCCGCAAGCGGTGACTTTTACGGGGAGCGTCAGCGGCGAACTCTCCACCGGCGGCAACTGGCAAGGCGGCAGCGTGCCCGGACCCTCTGCAATCGCCACGTTCAGCGGTGTGCTGACCAATCCGCTGACCCTGACCAATAGCGCCATCAGCGTGCAAGGACTGGACTTCCTCTCTGGCGCAAGTCCGACGAGCCTGTCGCTGTCCTCAAAAGGCGCCACGCCCACCGCTCTTTCGATTGGCGCACTGGGCGTCTCGAACCTGTCGTCATCGCCTGAAAGTATCGTGCTCGCATCGCCCAATTCGGCGCTGAATTTGAGCGGTGCGGGCAGCACCGTGACCGGCCCCGTGTCGATTTCCAACAGCAGCGCGCTGTCAGAAACCAGTTTTCTTGCCGGGGCCAGCGCGGGCAGCGCGACGATCACCAACACTCTAGGTGGCAGCACGGAATTCAATGCCTCAAGCGCGGGGCACGCAGCGATCACGGTGGGCGCAACGTCAAAAGTGCTGTTTGTTGCAGGCGCAAACGCCAGCCAGAGTTCGATCTCCGTTGCATCTTCGGGTCTCGCAAGCTTTAACGACACGTCAGGTGCCGGCAGCGCCCGCATCAATAACGCCGGCAGCGTCGTTTTTGCCGGGACGTCTTCTGCAGCGGCGGCAACGATCACGAACAGTGGTTCACTGGTCCTCGCCAACGCCGCATCGCTTGGCCAGGCGCTGGTCACCTCAACAGGCACCATCAACCTGTCCGGCACGGCCAGCGCAGGCGCTGCGAGCCTTGGCAATAGCGGCAATGTCATGTTCAACGACACCAGTTCGGCAGGCTCGGTCCATCTCGTCAATGCCGGTACGGTGTCGTTTGCCGACGCATCAAGCGCGGCCTTCGCCGTCATTTCCAACCAGGCGCAAGGCACGCTCATTTTTTCAGGCGCGCCCGATGCCAGCGGCGCGCATATTGCAAATTCCGGCAGCCTCGATGTCTCTGCGGTGACTTCCTCGCTTAGCATCGGCTCGCTTGGCGGCAGCGGCAATGTCGCGCTGGGTGCAACCCGCTTGACGCTGGGTGGGCTTGGGCTCTCCGACCAGCTGTCGGGCACCCTCAGTGGCACAGGTGGCATCAACAAGACCGGTGCTGGCACGCTCACGCTCTCGGGCCAGAACACCTACACCGGCGCGAGCGATGTCGTGGCAGGTACGCTTTTGCTTAGCGGCAGCGTCGCCTCGCCGGTCAATGTCAGCGCCGGCGCAACACTTGCCGGGGGCGGCTTTGCAAGCGGCAACGTCAGCATTGCAAGCCAGGCCACGCTCGCTCCCGGCCAGGCCCTAACGCTGCATATCGATGGCAACCTGACCCTTTCGCCAGCGGCCGCCCTCGTTGCCAATGTCGCTGCCAACGGTTCCGCCTCGCACGTCGCCGTGGCAGGTACAGCGACGCTGGCAGGTGCCGTGCTTGATATCAATGCCCAGGGTGTTGCCACCAGCTATCAGCCGGGCACGACCTATTCGCTCCTCACGGCCGGTCTGGGCGTGAATGGTCACTTCGGCACGGTGACATCGAGCCTGGCCCTGCTTGAGCCCCGACTCACTTACGAGCAAAACGCGGTGCTGCTGTCGTTTGCGCAACTGTCGCTGCCCGCGACCGGCGCAGGCCAGGGCATCAATTCACAACTGACATCGTCAGGCAGCGCAGGCGGCGTGGCGAGCACGTCTTTGATCGGCAGTCTCGACAACCTCCCTGCAAGTGATCTTGGCTCGGCCCTGGCCAGTCTTTCGGCCTCGAGCTACGCCACCTTGAGGCGCTTTAATCTGAACGAATCAGATCAATTCGCGCGCGAGGTGGCTGCCCACCAATTCTCGGTCGCTTCCGGCTACGGCGCCAATAGCGCAGGCGGCTGGATCAATCTGCTCGATCGCCGCACGTCTTCGAGCGGTCTGCTTGCTTCGCCTGATGTTCGCGACCAGGGGCTGATCGGTGGCGTCGACCTGTACGTCAATGGCACGAGCCGCCTCGCGCTTGCCGCGCAGATGTTGCACAGTGCGGTCAATTTCGGCGACGGCAGCAACGCCAGCAGCGATCGCCTTGATGTCGGTCTGATCGGCACGACAGGCGACGACGAGCTGCTTTTTACGGGCCTTGCAGCCATCGGACGCCATGGCGATGAGATCAATCGGTTCATCGCCTTTGGCAACTACATCGAAGGACCGTCATCCCACCCCTCGGGCTTTAACGCCGACCTGTATGGCGAAGTGGCGAGCGAATTCGACGACGCCACAAGAAGGTGGATGCCCTACCTGGGACTGAACCTCGCCATGGCCAGCGATGACAGTTTCGAAGAAGGCGGGGGAGGCGCTGCCGACCTGTTTGGACGCGCGCGCCGTGCCAATCTGATCACGACTTCTCTTGGCGTGCGTGTCGTGCAACCGTTGAGCACTTCACTCATGTCCCTGGGCCCTAACAACCAGAACTGGCTCACCGGCGCCTTGGCCTGGGTTCACGACTCGGCGTGCACGGACGGCCGCGTCGATGCGAGCTTTTTGAGCGATCCTCAAGGCACGCTGTTTTCAAGCACCACTGCCGCCCTTGCAAGAAGCAGGGTGCTCGCAAGCCTTGAGCTCAATGCACAATGGCAGCACCACATCCAGGTCCAGACGCGCCTGGTTGGCGAGGCCGGCTCGGGCACGCGCTCGGTCGAGGGCTACGGCGGGATCAGCTATGTCTGGTGACGAAGACGCGGCGCGCCTGCGTTTTGCACCGATCGCGCTTAGCCGCGCTTGAGGCGACGATAGGCCGACATGTGACGCAAGGCATCGCGTGCGTTGCCCAGCGTCTCGTGCAGCTGGGCCGCATTGAAATGCGCATCGGCGAGCAGCGGGTCGCTCGCCAGCGCATGGGTATAAGCGGTCAGCGCTTCTGCGAAATGCTCGCATTCCTCGCACGCGACACCCAGGTTGTAGTTCAAAAGCGCGTGCTCGGGATGATGTGAGAGCGCTTCGCGCGCAACGCGACAGGCCCCTTGTGCATCATCGCTTTCAATCAGCAGCGCACACAGGTTCAATGCCGCATCGACGCACCCAGGATCCTTGGCCAGAAGCCTGCGATAGGCGCGAATCGCCAGAGCGGGATCGCTACCTTCGAGTTTTTGGGCCAGGGCGAAGTCATCGTCGGCAGCATGCCTTGCCCTCCTGCCCGGCGGGTCTGCCGCTTCGGCAATCGCCTCAAGACGCTCGACCTTAGGCGGCTCGGGTGCATCCGGGCGCGAGAAATCGAGCATGAGCTGCCCCGCCACGTTTTCTAGCGAATCACCAATGCGTACAACCAGTTCCTTGCCAAGAACGAAGACGCGCACGCTCGACAACGGTGCGTCTTCAGGCAGGCGCTGGCGCAAAACCTTCAGAAACTTCGCAAGCCGTGCCGGGGGCACCTTGCTTTTGGCCAGCGCTGCCGCCGAGCGCAAGAGCACCACGTCCTGGAAGTCCAGTTGATAGGCGCCCTTCGGTCCGCGCGTGGCCTTGATCACTCCGGCATTGACAAGCGCCGCGACAAGCGTTGGCTTGATCCCGTAGGACCGCTTCAAGCCAGCTACCGTGAACACAAAAGTCCTTCGTCTGCCACGAGCGGTGACGCCGCGCGCCGGGTTGGGGATCTAGGCGCTTTTCCTGGCGCGGGCGCGCTTGGCTGCCGGTGCCGCCTTGCTGGCTGGGGCCTTGGCGACTTCCGCGGGCTCCGCCCGTTTGGCCGACTTGCGCGCCTTCGCCGTGGTACTTGCCGCGGGCGCGGCAAGGCTCGAACGAAGGGCCTCCATCAGATCGATGACCTTGGCGCCCTTGTGCTGCGGCTCGTCAGACACGCTGATCTTGTGGCCGGCGACCTTCTCCTCGATCGCAGCCTCGATGCGCAACTTGGCTTCATCATGGTATTCGTTGGGGTCGTACGTGTCCTTGGCGATCTGCTTGATCAGCTGCACCGCGAGTTCGAGCTCGGGGCCTTTGACCACCGCATCCTCGATGTCGAGATCCTTGATCGAACGCACTTCGTCGGCATACAGCAGTTGCTGCAAGACCAGGCCGCCTTCGGCGGAGACTCGTACCTGAACGGTATAGGACTTGCCGCGCCATGCCCAGCGCGCCAGCGCGCAGCGGGACGTCTTTTGCATGCCCTGCAGCAGCAATGCGTAGGGCCGACCGCCGCGTTTGTCAGGCGCCAGGTAGTAGGCCTTGTCGTAATAGATCGGATCGATCGCCCGATCGGGAATGAAAGCGACAATGTCGACGCTTTGCGTGCCCTTTTCTTCCAGTGCCTTCAGCTCTTCGGTGGTGAACAGCACATACTGGTCATCGCCGATGTCATAGCCCTTGACCATCTCGGCGCGGTCGACGACCACTTCCTCCTTGATGCACACGTACTGCTGACGCAGGCGCGAGCCGCAGGTCTTGTGCAGCAAATTGAAGTGAATCCCGCTTGAGGACTGGGTCGCCGGATAAAGGCGCACCGGAATCGAAACCAGTCCGAACGAAAGCGTCAAGTCTGCAATTGCGCGCGCCATGGTGTCTCACCTGTCGCAATAAGGGAGGCAAAGTATTGCATATTTCATGCCGATTCCAATAAAAACAATGGCTTGGCTGTTGTAGTTTCGCCTCGCCCGGTTGCCGGTCAGTCGTGCGGCTGCGGGGAGTTGTGAATCATGTCGTCTAGCGTCTGGTCGCACTGGTGCGCCTCGAGCAGGTGCGTGCGGTAATTCAAGGTCTCCTCAACCCGCCACTGCGGATGCGTCTCGCGCGCCCAGCGCAGGTAGGCAACGGTCGCCTCGCGCCGGCTCGCTTCGTCGGGATAGGAACCCGGGCAGCGAAACGCATCCACGTAACCGGGATCGCCAGCGCGCAGGGCGTCGTTCACCACCGGACCCGGGTCCAACGGGGCTTGCGCGAAAGCGGGGCAGGTGGCTGCACAAAGGGCAAGAAGGGCAAGGCACGATCGGATTTTCATGACGGGGCTCAGGCGATAAGTTGCCACCAAGGCGTGGGATTCATGCCTCGCGCATAGGTCGTACCCAGACGGGTGACCTGCGCGGCACAGACGTTGCTAAATCGCGGAATACGCGTGCAACAGAGCGAAAGGAGACCGGCAAATGGCCCAATACGGCAAGAAAGCGTCGGAAAAAGTCGAGCGCGCAATGCAGAAGCGCAACGCCGGCGAGTTAAAAAGCGGCCGCTCGGGGGAAAAAGTCACGAGCCGAAAACAGGCGATCGCAATCGGCCTGTCAGAAGCGAGAAAAGAAGGTGGCAAGGTGCCCGCAGCAAAAAATCCGCTGAAAAGAAAAGCCGCAGCAAGGGTAGCGGCCAAATAGCCGTAATGTCGTCACAACTAACTATTTTATTTCCCGCCCAGTGGCGCAGCGTTAGGCGGCGGCGCGGCATGAGCGAAGTCATACTCTGCGGTGAAATGGGCCCCGTGCGTGACGCCCTGAGTCTTCAGGATCAGGTTCGCTGACGACATCCACCATTTTTGGTCATCGACTTCACCCCCTATGTTCGTGTGAACGTCGTAGACCGCGGTGGATTCGCCGCTGACGCTTTCACTGCCGATGCGCCGGCACGCCAAAACCCCTGAAGTATCGTCATCCAAATCCTTCGTCGCGATGCCCATCGAGTACCACTTGCCGTTCGGCAACTGCACAAATTTGTTATCGACGGTTTGGATTTGTTGAGTCACAATTTTTTTTCCCCTGTCCGTCGGTCTTGGTCAGAGTCATGGTATGCGGCGTATGCCCGCTCTTCAACATCGCGCTCTTCAACGCCGCGCAGTCGTCCGCAATAGCGGGCGTGCTTAGGGCTGCGAATGTCAGAGCTATCAATATGCGGTGAATCTTGCCGGGCACGGAGCACTCCAAGCGTTTTTCAGGTTTCACTATCTGAGATCACCGGGATTTGGTCAAGAGTTATGTCCTGGTTGGCGTCGATTCATTCCGCAGTAACGGCGTCTCAGTTCCGGAGAAACTACACAGAATCGGCCATTTCAGTTTCAATCGGCACCAAACCAAATCGTCTGGAAACCGGCACCCGCACTACGTTTCTAGCGTTTCATTCGATAGTTAACCGGACACTACTGCGATCAAGTAGCGGTTAAGTGGCACTCAGCGCTAGGCCTTGGGCCCTTATCGGTTGCCTCCGTACTGCAGCCAGCATGCTTTTTCCGCTGCGCCCATAATTCGCGTGCAACGCCATCCTTCGATGACGCGCCACGATCCAACTTCCTACGCCCATGAGCAAAGCCGACCCGAAGGCTTCAGAAGTTCTTCGCTACGACTATGTAGCGCAGGCTTTCCACTGGCTGGTTGCCCTTGGCATCGTCGTCACCTTTGCCCTGGGTTTTTTCATGACCGGCATCCATGGCATTAGCCTTCTCAAGCTCAAGGAGTACAACTGGCACAAGTGGCTTGGCGTCAGCGTTTTCCTCATCGCGCTTTTCAGGATCGGCTGGGATCTGGCCAAGCCCGCCCCGCCCCTGCCAAAAAGTGTATCGCTCGTGCAGCAACGCGCGTCGAAGTGGATGCATTACCTGCTTTATGCCACCACGCTTCTCGTGCCGGTGACGGGCTATCTGTACACTTTGGCCGCGGGATATCCCGTGGTCTACTTCGGCTGGCTGGCGCTACCGGTCTTCTACGGCAAACAGCCCGAACTCATCGAGCCCCTGCGAGTTGTCCATGCATGGCTCTCCTATGGCATGGCGCTCGCCGTCGTCCTTCACAGCGCGGCAGCGCTTTCGCATCAGTTCTATTATCGCGATGGCGTGCTGCTGCGTATGCTGCCCGGCCGCGCCCAACCCCCTAGAGGAACGTCATGAAGCGCTTTACCGAACTCTTTTTCATTCTGGCTCTTGCCTTTTCCACGATCGCCGCTGCAAGCGAGGCCATGGTAGCGGTGCCGCCTAGCACCATCACCGTGACCTTCACCCAGGAAAACGTGCCCGTGGACGCTTCGTTCAAGAAATTCACCGCGATGATCGACTATGAGCCCGCCCACCCTTTGGATGGCCGCGCCAACTTCACCATCGACATTGCAAGCTTCGACCTTGGCAGCCCCGAGTACAACAAGGAGATCCTGAAGCCCGAATGGTTTGACGCGGGACACTTTCCGAGCGCGACTTTTCAAAGCACGTCGCTTAAGGCCACTTCTCCGACGCAACTCATCGCGAGCGGAAACCTGACCATCAAGGGCAAGACGGTGCCGGTAACGTTTCCCGTCACGATCAAAGATGACGGCAAGTCACGCGTCTACGATGGCACGCTGCAGATCAAGCGCAACGATTTTGCGATTGGTCAGGGCGAATGGAAAGATACTGATGTCCTTGCCGATCAGGTCACAATCAAGGTCCATGCCGTAGCCGCGCCGCTGAAATAAACCGATTTCCTTAACCGAGGTAGCCCATGAAAAAGAATGTCTTCCTGCTCGCCGTCTTCGCATTCGCTTCGCTTTCCACGGGTGCTTTTGCCGATGTCGTGACCTATAACGTCGATCCCGACCATACCCATCCCGAATTCGAGGTCGACCATGGCAATGGCATGTCGGTCTGGCGCGGCTTGTTCAAGAAAACCACTGGCACGATCACGCTCGATACGGCGGCCTCAAGCGGCACCGTGGATGTCACCATCGATGCCTCATCGATCGACTTCGGACACGACAAGCTCAATGCCCATGTCACAAGTCCTGACATGCTCGACGTCGCCAAATACCCGACTGCGACCTATAAAGGCACGCTTGGCGCCTTCCAGAATGGCGCGCCGACCGCGGTAAGCGGTGAATTGACGCTGCACGGCGTCACCAAGCCCGTCAACCTTCACATCAATTCGTTCAAATGCGCGCCCAATGCGTTGACCAAGATCGAGACCTGCGGCGCGGACGCCACGGGCACCTTCAATCGCTCCGATTTCGGCGTCAGCTATGGCGCTCAGCTGGGGTTCAAGCAGGAGGTGGTGCTGCACATCCAGGTTGAGGGCAAGAAAGCCCCGTAACACAAGGGCAATCCGGCGACCTCGCGTATCGCCGGCCCGTGCAGCAGCCGCATTCCTGATCTCGCCGGTACGCAAAGCCGCGACGATTTGCGCTCCCATGCGCGAATGCGCATCGCCTGCCATTCACCCGCGTGCGTGAATGCCATAGTGTGAAAAAAGCCGATCACACCTGCGATCCAGCACATGGGCCATCGACACTTTGTACGTCCCCACAGGGCACGCGCCCCTGGCCTCGCGCGCGCACATGCAAGGCGGCGCCATGCCTAACCCTGACGAAGCGCCGCCACTTTTCCGGCGCGAAGCCCTGCTCGCGGCCGATCGGCGGGCGCTCGGATCGATCGTGCTTGTGCGACCGATTTCGATGGCTTTCTACACCACCACGTTCTCGTTCATTGCACTCGTCTTGGTGTGCTTTTTCCTTCTTGGCGAGTACCAGCGCAAGGTTCACGTCGTTGGCATCCTGCTGCCGCAATCAGGACTGATCCAGATTACGGCGCCGCAAGCGGGGGTCATCGAAGACGAAGACCTGACCGAAGGCTCGGCCGTCAAGACCGGCACGCCACTGCTTGTCATCGCAAGTGAGCGCACCACTGCCGATGGACAAAGCGCCGAAGTGCTGATCGCCTCACTCCTGTCACGCCGGGCCGAGAGCCTCGCCAGCGAGGGCGCAAGAGTGCGCATGCAAGGCAAAGCGCGTGCGCGCGCCGCGCTAGAGCGTGCCGACGCGTTTGCTGCCGACGCAAGGCGCTCGGCCGAGGAGATCGTCCTGCAGCAAAGGCGCATCGATCTGTCACGGCAGGCACTTGAGCGCTTTCAGGCGCTCGAGGCTCAGCATTACATCTCGGCAGCGCAGCGCCAGGACAAGGAAGCAGCGTTACTCGCCGAGGAGCAAAAGCTGGCGGATCTGACACGCGCACGCGAAGCCAGCACGCGCGAAGCCAGCAATGCCAAGGCGGAAGCCGCTGACGCAAAACTGGAAGAGGAGCGGGAACTCCTGGGTCTTGCGCGATCGACTGACAGCGTGCGCCAGGATCTTGCCGAAAACGACGCGCGCAGCCGCATCAGCGTGTCCTCTCCGCGCGATGGCATCGTGATGTCCCTGCGCTCGTTCAGGGGCCAATCGGTTCGTGCTGGCGAAGTGCTCGCCGTGGTCTATCCAGAAGGCTCGCCCCTCGAGGCGGAACTCTACGTCCCCTCCAAGGCTGCAGGCTTTCTCAAGCCTGACATGGATGTGCTGCTTTCCTACCGATCGTTTCCGTCGGAAAAATTCGGCCTGAATCACGGTGTCGTTCACGAAATTTCCGGCACTGCGATGCGGGCCGAAGACATGCAGATGCCAGAAGCGGCGATCACCGAGGACGGTCGACAGCCGGTCTATCGCGTGCGTGTCGCACTCGATGCCCAGGCGATCCGCATCAGCGGCACGCGTGAACCGCTAAGGCCTGGCATGCTGCTTGATGCCCGCATCCCGCTTGAGCGCCGGCGCATTGTCGAGTGGGCCCTCGATCCGCTTTTTGCAATCGCCGGCAGGAGCCTGTGACCTCGTCCTTCTGGCACCGACGTCGCACACTTCCGGTGGTGCTGCAATCGGAAGCGGCCGAGTGCGGCCTTGCCTGCATTGCCATGATCAGCTCGTTTTGGGGCCATCGCGCAACGCTCGCCGAGCTGCGCCGCCTGCACTCGATATCCCTGAAAGGCGTCACGCTCGCCGCCCTTTTGCGGATCGGCGAGCGCCTCAACCTTGATGCCCGTGCCGTCAAGCTCGGCCTTGAGGAAATCGGCGAGCTCAGTCTGCCCTGCGTCTTGCATTGGGACATGAATCACTTCGTTGTTCTAAAACGCAAGCGCAGCGCGCAGGTCATCATTCACGATCCCGCGGCGGGCAAGCGCCACGTCTCGCTTTCAGAGCTATCGGCACACTTTACCGGCGTTGCGGTCGAATTCAGGCCGGGCGCCCTGTTCCAGTTCACGCCACCCGCCAAGGCGATTGCGCTGTCAGCACTTTGGGGCCGGGTGTTCGGTTTGCGCTCGGGCCTTGCGCAATTGCTGCTGCTTGGCATCGCGCTGCAGGTCTGCGTGCTGCTTGCGCCTTTCTACCTGCAATGGGTCACGGACGAAGTCTTGATGTCGGCCGATCGCAACCTGCTGTTGACGCTTGGCGTCGGCTTCTTGACGCTCAATCTGATCCAGGCGTTCATCGGCGCCGTGCGCTCCTACGCGAGCACGATACTCGCCGTCGATCTCAGCTTCCAGTGGCTTGGCAACGCCTTTACTCACCTGATGAAACTGCCGCTGCCGTTTTTCGAGCAGCGGCATCTGGGCGACATCGTCTCGCGCTTCTCGTCGCTGCAAACCATCCAGCGCGCGATCACGAGCGAGGTCATCGAGGCCATCATCGATGGCCTGCTGACCGTGAGCACGCTCATCGTCATGGTGCTCTATAGCGGCGAACTGGCAACGATCACGGCCATCGCGCTGATCGGCTATCTGCTTTTGCGTGGCGCGCTATTGCCACGGCTGCGCGAGGCCACCGCCGAACAGATCGTGCATGCCGCAAAACAACAGACGCACCTGATCGAATCGGCCCGCGGCATCCAGAGTGTGCGGCTCTTTGACGGCGCCACCGAACGCAAGAGCGGCTGGATGAGCAGCCTGTCTGACCAGTTCAATGCAGACATTCGCCTCGCGAAATTGTCGATTGGCGTCAAGGCCATCCATGTCGTCATCTTCGGCTCGCAGCGCATCATCGTCATCTGGCTTGCCGCGATCTCGGTCTTGCACGACCGCCTCTCGATTGGCATGGTGCTCGCGTTTCTTTCCTACCAGGACCAGTTCAGCCAGCGTGGGGTCGCCCTGGTCGATCGCCTGCTGCAATTGAAGATGCTCTCGCTGCATGCCGAACGCGTCGCCGACATCCTGCTTTGCGAGCCAGAAGAAGATCAGGACGCCATGCCAGACGCGCGCGAGGTCGTGGCCAGCATTGAATTCAAGGCGGTGTCGTTTCGCTATGCCGAAAGCGACCCCTGGGTCCTGCACAATTTCTCGCTTTTCATTCCGCATGGCCAGTGCATCGCGATTACCGGGCCCTCGGGCAGCGGCAAGACGACGCTGGCCAAGCTGATGCTGGGTCTTATGCGGCCAAGCCAAGGCGAAATTCTTGTTGGCGGCGTGCCCCTGCGCGCACTCGGCCTTCATCGCCAGCGCATGCTAAGTAGCGCAGTCATGCAGGAAGACCAGCTGTTTTCAGGCTCGATCCTTGACAACATCTGTTTTTTTGACACTGCGCCAGACATGGATCGCATTCGCAGTGCGGCGCATGCTGCGGCGCTTGACGGCGACATCGAGCGCATGCCGATGGCTTACCACACGCTCATCGGCGATATCGGAACGGGTCTCTCTGGAGGCCAGAAACAACGGCTGCTGCTTGCACGCGCGCTCTATCGCGAGCCCAAGATCCTGGTCCTGGATGAAGCCACGAGCCATCTGGACATGGGCAACGAGAGGGCGGTCAATGCAGCCATTGGCAAGCTGCAACTGACACGCGTGCTGATCGCCCACCGCCAGGAGACGCTGGCCATGGCCACGCGCGTGGTCGTGCTTAACGCGGGCAAGCTCGAACATGACACCGAGCGCCCCGCCCCGGTGGTGCCGGGTCAGTCGCCGATCGGCTAGAGCGTCCA
>CAJCIC010000072.1 GCA_903970185.1 Gammaproteobacteria bacterium
GCAGCGCTTGCGCGCGTTGGACACCTCGATATTCTCATCAACAACGCCGGCGCGACCTGGGGTGCACCCGCCGAAGACCACCCGCTTGACGCCTGGGACAAGGTCATGAACCTGAACATTCGCAGCATCTTCATTGTCAGCCAGGCGGTGGGAAAGCTCAGCATGCTGCCAAGGCGTTCGGGCCGCATCGTCAATGTCGCGTCGATCGCGGGCCTAAAGGGCAACGCGCCAAATACCATGAAAACCATCGCCTACAACACGAGCAAGGGGGCGCTTGTCAATTTCACGCGCGCGCTTGCCGGTGAGTGGGGACCTTTTGACATCACCGTCAACGCGATCGCCCCGGGCTTTTTCCCATCGAAGATGACCAAGGGCGTACTTGCCGAATTCGGCGCGGACAAGCTTTCAAGCCGGGCACCGCTTCAGCGCATTGGTGGCCCTGAGGACCTGAAAGGCGCGGCACTCTTGTTTGCCTCCGATGCAGGGCGCCACATCACCGGACAGGTGCTCGCCGTCGACGGCGGCGTCAGCGTCGTTTAGCTTGCATTCAGGGCCGTGCCACGCTCAGTGCAAGGTGATGATCTGCCAGTTGCGCTCGGTGGCAATGCGTTTGAGCATCGGATCGGCATTGACTGCGATCGGCTCGTCAGCGTATTCGAGAAGCGCAAGGTCGTTGATCGAATCGCTATAAAAGCGCAGGTGTTCGAGCTGGTCGCGCGTCCTGATGCCCGGCAGGGCGCCTGAGGCGAGCCATTGCGTGACGCGCACGACCTTGCCCGAACGCATGCTCGGAATGCCGCTTACACGCCCGGTAAATGCCTCGCCGTGACGTTCACAGGCGGTCGCAATCAGGGTATCGATCAGAAAGCAGTCAGCCACTGCGCGCGTGATAAATTCGTTGGTGGCCGTAATGATCGCCAGAAAATCGCCGCGCTCGCGGTGAGCATCGATCAGCCCTCGTGCGCTGGCACTGATCGCAGGCGCGACGACCTCGTCGATGAACTGTTCCCGAAGCGCCGACAAGGTCGCAGAAGAAAATCGCGCCAGGGTTTCAATGAAAAATTCGCAAAAGACAACATCCGGATCAGCGCCACCGGCCAGATAGCGCTGCTTCATCAATTGCGCAGCAGGAAGCATCACCTCGCCGTCGATGGCGCCGACGTCGGCAAGAAACTGGATCCACGCCTGATTGGTATCGAGCGGCAGCAGCGTGTGATCAAGATCGAACAGGGTCAGGACCATGCAAACTCGCGTTGACAGGCGCGGATTCTACCAGCCGGTTCACCGGGGCACGCTAGGTGGTCAGCCACCCCTGGTCGCCTCTTGAACCGCGTCCACTTATAGACTATTATGTGTCCATAAATGTACGATAAACAATCGAAAATGCCCCTCACTTCCAAGTCCTACGGCCGTGCAAGCGCGAAGATTGCGTCCTCAAAAGCGGTAGGCGTAACGTCAAGTCAGCGCAGGTCGCCCGCTCCCGTGGCTAACGCGCTTTACCGGAAGCCGGGCGATGTCGATGCATTCATCCGCAGGGTCCATTCGGCAACGCCGGGGGAAACCGTAGAGATCGAACGCCAGGGTATCCCGGGGATCATGGTGAAGGAGCTCGCGCGGGAAATGGATCTTTCGGCCACCCGCCTCTACGGGATCTTGGGGATAGCCAAAGCGACTGTAGAGAAAAAGGCGTCTGCCGGGGAGCAGATCGACGGGGCAGGGGGGTTTGCGGCATTGGGCCTTGTCAAGCTGCTTGGCAAGGTTCGTGACATGGTCGAAGACAGCCCGGCCAAGGAGGCCAGGGACTTTGACGCCAGCAGGTGGCTCGGTGAATGGATTGAGAAATCGCAACCTGCGCTTGGGGGGAAGAAACCCGCTGACCTGCTTGACACGCCGACCGGAATCGAGATGGTCTCCAATATTCTCGGCGCAATCCAAAGCGGCGCTTACGTTTGACCAAGCGCACGGCTCATTTATGGCGCATCGCTACAGAGACCAGGACCTATCCTGCCAATGACCGCAGCGGAAACGGCGCCGCCAGGAACCCGGGAAGATGGAATAACCGCAACGAGAAAGTCATCTACGCTGCGCCTTCGATCGCGCTTGCGGTCCTGGAGACCGCCGCCCACATTGACGACTCGGGTCTGCCGCTTAACAAGTTCCTGGTCCGCCTCGACGTCCCGACGGTTCTGATCGAAAACGCCGTGACGGCGAGTCCTCCATCGCTGCCGGTGGCCTGGTCGGCCGTTCCTGCGGGAATGGCCAGCGTCGCCTTCGGCTCGAAATGGTACGCGTCGCAAGAAAGCGTGATCCTCTTTGTGCCTTCGGTGATCGTGCCTGAAGAGAACATCGCAATCATCAATGCGCGCCATCCGGATATGGCCAAGATCAAGGTCATCGTGGTTCGGCCATTCGAGTACAACAAGCTGTTCAGATCGAATTGAACATTGATCGACCCCATGCCGGAGAAATCCTGCGGACAATCGGGGCGCGTCTTCACGGCTTTTCGTGCTGGGTTAGAATGGCTTGCGAACGATCGTTCGCTCCCTTCTTGATGCACTTTGCAGTTTCCCCTTTTTGCCTGTGAGCCAATCCCTCGCGTTTCGCAACAACATCCCGTTCGTCAAGGAACTCGGCATCATCTTTCTTGACACCGGCGAGGGCACCGCGCGCATTGCACTCGATCTCGAGCCGCGGCATCTCAATAGCTGGCAGGTCGCCCATGGCGGCGTGATCATGACCCTGCTTGACGTCGCCATGGCGGTCGCCGGACGAACGCTCGATTCCGGCGCAGGAGGGGGCGTGACGGTCGAGATGAAAACGAGCTTTTTGCAGCCCGGTCGGGCCGGCATGCGCCTGGTTGCAACCGGCCATGCCTTTCACCGCTCGAGCACGATGGCTTTTTGTGAAGGCGATATCCGGGATTCCGAAGGACGCCTGATCGCCAAGTCGATGGGCACATTCAAATACATCCGCAAGCGTCAGGACGACGCCTTAGGCTATGTTGCAAAGGAGAATTTTGATGGTTGAGAGTTATCGTCGCATCGTGCTTGCCTCGCGGCCCCATGGCTGGGTGACCGAGGAGAATTTTCGTATCGAGGAAGTGCCAAGCCCGCAGTTGCAAGAAGGCGAGGTCCGCGTTCGCAATCACTTCCTGTCGCTTGATCCCTATATGCGCGGGCGCATGAACGACGCCAAGTCCTACGCCCAGCCGCAAAAGCTCGACGACACCATGGGCGGTGCCACGGTTGGCGAAGTGGTCGAGTCGAAATCGGACGCCTTTGCCGTTGGCGATACCGTGCGCGGCATGCTCGGCTGGGCCGAATACGGCATCGCACCGGCGCAGGCCTTGCAGAAAATTGATGCGCGCACGATTCCGATGTCAGCCTATCTTGGCGTGGTTGGCATGCCAGGCATGACCGCCTGGTACGGCTTTCACAAGGTGCTCGAGCCCAAGGCCGGCGAGACGCTGGTGGTGAGCGCTGCCAGTGGCGCTGTGGGCAGCGTGGTTGGCCAGCTCGGAAAAATCGCTGGCTTGAGCGTCGTCGGCATCGCAGGGGGGCCAGACAAGTGCCGCTACGTCACCGAGGAACTCGGCTTTGATGCATGCATCGATTACAAGACCGCCGAGAACGCCAAGGCGCTCGCAGCAATGATCGCCGCGGTTGCGCCCAAAGGTGTCGATGCGCATTTTGAAAACGTCGGCGGTGACGTGCTCAATGCGGTCATGACCCAGCTCAATCCGTTTGCCCGGGTCGCGATTTGCGGCCTGATTAGCGACTACAACGCGCAGCCTGGCCAGGTGCCGCGCAGCGCGATCCTCAACCCGGGGTTGTTTCTCGTTGCCCGCTTCAAGATGCAGGGATTCATCGTCTCTGACCATCTCAATCTCTGGCCACAGGGTTTGGGCGAAATCGCGCGCCAGGTCGCCGAGGGTCGGATCAAGTATCGCGAGAGCATCGCGAACGGCCTGGCTGCTGCGCCGGCTGCCTTCATCGGTTTGCTCAAGGGCGAAAACTTCGGCAAGCAAGTGGTTCGCCTGGTCTAGCGACAGCGCTGCATCATGAGCGAGCTGATCTTGCATCACTATCCGAACTCGCCCTTCGCGGAAAAGATCCGCACGATATTCGGATTCAAGCGCATCGCCTGGAAGTCGGTCTTGATTCCCTCGGTGATGCCCAAGCCCGATCTCACCGCACTCACCGGCGGCTATCGCAAGACGCCGGTGCTGCAAATCGGCGCTGACATCTTTTGCGACACGGCACTGATTGCCGATGTCCTTGAGGCGCGCTATCCAGAGCCGTCGCTGTATCCGAAAGACGTCGAGGCGCTAGCCAGAACGCTTGCGCAGTGGGCCGACTTCACGCTGTTTTGGACCGCCATCCCCTACGCCTTGCAACCTCAAGGTGCGCAGCACATGTTTGCCAGTCTCTCGCCCGCGGAACGGCAGGCATTCGTTGACGACCGCACGGCCTTTCGAGCGCTGGTGCCGCGCCTGCGCGCGCCCGAAGCCCAGCACAACATGCGGGCTTTGCTTGAACGCATCGAGGGTATCCTTGGTGCGCAGTCGTTCCTCCTTGGCGAGGTGCCGTCGATCGCCGATTTTTCCTGCTATCACTGCATCTGGTTTGTCGCGCATGCGGGACCGCTTGCGAGCCTGCTTGCGTCCTTTCCTGCGGTGACGGCCTGGTATGCGCGCATGAGGGCCTTTGGCCACGGCACATCCGAGGCGCTTGCAAGCTCTGCAGCAATCGACATCGCACGCAATTCGCAAGCGATCGAGCCGAGCGGGATTTCCTCCGATGTCCATGGCTTCTCGCTTGGCGAGACGGTTAAGGTCGCTGCCACCGACTATGGCACCGAGCCTGTCACCGGCGAATTGTATTTCGTCGGTCCGACACGCATTTCGCTCGCACGGAACGACGCCCGCGCGGGGCGGGTGGTGGTTCATTTCCCGCGCCTGGGCTTTGAGATGCGGCAACCGAAATGAACCTCGTCTGGACCTTCGCGCGCCTTGAGCGCCTGAGTTCGCGCGATGTCTTCGATGTCCTGGCGTTGCGCGCATTGGTTTTCGTTGTCGAGCAGAACTGCGTCTTTCTCGACCCGGACAGCCATGACGTGAAGAGCTGGCATCTGCTGGGCCGCGACGCCAACGGCCGGCTGATTGCCTATCTGCGCATCGTCGATGCCGGCCAGAAATATGACGACCCATCGATCGGTCGCGTGGCTACGCACATCGATTACCGCGGGCTCGGGCTTGGCCTTGCGCTCATGCATGAAGGACTTCGCCGCTGCGCTGCGCTGTGGCCCGAGGCTTCGCTTCGGATCGGTGCACAGGAGCGGCTGGAACGCTTCTACCAGCGGCTTGGTTTTGCTCGCGCAGGCGAGCGTTATATCGAAGACGGCATTGCCCATATCGAAATGGTGCGCAGGCATGAGCCGCGTGCAACTCACAACGGAGACACCTCATGACGATGCAACTGCACGGTCGGGTCGCAGTCATCACCGGCGCTGGCAGCGGCTTTGGCCGCGAATTTGCTCGCCTTGCGCTCAAGGCCAAGATGCCCATGGCACTCGCCGACATCGAACCGATGGCCCTTGCCGCCGTGGTCGACGAAATCAAAGGCGCCGGTGGCGCGGCATTTGGCATGACCTGCGACGTGTCACAAGCCGCGGCGCTTGAGGACCTCGCCGAGGCGACGATGAATACCTATGGCGCAGTCCATCTCGTCTTTAACAATGCTGGCGTTGGCAGTGGCGGGCTGATCTGGGAGAACTCGTTATCCGACTGGAATTGGGTGCTCGGGGTCAATCTGTATGGCGTCGTGCACGGCATTCGCAGCTTCGTGCCGCGCATGCTCGCCTGTGCCGCCAAGGATCCGTCCTATCACGGTCACATCGTCAATACCGCCTCGATGGCAGGCATGCTCAACGCGCCCAACATGGGCATCTACAATGTCTCGAAACACGCGGTCGTGGCGCTCACCGAGACCCTGTATCAGGACCTGCGCTTAATCGATGCGCCGATCTCAGCCTCGGTGCTATGCCCGTACTTCGTGCCAACCGGGATTAGCGCTTCGCACCGCAATGCCCCAAGCAGCGTTGCCAGCGAAGGGCAGACGGCATCGCAAAAGGCCGCCGCAATCCTCTCAAGCAAGGCGGTGAGCTCGGGCAAGGTCACGGCGCACGATGTCGCCTTGCGCACCTTCGAGGCCATCGAGAAGGGCCAGTTCTACGTATTCTCGCACCCGCATGCCCTGGGTAACGTGCAAACGCGCATGGAGGACATTCTCACCATGCGCAATCCAAGCGATCCGTTCGCGGCTCGCCCCGACTTGCGCGAAAACCTGAGACAGGCCATCGCCGAGGCGGCCAGGGCATGAATGGCGCGGTGATTTGCGACGGACAATTCGCCGATCTGGGCAATGGCACCCGGCTGCATTTCGCCTCGAGCGGGACCAAGGGCGCGCCGCTCATGCTCTTCGTGCATGGCTTTCCGCAAGCCTGGTTCGAGTGGGAGGGGCAACTTGGCGAATTCGGCCGCGACCATTTCGCCGTCGCACCGGACTTGCGTGGCTTTAATCTCTCGAGCAAGCCCAAAGCCGTGGAGGCTTATCGTGCGGTTCATATCGTCGATGATCTGGCGCGCTTGATCGATGTGCTTGGCTATGACAGCGCGATCGTGGTTGCCCACGACTGGGGCGGGGCGGTGGCGTGGAACCTGGCGATTTTCCGGCCGGAAAAGATCAAGCGCCTTATCATCATCAACGCGCCGCATCCGTATCTCTTCATGCGCGCCCTGCTCGAGGACAAGGAGCAGCAGCGCTCCTCGGAATACATGAACTGGCTGCGTGCCGATGGCTCGGAGCTGGCGCTTGCGCGCGATCGCTTTCGGGCGCTGGAGAAGTTTCTTGCCGACGAAAACGGCATCGCGCCTGCCTGGTATGACGAGGCGACACAGGCGCGCTATCACGCCATGTGGTCAACGCCTGGCGATGCAGGCAGCCACAGCCTGACGGGCGCGGTCAATTTCTATCGCGCATCACCGCTTTTCCCGGGTGCCAAAAGCCCGGCACCGGCACTGCTTGACGCCGCCGCGTGGCAGGTGAAAGTGCCCACCCGTGTCATCTGGGGGGAGAACGATCGCGCCCTTTTGCCGCGCCTTCTTGACGGCTTGGACAAGGTCGTGCCGGACCTCAAAATCACGCGCGTGCCAGGCGCATCGCATTGGATCGTGCAAGAAGACAGCGAGCGCATAAACCAGCTGATCAGATCAGCACTTGAGAGCTAAGTGGGCGCGATTTTCCTGGTTCGCCACGGACAGGCCGCATTTGGCACTGACGACTACGACAGGCTGACGCCAGTGGGCATCGAGCAGGCGCGACACCTCGGGCAGTACTTTGCACTTCGCAAGATCCCGATTGACGCCATCGTCACCGGGACCCTGACGCGGCAGCGCCAGACCGCAGAGGCATTTTCCGCCGCGTTGAGGAGCCGGGCGCCCGAGCTGATCAAAGAGCGCGCGTTCGAAATTTTCGCAGGCCTTAACGAATACGATCCAAGGGCCGTCCTCGTTGCCCACACGGCGAAAGACCTGCCGCCAAATGACGCCGCCAGGGCGCGCGATCCTGATGTCGTGCGCCAGCACTTTCGAATCTTGCGCGATGCGCTGTTTGCCTGGGCCAGCGGCCAGACCGAACCCGAGGGCATGCCGCCGTTTGCCCTCTTCCAGTCGCAGGCGATGGCGGTCATCGCCGATGTGCGGGCGCGTTTTGTCCACGGCAGCGTGGTTGTCGTCAGCTCAGGTGGCCCGATTGGCGCGATCGTTGCAGCCACGCTCGCTGCGCCGCCTCATGCCGCGGTCGAATTGAACCTTCGCATCCGCAATGCGTCGGTGACAGAGATTCTCGGCACGGCACGACGCCATCACCTCCTGAGCTTTAACAGCGTCGCCCACCTCGATCATGTGCCAGAGCTTGTCACCTATACCTGAGCGTCAGTAGGTCTTGTAGGGCAGGAACTTGCCGGACATGACGATGTTGACGCGATCGCCGTTGGGATCGGGCTCGCGCTTGAGTTCCATGCGAAAATCGATGGCACTCATGATGCCGTCGCCGAACTCCTCGTGGATCAGTTCCTTAAACGTCGTGCCATAAACGGACACGAGTTCGTAGAAGCGGTAAATCAGGGGATCGGTTGGCACCGGGCTTGACAGCGAGCCCTTCGCGGGCGTGACCATCAGCCATGCGCTTTCGGCCTCGGTCAAGCCGAACAGCTTGGCTACGACAGCGGCCTGTTGCGCATCGAGCGTCATCTGTCCAAGGCATGCGGCAGTCGTCCATTCCTTGCTCTTGCCCACGTGTTTGGCGACTTCGGCCCAGGACAGTTTGCGCGCGATGCGTTCGGCCACGATCCTTTCGGTCACGTCGTGTCGATTCAAGCGTGTTCCTTCGAAGTAGGGGGGTGAAAGCGCTGCGGGCGGGTTTTTTCCGGCGTCACCAATGCAAGCTTTGTGCCGCCGTCGGTTGCAAGGCCAAGTCGATGCAAACGCCGCAGCCCCAAGGCGTTGCACGTTCACGGTGCTAGACTCGTTGGCTTTTGCGCACCACTATGGATCTTGACCCTCAGATGGCCGATATTCTCGCGCGCGTGGCGCGGGCGGGACGGCCCGAGTTCTGGCAGTTGCCGGTGGAGGAGGCGCGCACGGCCTACCTGCGCGCTGCGCACGTGCTTGATATCCCCCGGCGAAAACTGTTTCGGATCGATGATTTTTCTGTCCGCGGACCGAAGCGGCCGATTCCGCTTCGTGTCTATATCCCGGTGCAAGCAAGCGATGTGCTGCCGCTCACGCTCTTTTTTCATGGTGGCGGCTTCACCATCGGCAGCCTTGACACCCACGACGCGGTCTGTCGCATGCTGGCTGAAGATGCGCATTGCCTGGTCGTCTCAGTCGACTACCGCCTCGCTCCGGAACATCCATTTCCTGCGGCGGTCGATGATGCCTTCGCGGCCATGAGCTGGGTCCATGGCAATGCCAGGTGCCTTGGCGCCGATGTCAGCCGCATCGCCGTGGCCGGCGACAGCGCGGGCGGCACGCTCGCTGCGGTTTGCGCCATCAAGGCCGCGAAGGAAAACATCGCGCTCGTGCACCAGCTCTTGATCTATCCTGGCACCTGTGCCTACCAGGACACCGACTCGCACCGCCGCTTGGCGCACGGCTATCTGCTTGATGCGACCACCATCCAGTGGTTTTTCAGCCAGTATCTTCCTGATCGAGCGCAGCGCCTCGATTGGCGTTTCGCCCCGCTTGATGCGAGGCCCCCTGTCGATCTGAGGAGCGTGTGCGCTGCAACCGTCGTCGTGGCCGGGTTTGATCCGCTTCACGACGAAGGGGTCGCCTACGCAGAACGGCTGCAAGAGGCTGGTGTTGCCGTCGAACTCCTGGAGTACGAGGGCATGGCCCACGGCTTTTTCAATTTCGGTGGTGCACTTGATGTCGCGCGCAGCGCCCATCGTGACTGCTGCCTTGCGCTCAGACGCGCCTTTGGTGAGGAAAAGTGAAACACGTCTTAACCGATGAAGGCAAGACCGAGCCGGTGCAAAGTGGCGATTTCGTCCTTCATGACGAAAATCTGTGGCTCGAAGACATTGAGGGCGAAGCGGCACTGGACTGGGTCGCTCGCATCAGTTCGGAAACGCTTGATGCCCTTTCGCTTGACGCCAGATTCGCGGCGTTCAATCAGCGGCTGTTGTCGATCTACCAGTCGCAAGAGCGCATCGCCGTAGCCACCGTGCGGGGTGCCTGGCTCTACAACTTCTGGCAGGACAAGTCCCATCCTCGCGGCATCTGGCGCAAGACCACGCTGGAGAGTTATGCGAGCGATGCACCCGACTGGCAGATCCTGCTCGATGTCGATCGCCTGGCACAGCACGAAAACGAGAACTGGGTCTGGGCGGGCGCATCGATGCTCTATCCCGAGTACCGCTATGCCCTGCTGAGTTTTTCGCGCGGCGGCGGCGATGCCGCGGTCGTGCGCGAGTTCGACTGTGCAACGGGCACCTTCGTTGCTGAGGGGTTCGTGCTCGCCGAGGCAAAAAGCCAGACGGCATGGATCGATCGCGACCAAATTTTCGTCGCCACCGATTTCGGTGAAAAAAGCCTGACCGATTCGGGTTATCCGCGCATCGTCAAATGCTGGCAGCGTGGCACACCGCTTGCGGCCGCGACGACCCTGTTCGAGGGTGAACCCGGCGACGTGCTGGTCACGGCGCACGTCAGCCGCGACTGGAGCGGCCAGCAACTGCGCCTTAGGCGCTGGGTGACGCGACGCATCACCTTTCAGAAAAGCCAGTATCTGCTCGATGTCGACGGTACGCTTTCGCCACTTGATCTGCCCGAGGATGCCGACATCGAAACGTTTGGCGATCAGCTGCTTGTGATCGTCAAGAGCGCATGGCAGCTGGCATCCGGGGTCTGGCCGCAAGGCTCGGTGCTGGCGATTGACCTCGATTCATTCCTGCAAGGCGACAGGCGTTTTTCTGCGCTGTTTACGCCGGGGCCGCGTCGCGCCCTGAAGGGTTTGTGCAAGACGCGATCACAACTGTGGCTGTCGTTTGCGGATAATCTTGCCGAGCAGTGCGAGCGCTTCTCGCTTGACGGCGGCACGTGGCAACGCGTGGCGCTAAAGCTCGATTCGTCGGTATCGATTGATTTTTATCCTTTCGATGCCGATCAGAACGACGATGTCTGGGTGTTTTTCAGCGGCGCTGCGACGCCCACACGCGTCGCCCTGTGGCAATGGCCGTGCGGCGCTGTCGTGTCCGATGCGCGCGTGGTAAAGCGCTTGCCCGCGCTTTTCAGGGCCGATGACTTGTGCCAGCGACGCTTTGATGCGGTCTCGGCTGACGGCACCTTAATCCCGTATGTCGTCGTCGGCCGGGAGCGTGCCAGTGCCAAGACGCCAACGCTGCTGTACGGTTATGGCGGCTTCGAAATTTCGTTGTTGCCCCTGACGTACAACCCGTCAGTTGGCGCGTTGTGGCTTGAGGAGGGCGGCAATTATGTCGTGGCCGGGCTTCGCGGCGGCGGAGAGTTCGGGCCGGGGTGGCATCTTGCCGCGACGCGCGAGAACAAGCAGCGATGCTTCGATGACTTCATTGCCGTGGCCAAAGACCTCATCGCACGCGGCATCTGCAGTGCGCAGCACCTTGGCATTCAGGGCGGCAGCAACGGCGGCCTTCTGGTCGGCGCCGTCATGATGCAGGAGCCCGAACTGTTTGCTGCAGTGGTCTGCCAGGTGCCGCTGCTTGATATGCGTCGCTATCATCTCTTGCTCGCCGGTGCATCGTGGGTGGCCGAGTATGGCGATCCTGACGACGCCCGTGATTGGGCCTTCATTTCGGCCTATTCGCCCTACCAGCACGTGCAAAGCGGCGTGCGCTACCCGCGCATGCTGGTGACGACGTCAACGCGCGATGACCGCGTCCATCCGGGCCACGCCAGAAAAATGGTGGCGCGCCTGCGCCGACTGGGGTGCGACGTGCTCTATTACGAAAATACCGAAGGCGGCCATGCAGGCGCAGCCAATGCGATCCAGCAGGCGCGAATCGGGGCGCTGGCCTATACCTTCCTCTGGCAAACGCTGGGCTGATGGCAGCAAGCGCGCCAGGAAAAACTCGCGTCGTCTGGCTCGATGTGCTGCGCGGCCTGGCACTTTTTGGCATTGCCCAGATCAATTTCCCGAGCTTTGCCGCGGGCAACCTGCCAACCCTGGTGCTCTTTGACGGCGCCCCCGACGCCGCTTCGCGCAGCCTTTTTGCACTCGTTGAATTTGCCATCGCAGCCAAGTTCTACCCCCTTTTCGCCTTCCTTTTTGGTTACGGCCACGTCATCCAGCGACGTAATCTCAACGCCCTTGGCATCCTGCCCGAGACGATTCTCTATCGCCGCTACGCGGCGCTTCTTGTCCTTGGGGCAATCCACGGCACGCTGCTTTTCTTCGGCGATATCCTGACGCTGTATGCGATTTGCGGCATGATCCTGACCTTCAGTTTCCGAGCACGCCTGCCGTTCTCGCAGCTGACCTTGATGTTTGCCGTGATCAGCGTCCTCGAGCTGACGCTGGCCTACGCGCAAGATGGCGCGACACCGGTGCTCGCAACCCTGATCGCCTCGCACCACGACGAACTTGGGCAACTGGCTCAAGGCCGGCTTGCCGACGTCATGGTCTTGCGCGCCAATGCCTACGTCGCCTCGCTTTTGACCCAGCTGGCCGTGTTTTTGCCCCAGCTCCTGATGTTGATGTGCGCTGGCGCCTTAGCTGCTGAACGGCAATTGTTCGAGCACGCTCTAGCGCACCGGCGCATTTTTGGCCTCATGCTTGCCATTGGCATCCTGGCGGGCGTGCCGATCAGCGTGGCGCTCGCCGCGATCATGTATACGCTTGCCCAGGGCGAGCATGCCGGCGTGTTGTGGAATTTGTCTGACCTTTGTGCCGATGCCGCGTTTGTCCTCACGCTGGCCGTCATCGGCGCACTCGGGCGCTGTGCCGCGCGAGCACCGCAGCCGCTGCCCAGGCCCTTGATCTGGCTCGCCTCGACAGGCCAGATGGCGCTCACCAACTACCTCGTGCAATCCTTGCTGATGGTCTTCATCTGGTATTCATCTGCGCCATGGCTTTCACGCCACCATCCGTTCGCCTTGCTCTGGACGATGTCGCTGGCGGTTTGCGCGCTGCAGGTGGTGTGGTCGCATCATCGCGTCAAGAGCGGCAAACAGGGACCCTTTGAGGCGCTCTGGCGCCGCTATACCTATGCGCCGCTGCGCGCCAGGTAGTTGAATTGCTCACGAACGATGTTGCCCGGCGCATCAAACGAGCGCTCCTCGAAGTAGACCTCGCCCTTGACATCGACAATCACCACCGTCGAGGAGCGCGTGCCGTACTCGGGCGAATCGATGAATACCGGGGAGAGCATGCGCTCGCGCGGCAAGCCCACGCCGCTATCTGGCAAGTCTTCGTCGGGGAAGGCGTGCCGCTCGAGAAGCGCCCCGAAAAGTGCCACGCAAAGCGCGTCTGGCGTTATGTCATCCTCGCCAAGAAGTGCGCCAAGGCGGCCCTGGATCGACGCCGTTTTTGGCCACACCTTGTCGAAGGCGCCATTGGACATGCCGAAAACGCCAGGTTCAAGCGCGATCCGTTCATATCCCATGCGGTTGCTGTCAAAAAACATCGTGTGCTCGATCAGATCAGCCCAGAGCAGGTTGTAGCCGGCGTATTCGTCCTTGCCGTGAAGCGGTGCGCCATTGAGCAGGCAGTCGACCACAAGGCCGCCCCGCGAGCGCCCGGCATGCGCTGGCGTCGCCTCGCGAAAGTTGGTCACGGCGGCAAAGCGGCCGCGCCGCGTGAGCCCAAGCCAGGTACCGCCTAGAAGACCGTCGCGACCGGCGAGGATGTCCGCATGCTCGGGCCAAAAGCGCGCTGCACGGGTCGGGCGTGCGCGAAACTCGTCGCGATTGGCGGCAACGACGAGCGCATAGCGCGGGTGGGCATGCCAGCCGATGCCAATCAGGCACATGCCAAGGCAGAGATGAGGTCAGATAAAAACGCCGGGTTGAACTGCATCAGGTCTCGGAGAAGCGCTCGAGCCTGCGCGCGCCGGCGAGCGCGGGAAGCTCGGTGCGCGCAACGAGATCAGCCAGATGCGCTTCGAGGCCCAAGGGCGCAGGCTCGTAGACTTCAAGCCAGGTGACATCGCGCTCGGCGACATCGTTTTTGCACATCAGGCGCGTGCGTACCCCCGCAAAATCGCGGCAAACATGAGACTGCAGCTCGCGCACGGCGTCACGAGCGCGCCTGGCATCGGCAGGCAGCAGGCGATAGTAGACATAAAGGATGTCCATGCGCCTTAAAGCCTCGGCCGCACGAAAATTTCGTTGTCCGGGATTTCATAGGGGGGCACGAGCTGCTCGAGCGCCACCTGCGGGTGCTCGGGCAGTACGAGCCCCTCCGCCCAGGCAGAAAGGGGTGCCTCGATCAGGCAATCAAGGGATCCGTCAGGCGCCTTGGCTGCGCTCACCACGGTGCCCACCGCGTCCTGGGTCAGAAGGCTGAGGACCTCGGAGCCGGGCAGGGGAGGGTTCGCACCCTCGAGGTGCGCAAGCAGTGTGCGGCGCTTGAGCTTGCCAAGGTACTGGCTTCTCGCGACCACCTCCTGGCCGGGAAAGCACCCCTTCTTGAAATCGATGCCCCCAAGCGCTTCCAGATTGATCATCTGTGGAACGAAGCGTTCCTGCGTCTTGGCCTCGATGAAACCCACGCCTGAGCGCACTTCGAGCCAGTCCCAGACTTCACTTGGGCGCGCTTCTACCCCGCTTTCGGCCAAGCGCGCCTTGAGCGCCGCGCCATCGCCGCGGCAGACCGCAAAAGCGCGCTCGATGCCAAGCACCGCCGAAAGCCGCAGGAGATCGACGTCGGCAGCCTCGGCAACCCCGGCAACGGCGGCAATCGCCGCCTCGCCGATGACGCCAAATATCGCCACATCGGGCGTACTCACCACAACCTTGGCGCGCAGCACGTACATGCGCAAGCGCTTGGCAAGCGCAGCGCTGATGTCGCTTGCGACGAGCCAGAAGATGCCTTGCCCGGTGGACCAGACCATGCCGCTACCAAGCAACCTGCCCTTGGCCGAGCAGTAGCCGGCGATGCGCCAGGCGCGGGCATCAAGCTTGGCAATGTCGGCGGTGAGCTGCGCCTGCAAGAAGGCGGGTGCGTCCGCACCCGTAAATTCGAGGACAGCGCGCGAAGGAACGAGGCAAAAGCCCGGCTTTGGCGCTGCCTCCTGCAGGGTTTCCGCGGGGCCTTCGGGCAAGGCGAAGCTGGGCGTGAAAAGCATCCAGTTATGATACGCATTCTGCAGCAGCCCGTCGCTCATGTCCTATTTACGCGTCTTCCTTGCGCTCGTGGTGTTGGCCTTGATTGGAGCTTTGGCGGTCGTCGGCTGGGCCAATTGGCCCATGCATTTAAGGCATGGCGCCATCGAAGTGACGCTTCCGCCCAGGACATCGACCCAGGCCATTGCGCGCCTGATCAGCGATAGCGGCGCGCCCGGTCCTGCGATTCTGTTTGACCTGGTGGCAAGGCTTGACGGACACGCCAAGCACCTTCAGGCCGGCACCTATGCCATCGAGGAGGGCATGACGCCGATCGAATTGATTGCGCGCATCGAACGCGGTGAGGTGGTTCAGATCGAACTGGTCATCCCCGAAGGATGGACGTTTCATCAAATGAAAAATGCCATCGCCGCCGATGCCGACCTGACGCAAACGGTAGCGCAGCTCGATGACCTGCAGCTCCTGCGCAGCCTTGGCGCGAGCGAAACCAGCCCTGAGGGCCTGTTTTTCCCCGACACCTATCGTTTCGCGCGCGGCACGCCTGACATCGAAATTTACCGCCGCGCCTACCAGTCGATGGCAAGGCACCTGCGCGAGGCATGGAGCGCCCGCTCCCCCGGGCTGCCCCTGGCGAGCCCGTATGAGGCGCTGATCCTGGCGTCGATCGTCGAGAAGGAAACCGGGCGTGCCGAAGACCGGCCGCTGATTGCGGCGGTGTTCGTC
>CAJCIC010000073.1 GCA_903970185.1 Gammaproteobacteria bacterium
GCATTTTCGGGCGTGACACGCCCCGCCGCGGCGGCGCCTGGCGCTCGACAGCGGCAATCAGGGCACGCGTCAGCTTTGGCGTTGGCAGCTTGGCAAATGCCGCCGCGTGCGCCTGGTCGACCGAGCGCAGCAAGCCGGGAATGCCCTGGTCCTTGAGCGCGGAGATGAAATGCACCTTGGCAAATGACAGGAAGGAAAAACGCCGGCTGATCTCGCGCTTGACCTGCTCGCGCTGGTAGGTATCGACGCCATCCCACTTGTTCACGGCAAGCACCACCGCCCTGCCCGATTCGAGAATGAACCCGGCAATGTGGGCATCCTGGTCGGAGATGTCCTGCTTGGCATCGAGCAGCAGCACCACGACATTGGCATCGGCAATCGACTGCAGCGTCTTCACCACCGAAAATTTCTCGACCGCCTCGAACACCTTGCCCCGCTTTCTGAGCCCGGCCGTATCGATCAGGGTATAGCTCTTGCCGCCGCGATCAAAGTCGATGTAGATGCTATCGCGCGTCGTCCCCGGAAGGTCGAAGGCGATCACGCGTTCCTCGCCAAGCAGGGTATTGATCAGGGTCGACTTGCCCACGTTCGGACGGCCGACGACAGCGATCTTGATGCGGCGCAGGCGCTCGTCGATGGCCTCGTCTTCCCGCGGCGGCATGACCACCTTGGCGAGCGCCAATTCGATCAGCTCGCGCACGCCGTCGCCATGGGCAGACGAGATTGCGACCGGGTCACCCAGGCCCAGCTCGTGAAACTCGGCGGTCGCGCTCGCGACGTTCATGCCTTCGGCCTTGTTGACGGCAACGATCAGCGCGCGCCCGCTGCGCCGCAAGTCGTCGGCGATCTGCTTATCCTGGGCAGCAAGGCCATTGCGCCCGTCGACAAGGAAGATCACGACGTCGGCTTCGGCCACGGCCTGGCGTGTCTGCTTGGCCATTTCATAGACGATGCCATCTTTTGCGATCGGCTCAAAGCCGCCGGTATCGACGACCAGAAAAGGCTGGTCGCCAAGACGGCCCTGACCATAGTGGCGATCGCGGGTCAGCCCGGGCAAGTCGGCAACCAGCGCGTCGCGTGAGCGCGTCAGCCGGTTAAAGAGCGTCGACTTGCCAACGTTGGGACGACCAACGATGGTGACAACCGGCAAATAGCCCGATCCCAGCGACGCATGACTGGGCGGGGCCACCCTATTGCGAAGAAAACGCGAACACGCCGCCGTTGACCGTCTGCACCACGAGCAGCTGCCCGGATGCCGTCGCAACGATGAGGGGGGCCACGCGAATGGTCGAGCCATCGGTGGGCGCGCGGGCGATCAGTGAGCCATCGTCTTCGCTTAGCCAGTGAACGAATCCGGCGTAGTCGGCAACCACCACGGCACCCTTGTAGGGCACCGGCGTGCCAAGCGCGCGATATTGCATCTTGTCGTTCTTCCAAAGGCTTGCGCCACCGGAATGGGAGAGCGCCTGCACCACGGATTTTTCATCACTGATATAGGCCCCGTGATTGTCGACGCCCATGCCCGACGTGGTCGAAATCTCGTGGCTCCAGATGGTGCTGCCGGTGCCCTGGTCGTAGCAGCCGGCCCGGCCCTGGAAGGTCGCAACACAGACTTCACGCGCACCGATGACCGGCGTGCCCATGACGTCAGCGACACGCTCAAGCTCGGTCGCACCGCGCGGAATCATGGCTGCGATATCCCAGCGCAGGCCGCCGTTGGAATCCGTCACGGCGATCAGCCGGCCACCGGCAAGTCCGGCAAACAGCGTCCCGTTGTGGATCACCATGCCAGGCGCAACGCGCAACACCAGCGGCTGCGGCGCACGCGAGTAGGTCCAGCGCTTGGCGCCGGTGCCGCTGTCGTAGGCCAGAAAGCGGCCGTCGGTGGTGCGCGCGACGACAATGCCGTCACCCACCGCAGGCGCGCTTAGCACCTGGCCGCCCGTGGCGACGTGCCAGCGCTGCTTGCCGTCGAGGTCGTAGGTCAGAAGCTCGCCTTGCGTCGTGGCCACGGCAAACGTGCCGGCATCGGCGCCAACGCCGGCGGCGAGCTTGTCCTCGACGTTGATTTTCCAGACCTGGGCGCCGGTTGCGGCATTGATGCGCGCGATACTGCCGTCGGTAGCGGCCACGAGCAGGTCGTTTTCGACCATCACCGGACTGAAGAAATAACGCCCGGCACCGCCGATATCGTACTTCCAGACCTGCGCGACCTTGAGCGTTTGCGTGAACTCGGTAAGCGGCACGGGCTTGCGCGCGTCGTCTGAATCGAAATAGTCAAACAGGCCGCAGCCCGAAAGGGCCAGGGCAACCAGGCCGAGGACGAGTCGACGCATTATTTTTTCTCCGTTGCGGCAGGCACCGACGTCGGTGCCGGTTGAGCGCCTGTGACCGACACCGTCGGCGCAGCTGGGGGGGCGGGCACCGTGGCGAGCGCGACCGCAGCAGGACCTGTGGCGCTGGCGAGCGCGTCGAGCTTGATCTTCTCGACGTTGGTGAAGGCGGTTTGCAGATCCGGCCCGACGGCATCAAGGTGATCGAGCGCGAGCTGGTATTGCGCGCGCGCCTCGGCAACCTTGTTCTGTGCCAGGTAGATATCGCCTCTACGATCGGCAAACGCCGAGACGAACTGGTCTGGCACATTGTCGCCAAGGGTGGCGAGCGCCGCGCTCATATCACCCATGTCGGCTTCTACCGTGGCAAGACGCAAGCGTGCAAGCGTCTTGTACTGGGGATCGCTGGCATGCTCGACTGCCCATTGCAGTTTCGCCTGCGCGCCCTTCAAGTCGCCGCCATCGACATCGACGTGCGCTGACAGGAGTGCTGCCATTTGCGCATAGGCCGTGCGGCTGTAGTCGCTCATGAGCCTGGCCGAGGTCTCCTTCACAAGGACCGGGTTCTTGGCCGCGATCGCCTTTTGCATCTGCTCAAAGAGCACCGACGCCTTGTCGGACTCGCGCTGCAGATAGGTGTTATAGAGGTTATAGCCAACCATGATCAACGCCAGAATGACGATGACTGCCGTGACCAGATTGCCGTATTTGTCCCACCAGGCGCGCAACTCGGCGAGCTTTTCCTGTTCTTCCAGATCGAATGCCACGTATCAGTCCTATCGACAATAACTGTCAGCTGTTGAATTCAAGTCTCGGCCACGAAAACTTCACCGCTATTGAGCGTGGCATCGATGATGTGCTCGCACAGGCGGGAAAGCGCGACACGTTGTTGCGCGGCCTTGGCATCGCGCAGCGGCTTCACCGACGCCTCCTGGGCTTTGACTTCGTCATCGCCCAAGATCACGGCAAACGCCGCACCGCTGGCATCCGCGCGCCGCATCTGCGACTTGAAGCTGGCCGGGCCCGATGCGCCGTTGCCGTGCATCAGGACCTGGAACCCCGCGCCACGCAATTCTTCCGACACGGTCATGGCCACGCGCAGGGCCAGGTCACCCTGGTGGACAACGTAGACATCGGCGATCGAACTCTTGCTCACCCGACCCTGCTGCCCCATCAGGTCGATCACGCGTTCAAGGCCCATGCCGAAACCGCAAGCGGGAGCCGGCTTGCCTCCCAAGAGCTCGATGAGCGGATCGTAGCGACCGCCGCCGCATACCGTGCCCTGCGCGCCAAGCTCATCGCAGACCCATTCGAAGACGGTCAGATTGTAATAGTCAAGTCCACGCACGAGGCGCGGATTGACGCGGAATTCGAGCCCGGCGTCAAGCAGGAGCCTTTTCAGTCCCTCGAAATGCGCCTCCGATTGCGCGCCAAGAAAAGCCGAAATGCGCGGCGCCGCCTCGACGATCTCCTGCAATGCGGGATTCTTGGTGTCAAGGATGCGCAGCGGATTGGTGTGCAGCCTGCGCCTGGCATCGGCATCGAGCTGGTCTTCGAATTTCTCCAGGTAGGCAATCAGGGCGGTGCGGTGTGCCGCGCGCTCGTTTGCCGATCCGATCGAATTGATCTCAAGCCTGATGCCGGAAAGTCCGAGCTGATCCCACAGTCGCCGGCACATCAGGATGACTTCGGCATCGACATCGGGTCCGGCAAATCCCAGGGCCTCAACGCCTAACTGGTAGAACTGGCGCGAGCGGCCGCGCTGGGGCCGCTCGTGGCGAAACATCGGACCCAGATACCAAAGACGCTTCGGGCCATCGTAGAGCAGGTTATGTTCGATCACTGCGCGCACCACGCCGGCCGTGCTCTCGGGACGCAGCGTCAATTCGTCGCCATTGAGGCGATCGACAAACGAATACATTTCCTTCTCGACGATGTCGGTGACCTCGCCGATGCCGCGTTGGAACAGCCGCGTCTGCTCGACAATCGGCGTTCGAATCTGCTGATAGCCGTAGGCCGCGGTAACGTCCCGCGCGGCGCGCTCGAAATCGTCCCAGGCCGCGCCCTCTTCCGGCAAGACATCGTTCATGCCCTTGACGGCGGTAATCTTCTGCGCACCCTGCGTCATGCGTTCAACCCGATCGAATTCACGCTGGCTCGCCAATTTGCGCCGGCTTTTTTTCCTCGGCGCCAAAACGGCGCTCGACATAGTTGGCAACAATCGCCTGGAACTCCTCGGCGATGTGCTCACCCTTGAGCGTCACCGAACGCGCGCCGTCAACGAACACCGGCGCAACCGGCGATTCGCCCGATCCCGGCAGGCTGATGCCGATGTCGGCGTGCTTTGATTCCCCCGGACCATTGACGACACAGCCCATCACCGCCACGTGCAGGTTCTCGACGCCCGGATAGCGGCTCTTCCAGATCGGCATCTGGCCGCGCAACCAGCCCTGGATGCTTGCTGCAAGCTCCTGGAACACGGTGCTCGTGGTGCGGCCGCAGCCGGGGCAGGCAATCACCATCGGTGCGAACGCGCGCAGGCCCATGGTCTGCAGGAGCTCCTGTGCCACGACCACCTCGCGCGTACGGTCACCGCCTGGCTCTGGCGTGAGCGAGATGCGGATGGTATCGCCGATGCCTTCTTGCAGCAGCACGGCAAGCGCTGCGGTGGAAGCGACGATGCCCTTGCTGCCCATGCCGGCTTCGGTCAGGCCAAGATGCAAGGGATAATCGCAGCGACTGGCAAGCTGGCGATAAACGGCAATCAGGTCCTGCACGCCAGACACCTTGCAAGACAGGATGATGCGATCGCGCCCAAGGCCCAGGACCTCGGCGCGCTCGGCATTCTCGATGGCCGAAGTCACAAGCGCTTCGTGCATGACGAGTTGGGCATCAAGCGGCTCGGCGCGCCTGGCATTTTCATCCATCACGCGCGCCAGCAGTTCCTGATCGAGGCTGCCCCAGTTGACCCCGATGCGTACCGGCTTGTCGAAGCGGCAGGCGACTTCGATCATCTGCGCGAAATTGTCCTCGCGGCGCTCGCCCTTGCCGATGTTTCCCGGATTGATGCGGTATTTCGACAGTGCCTCGGCGCAGCCTGGAAACTGGGTCAGAAGCTTATGGCCGTTATAGTGGAAATCGCCGACCAGCGGGACATCGACGCCCATGCGGTCGAGCTGTTCGCGAATGGCCGGGACTTCTTTTGCCGCCTCCGGCGAATTGACCGTGATGCGCACGACTTCCGAGCCGGCCATGGCCAGTTCCTTGACCTGGATCGCCGTCGCAATGGCATCGGCGGTGTCGGTGTTGGTCATCGACTGCACCATCACCGGGGCGCCACCGCCAACGACCACCTTGCGGCCGCCGTGCCGGATGATCACCTGGCGCGTCGCGCGCCGCGTCGAACTTGATACGCCAGGTGCAGGCGAAGAGGATATCGGCTCGGTCATGATGGTCAGGGCAGGTTAAGGTGCGCAACGCGCGCGCGTGTATAGGGGTCGAGATCGAGCGGCTTGCCGCCATAGGAGACGGTGACGCCAGCGGCGTTGCCGATGACAAGCTCAACCGGGCGTTTGACGTCGATCGCCTGTTCGGTGCCGGCCCGATAGAGTTGCGAGCTGACCTTGCCGTCCGCGTCGCGCACCTCGACCCAGGAATCACCGGTGAACTGCATGACAAGCGCGGCCGTGCTGCCTTCAGCAGCGACGATGCGGGCAGGTGCAGGCGCCTTGGCAGCAGCCACGCTCGCAGGCACGCTGGCGGGGACGCTTGCAGGTACACCCGGCGCGGCGCCCGCTGGCGCAAGCGCCAAAGACGGCGCCGCCAGCCCCGGTTCCAAAGGGGTTGGCGCGGCTTGCCTCGCGCTGCCTGGCAACACCGGCACAGCACCCTCGGCGCCCTGGCCCTCGTCAGAACGGGCCAGCTGCCCGCTCAAGTTCAGGCGCGCACCTTCGGCGTGGGGCGCGATGCCGTCGGCTTTGGCAAGTGCCGTGTCGGCAGGATGCAGGCGTGCCGAAACCAGGCTCTCGAGCGAATTCAGCCAGGGCGTCTTCGAGAACACGATGGCACAGATGAGGGCTACACAGATCACGACGCCGGCCATCATCAGGCGCGTGGCGTTGGCGTCGTGAACGCCAGGCGGCCTTTGCGGAAAAGGTGCGCGCAGTCCCGGTGTCAGGCTGAAGGATCCGGGTGCGACGGCGCCGCCGCGTTCGCGGTCGATGGCAGCGAGGATCCTGTCCGCGTCAATATGCAACACGCGCGCGTAGTTTCTGACCAGACCGCGCAGGTAGGGGCGCTCGGGCATCTCGCTCCACTGCTCTTCCTCGAGCGCGGCGATTTTGCGTGACGCGACCTTGAGCTGAGCGGCGACGTCTTCAAGCGTGAGGTTGAGCGTTTCCCGGGCGCTGCGCAATTGTGCGCCCGGGCCCAAAGCCAGGGCATAGCCTGCGGCCTCATTGGACGCTTCGTCCTGGCGACGGGCTTCGCTGCCGCTTGTAGCGGGCTCTTCTGCCGCGCCAGCCTGAAGCTCGCGATCGTCATTCATCGTAAGCATGACGGGATAGCAGTTCAGCCTCGCGCGATGCCGGCGCATTGTGCTCGAGCATGGTCGACAGGCTCGCCTCTTCCGGCTTCTTGCCGAGCTTGTGTTCGATGCGGATTCCAAGCCAGAGCGATTCGGGTGCCGGGTTGGCCTTGTTGACCAGCGTCACATAGAACTCGGCGCGTGCGTATTCCTTGCGATTGTAGAAAATCAGGGCGAGGTTATACGCCGACACCGGGCCCGAAGGATCGATTGCAAACGAGCGCTGGAAATAATCTTCTGCCGCCGCCAGATCATTGGCCTTTAACGAGCACACGCCCGCATTTTGCAGCGGTTTGGCAGGCTGCACGTAGAGCGGGTTTTGCAGCGCCTTGACAAAGTAGGGGATCGCCTCCTTGGGTGAGCCGTTCTGGCACAGATACCAGCCGTAGTTGTTGTTGATGTCCGACGAATTCGGGTCGAGTTGCAACGCCCTCTGGAAGCTTTGCTGCGCCAGCGCCTTCTCGCCCAGGGCCATGTAGACCAGCGCCAGCATGTCGTAGGGCTCGGCAAACGTGCCATCGGCTGCGATCGCCTGCTTCAGTTCGTCAAGCGCGACCGGAAAGCGCCCATCCTGATAGTAGCTGGTGCCAAGTTCCATGTGCAGCCGGGCGCGCTTGCGCTCGGCCGTGTCGGGGTTGCGGTCCTTGATGTCGACGCTGCCGCTATGGCTCATGTCATTGGCGTTGCTGGTTGACAGCTGCATTTCAGGCGCAGGGCTTTTGATCACCTGCGGGTCGGGGGCGGATTTGAAGGCGCCGCAGCCTGCAAGCATCGCCGCCAGTACCCAGGCCATCCAGGCCACCCAGGCAAACCCTGACCAAACCGTTTCTGTGCGTCTCATGCCCGGATCTCCTGGATCGGAACCATCTTTTTCATGCCCCGCTCGACAAGGCGGGTTCGGTCCTGCACTTCGCCTGCCAGCTGGCCACAGGCCGCGTCGATGTCATCGCCACGCGTCTTGCGCGTGGTGGTGACAATCCCGGCGTCTTGCAAACGACGGCCAAAGGCCCGAATCCGCTCCGCAGGCGAGCGCTTCAGGCCTGCATTGGGAAACGGATTGAAAGGAATCAGGTTGATCTTGCAAGGCACGTCCTTGACCAGCTCGACGAGCTCTTTGGCATGCACGTCGCTGTCGTTGATGCCATCGAGCATGACGTATTCGAAGGTGATGAAATCGCGTGGGGCATGCTCAAGATAGCGCATGCAGGCAGCAAGCAGCTCGCGCAGTGGATATTTGCGATTCAGGGGCACCAGTTCATCGCGCAGCGCATCGTTCGGGGCATGCAGCGAGACGGCAAGCGCCACGGCACAATCGTGGCCGAGCCGATCCATCATCGGCACCACGCCCGATGTCGACAGCGTCACCCGCCGCCGCGACAGGCCGTAGGCGTTATCGTCGAGCATCAGCTGCATGGCCTTGACGCTTGCCTCGTAGTTGAGCAGGGGTTCTCCCATGCCCATCAATACCACGTTGCTGATGCGGCGCGCGCCCTTGTCTTCACCTTCGCTGACATCGCCTAGCAGCCGATTTGCCCACCACAGCTGGCCGATGATTTCAAAAAGAGAAAGATTGCGGCTAAAGCCCTGCTTGCCGGTCGAGCAGAATCGGCAATTGACCGCGCAGCCGGCCTGGGTCGAGATGCAAAGCGTGCCGCGTGTGGTCTCGGGAATGAAGACCGACTCGATGGCGTCGTTGCCGCCGACATCAAGCAGCCACTTGCGCGTGCCGTCAGAAGATACCTGGTCTGCAATGACGGAAGGCGCCGCGACCACGGCAGTTGCGCCTAGCGTCGCCCTGAACGATTTCGCGAGATCGGTCATGACGGCAAAATCGCTCGCACCCTGCTGGTGGATCCAGCGCAATAGCTGGCGCGCGCGAAACGCTTTCTCGCCGTGCTCCTGGCACCACGCCAGGAGCTCGCGGGCGTCGAAATCGAGGAGGTTGACGTGGTTCACGGTCAAGCGCTGCTTCGCCTAGCGCGGATAAACGTTAAGCGCGGGGAAAAAATAGGCGACTTCGGTCGCAGCCGTATCCGCTGCGTCCGAGCCGTGCACGGCATTGGCGTCGATGCTCGCTGCGAAGTCGGCGCGAATCGTGCCCTGGGCGGCCTTTTTCGGATCGGTCGCCCCCATCAGGTCGCGGTTGGCGAGAATCGCGTTTTCGCCCGCGAGCACCTGGATCATGACCGGGCCCGACGCCATGAATTCGACCAGGTCGTTGAAAAACGGCCGGCCCCGATGGACTGCATAGAAGCCTTCCACTTCGGCACGCGATAGCCACGCCATGCGGGCCGCAATCACTTTCAGCCCGGCTTTTTCAAAGCGTGTATAAATCTCGCCGATCACGTTCTTCGCCACGGCATCTGGCTTGATGATCGAGAGCGTGCGCTCAATCGCCATAAAAACTCCAAAAAATGAAGGGATTAGTGAGAAAATCAACTTTAAATTATAACAGAGGCCCCCATCTTCCCGAAGCAATCGGGCAGCCTGCGCATCCCGGTGGCTGGACCGGCTCTGACCGTCTTTGCGCCCTTTGGGCGATGAGCGTGCAACTTGGCGGCAGTTCCGGTAGTCTGATGAGGTGTAACTTGCTTAATTGCAACAGGAGATTGGCATGAACGACAACTTTCAGGGCAATGCGTACGCACGGGCGACGCCTGCCATCACCACCCTTGACACGCGCAACCGTGTCCTGAGAAATACCTACTGGCTGCTGGCACTGTCGATGATTCCGACGGTCGCAGGCGCCTGGATCGGGCTGCAGCTGGGCTTGGGCACCCCCGCCCCGGGCCAGACGCACGCCTCGGCCGCACCGCTGATGCTGATGTTCATCTTCATGATGGGCCTGATTTTCGCCATCCAGCGCTTTCGCAACAGCGCCTTGGGCGTCGGCCTTCTGCTTGGCTTCACCTTCCTTGAAGGCATGTGGCTGTCGATTCTCTTGGGCTTCGTGCTGGCCTTTTCAAACGGCGTGGCGTTGATCAGCCTCGCCTTTGGCGGCACGGCGATCACCTTTGCAGCCATGGCAACGATCGGAACCGTCGTCAAGCGCGACCTGTCTGGCATGGGACGGTTTCTTTTCGTCGGACTGATCGTGATCGTGCTGGCAAGCATCGCCAACCTGTTTTTGCATATCCCGGCGCTGATGCTGACGATCTCGGTACTGGCGATCATGATCTTCTCGGCGTTTTTGGTCTTTGACGTCCAGCGCGTTGTCAATGGCGGCGAGACCAACTACGTTTCAGCCACCCTCTCAATCTACCTCGACCTCATCAATATTTTCTCCAACTTGTTGATGTTGCTGGGGATTTTTGGTGGAAATCGCGACTGACAGGACGCCGCGCGGCAGTTTCACGCGCATTTGACATTCGGCCTTGTACAGAATCTGTACAAGGCCGATGTCTTTGGGTCTTGCTAGTCTTGGCGCTCGAAAAGCGCGACCGACTCCACGTGTGAGGTATGCGGAAACATGTTGATGATTCCGGCCTTGCGCAAGACGTAGTGGCCTTCGCGCACGAGAATCGCGGCATCGCGGGCCAGCGAAGACGGATTGCAGGAGACGTAGACGATGCGCCGTGGCGCGTCGAATTGCGCGTCAGAGAGCGTGCGCACCACCGCCAGCGCACCTTCCCTTGGCGGATCGATCAGCATCTTCGAAAAACCGGAGAGCGACTCGCGCAGGGCTTCGGTCATCTCGAACAGGTTGACCGTGACAAAGCGGGTGCGCTCAGCCAGGGCGTTGCAGGCGGCGTTTTGGCGCGCGCGCTCGCTAAGCGATGCACTTCCCTCGAAACCGACGACCGCAAGCGCCCGCGTTGCCAGCGGCAGGGTGAAATTGCCAAGGCCGCAAAACAGATCGGCAATGCGCTCGTCCTTTTGCGGCTGCAAGAGCCTCACTGCCTGGCGCACCAGGGCACGATTGATGACATGGTTGACCTGGGTGAAATCGGTCGGCCGAAAGGGCATGCTCAGGCCAAATTCGGGCAACTCGTATTTCAGATCGGCGTCTGCCGAATCAAGCGGAAACGCCGAATCGGGCCCTTTCGGCTGCAGCCAGAACGACACCCCATGGCGCCTTGCAAAATCGCCGAGAAGTTCGCAATCGCGCGGACTTGGCGCCTCGAGCACGCGCGCGACCAGCACGGTCACCGATTCGCCAATGGCAAGTTCGAACTGCGGCAGGCGGTCGCGAATCGAAAGCGATGCAACCAGGGCGCGCAAGGCAGGCAGAAGTGCCGAGACGTGCAACGGCAGGACCTCGCAGCTTTGCATGTCGGCGACAAAACTGCTGCGGCGCTCGTGAAAGCCGATCAGAACGCCCCCCTTCTTGGCGACGTGGCGCACTGACAGGCGAGCGCGGTAGCGATAGCGCCAGTTCGGTCCGTGAATCGGGCGCAAGATCAGTTCGGCCTTGAGCTTTGCGATATGCCACAGATTGTCTTCGAGCATGCGCTGCTTGGCGGCCACCTGGGCCCGCGCCTCAAGATGCTGCATCGAGCAGCCGCCACACACGCCAAAATAGGCGCAGCGCGGCACCGCGCGCTGCACCGAGGGCCTGATCACCCGTTGCATCTCGGCGATCTCGTAGGAAGGGCGCGATCGGGTCGGCCTTGCAAGCACGCGCTCGCCAATCAGGGCGCCTTCGACAAATACCACCTTGCCCTCGTTGCGGCCAACGCCGCGCGCCTCGTGATCGAAGCCGTCGATATCCAGTTCAATCGAGTCCATGGCAGGCGGCAAACGCCGACGTGAAGTGCCTATTTTTCGGGCCACGCACGCAGGAACTGCTGCCAGTGCAAAGCGTCATGCGCCAACAGGGTCTCGCGGGCCAGAAGCAGCTCGCCAGCGTAGGCGGCCGCCGAAATGACACCGCGCATCATCTGGAAGCGACAGTACAAAAGCCAGGTGTTCATGGCGTCGGTCTCGCAGTAGGCTCGAATCGCGTCAATCTCTCCCGCCTTGAAAGCGCCCCAGACTTCGGATCCGTCCATGCCAAGCTTGCCTGGAAAGCCGCACAGCCTGGCAAGCTCATCAAGCGGCGCCGAAGCGCGCGCCTGATAGGCGGCGAGCACGTCCATCAGGTCGAGATGCCGGGCGTGGTAGCGGCCCAGGTAGTTATTCCAGCGAAACTCGCGGTCGTCCTCACCCGTATCCCAGTAGCGCTGTGCACTGATGCCGTGTCTTAGCGCGCGGTAATGCAACACCGGCAGGTCGAATCCTGTGCCGTTCCATGACACCAGCTGCGGCGTGTATTTCTCGATGATCCGGAAGAAATCGGAAATCAGCCGCTCTTCGCTGTCTTCGCCACTGCCAAGACAGCGCACCTTGAGTTCGCCCTCGCTGCGAAAGACGCAGCCGATGGCGACGATGCGCTGCAGGTGTAGCGGCAGGAAGTCGCGCCCGGTCTTGGCCTCGCGCGCAGCGAAAGCCGCGTCGGCGACTTCGGCATCGCTTGCCGCAGGATCGGCAGCGCCAAGACGCCTAAGTCCCTCGATGTCAGGCACGGTCTCAAGATCAAAAACCAGAACAGGAGTCACAAGCGCCCTAGAAGAGCGCGTCTTTGCCAACGCCCCGAGTCGACAAGGTGCGCTTGAGCTTGATCAACGCTTCCTGCTGGATCTGGCGCACGCGCTCGCGCGTTAGGCCGAGTTCGTCAGCCAGATCTTCAAGCGTCGCGGTGTCGAAATTGTTCAGGCCGAAGCGACGCTCGATGACAAAGCGCTGCTTCTCGCTTAGGCGCTCGAGCCAGGCCTGCACGAGGATCTCGACTTCGGTGCGCAAGGCCGACGACTCGGGCGTCGCCGAGCCGGTGTCGGCAAGGGTGTCCCCAAGCGACAGGCTCGGATCAAAGTCAAGGGGCGCGTCAAGCGAGGCGGTATGTTCTGACAGCGCCAGGACGTCGGTCACCTCATCGCGCGTTCGTCCAAGCAGGTGTGCGATCTGTTCATGCGTGACTTCACTGCGGTGCGAGCCCAGCGCGCGCGCGCCATCTTCGAGATGGCGTTTTGCGCGCAGCACCTGATTCAGGTCGCGCACCACATGCACGGGCAGCCTGACGGTGCGTGACTGGTTGATGATGGCGCGCTCGATGGCCTGTCTGATCCACCAGGTGGCATAGGTGGAAAAACGAAATCCGCGCTGCGGCTCGAACTTCTCCAGCGCGTGGATCAGGCCAAGATTGCCTTCCTCGATCAGATCCAGGAGGGCGACGCCGCGGTTGAGGTAATTCTTGGCGATGCTAACGACAAGCCGCAAATTGTGCTCGATCATCTTCTGGCGCGCGGCGAAATCGCCTGCGCTTGCGCGCGTGGCCGTCTCGAACTCCTCGGCGGGCGTTAGAAGCGGCTTGGCACCGATGCCGTGCAGATAGTGCTGGATGCCATCGGTGGCAAGTTCGGTCGCCTCTGGCGCTTCGGCTTGGCCATCACCGGCCTCGGAACTGCTGGCCGGATTGATCGCCTCGCCAAAGCCGTTGGTCGCGGCGTGTTCGGCGTCAAAGGCAATCGGCTCGGCCTCCTCGTCGTTCGCATCGGCGTCAGGTTGCGCAGGCGCCCCCGGGGCGCGATCGTTCAGATCGGGCTTCATCAGCGCGGCTGCAGATACTTCATGGGATCGACAGGCTTGCTCTTGCGCCGGATTTCGAAGTGCAGCTCCGCCTGATCGGCTTCGCTATCGCCCATCTCGGCGATCTTCTGGCCCTTTTTCACCGCCTGCTGTTCGGCCACCAGGATTTTGCTGTTGTGCGCATACACCGAGATGTAGGTGGCGTTGTGCTTGACCACGACCAGATTGCCGTAGCCACGCACGCCGTTGCCGACGTAGAGCACGGTGCCGTCAGCCGCCGCAAGAATCGGGCTGCCGATCTTGCCGGCAATATTCAGGCCCTTATTGCTCGACTCATTAAAGCCGGCAATGGTCGGACCCGGCGCCGGCCATCCCCACGACACGGCGTCATCGTCGTCGGTCGCACCAGGCTGCGTTGCGACGACCACGGCGGCGGCAGTCGAGGGCGCTGCCTGCTCGGCATCCGGCTTGGCCATGTCGGCAAGGGCGACGTCGGAATAGGGCCGCTTGGTCGCAAGCGGGCCGGCAAGCGTTGGCACCTCAGCGCCTTGTGGCGCAGCCGCATAGCCAGGCGGCACGGCGCTCGCCGGTGCACTTGCGCCAAGCGGTCGTTCGGCAACGGCCGCGCCTGCGATGGGCTGTGTTTGCACCGCGCCCTGGGCGTCTGGCGGCGCGACGCGCAAGACCTGGCCGACGTGAATCAGATAGGTCGAATCGAGGTTGTTCCAGATCGCGATCTGGCGGTAATCCTGTCCTGCCTGCAGCGCAATGCCATACAGCGTGTCACCCGCCTTGACGGTGTAATAGCCAGGGCCGCTTGGCGCAGGCGTGGCAGCTGCCGCGTGCGGCGGCGGGGGCGCAGGCGCATAGCCCGCCGAACGGTCGGTGACCGGAGCGTGATTCGGTTGGCTGGCGCAGCCCGCGAGAACTGCGAAAAAACCGACGACCAAGGCCTTGCAGAAACGAAACGCAAAAATTTCGGACATGTCTTTGGTCGGGAGAAAAAAACACAACACTGCACTCAGTTTAACGCACAAACTTCTTTTTCTTGACGGCCGCGAAAGGCAAGCAAGGCGTAGGGCAACGCATGCCTTGGGCCTAGCGCGTGCCTGAATGCAGCGGCACAAATCGCACCCGCTCAAGCGCGGTGTGCACGAACTGGTCGGCCTCGCGACGCTCGATTACGCACAGCGTCTGTTCGCTGTCGCCAAGCGGCGCCACGGCGCGACCGCCCACGGCGAGCTGCATCAGGAGGGCCTGCGGCAGCGTCGGCGCCGCAGCTGCGATGAGCATCGCATCAAATGGCGCGGCCTCAGGCAACCCAAGCAGGCCGTCGCCGTAGATCAGGCGCAAGTTGGCGATTCGCAGCGGCCGCAAATTGGCGCGCGCGCGCTCATGCAAGGCACGCACGCGCTCGATCGAGAAGACTTCCCCGGCAACGCGAGCAAGTACTGCGGCCTGATAGCCGCAGCCGGTACCGATCTCGAGAACCCTCGAAGGAGTGCCCTTGCCGCAGACCAGCTCGGTCATGCGCGCGACAATGTAGGGCTGTGAAATCGTCTGGTGATGGCCAATCGGCAGCGCCGTATCCTCATAGGCGCGGCTGGCGAGCCCCTCGTCGACAAACGCGTGCCTTTGAATTTGAGCCATGGCGGCTAGAACCCGCTCACTGGTGATGCCTGATGCCTGCAGGCGCGACACCATGGCGGCGCGCGAGCGCTCGGAGGTCAGCCCGAGGCCCGCAACCGATGGCGGCGACGCATGCAGAGCGCCTTTCTTGGCTTGCGTGGCAACCCCTTTGGAGAGCCGCGCCATCCACGGCTTTCTGGCGTCGGTACTCATTTGGCGAGCCAGGTTTCCACCGACGAGAGAAGCGTCGTGTCAGTCAGATCGACGCGCAGCGCGGTGATCGACACGCGGGCATTGGCAAGCGCGTAAAAATCGGTACCCGGACCGGCATCGCGTGCAGCACCGACAGCACCGATCCAGTACACCTTCTCGCCACGCGGATTGGCCGATACGAACACCGGCTCAGACGGGTGCCGCTTGCCAAGCCGGGTCGAGACGATGCCCTTTATGTCGTCATACGGCAGGTTGGGAATATTGACGTTGAGCAAAAACGGCGTCGGCAGCGCCTGTTCTGCGTGGCGTGCAATCACGTCGCGTGCCACCTTGGCTGCACTGTCGAGATGGTCGATGCCCTTTTCTGCAAGCGAGAAGGCAATCGCGGGAAGTCCGAACAAAAAGCCTTCCATTGCCGCTGCGACGGTACCCGAATACAGTGTGTCGTCACCCATGTTCTGGCCATTGTTGATGCCCGACACGACGAGATCGAAGGGCTCCTGAAACATGCCGGTCAGGGCGATATGAACGCAGTCGGTGGGCGTGCCATTGACGTAGTAAAAACCGTTTTGCGCCGTCGAGACGACAAGCGGCCGGTCAAGTGTCAGTGAATTCGAGGCGCCGCTCCTGTTCTGTTCGGGAGCCACCACCACGACTTCGCCGAACGGCGTCAGTGCACGGGCCAGCGCGGCAAGTCCCGGGGCGAAATAGCCGTCGTCGTTACTGACCAGAATGCGCAATGGGATGTCCGCAGCTGATGGGGCAGGAGAAACCATCCTGCCAAGACGAAATTATAGCGCCGCGGCGCCGGCTACTCGATGGCCAACAGTCTTTCCAATAGCGCCCGGTCCTGCAAAAGCGTGGCCGAATCTGCACGATGAACGATCCTGCCGCGTTCGATCACGACCGCCTTTTGCGTCAGGCGCAAGGCCACCCGTGCGTGCTGCTCGATTAACACCACGGCCATCTCACCTTCGGCGATCAGCCGCGCGATGGCCTCCCCCAGTTCCTGCACGATGATCGGCGCCAGACCCTCCATCGGCTCGTCAAGCAGCAAGAGCTGCGGATTGGTGATGAGCGCGCGCGCGATGGCAAGCATCTGCTGCTCGCCGCCCGAGA
>CAJCIC010000074.1 GCA_903970185.1 Gammaproteobacteria bacterium
ACCGCGCCCGAGGCAGCGCCGAGCGCACCCCCGCCGGTGGCACCGCCGCCACCGCCCAAGCCCGATCTCGCGCAAGAACTCAAGGCGCAGCGCGACTGCCTCGTGCTCAACCGCTGCGACAACCGCTAAGCGTGCAAAACCGGCGCGAAGGCCCGCCCGCCGCGCCGATTTGCTAAGGTTCGGTCCATCTCCTGAGCTGACATCCATCTTTTATGAGCGAGAGCTACGATCTGGTCGTGATTGGCGCTGGCAGCGGCGGCGTGCGGGCGAGCCGTTTTGCGGCCGATCGCGGCGCGAGCGTCTTGATCATCGAGTCGACCTATCTTGGCGGCACCTGCATCAATGCCGGCTGCATCCCGAAAAAGCTGCTGTCCTACGCGGCCCACTACAGGAACGATTTCAGCGACGCCGAGGGCTTTGGCTATGACCCGCATCCCGCCACGTTTCGCTGGCCGCGACTGATCGCGGCCAAAGACAAGGAAATTGCAAGGCTCAACGAGGTCTACGCGCGCATCCTGCGCGAGGCCGGCGTCACCCTCATGCGCGGCCACGCGCGCATTGCCGATGCCCATACGGTGATGGTTGGCAAGGAGCACATCAAGGCACGATCGATCCTGGTTGCGACCGGTTCACGCGCGCTCAAGCCGCCCATCCCGGGCGCCGAGCTTGGCATCACCTCAGACGACGCCTTTCACCTGGAAACGTTGCCCGATCGCATCCTGATTCTTGGTGCAGGCTACATCGCGGTCGAGTTCGCCTCGATCTTTCATGGTCTTGGCGCGAATACGACGCTTATGTTTCGCGGTGAGGCGATGCTGCGCGCCTTTGATCACGACATCGCCTGCCATCTTGCCGAAGCGATGGCCGAAAAGGGCGTCGTCATCAAACCGTCGATGAGCATCGCCCGGCTGGCAAGAAACAGCCATTGCCTAGAGGCGACGCTCAGCGACGGCAGCACGCTCATGGTCGACTGCGTCATGTTCGCGACGGGACGCGTGCCCAACACCATCGATCTCGGTCTTGAGCAAGCCGGCGTTGAGCTTGGCATCAACGGCGCGGTCAAGGTCAATGACCGCTACCAGAGCAGCGTGCCTTCGATCTATGCCATTGGCGATGTCATCGACCGCATGCAGCTAACGCCGGTGGCGCTCAGGGAAGGCATGACGCTCGCCGACGAGCTGTTTGGCGAGGGGCTACTGAAGACCTCGTACGAGAACGTGCCAACCGCCGTGTTCTCGCATCCCAACGTGGGCAGCGTCGGCCTTGGCGAGAAACAGGCGATCATGGCCGGGCATACGGTGCGCATCTTCAAGAGCACCTTCACCGCGCTGCGCCACACCCTTTCTGGCAATAGCGAGAAGACGTTCATGAAAATTGTCGTCGACGCCATCAGCGATGTTGTGCTGGGCGTGCACATGTGCGGCCCGGATGCGGGTGAAGTGATCCAGGGCTTTGCCGTGGCACTGAACTGCGGTGCCAGGAAATCCGATTTTGACCGCACCCTGGGCATCCATCCGACGCTTGCCGAAGAGTTCGTCACGATGCGGGCCAGCAACTAGGCCCTCAGAGCTGGTCCTCGGGCACCAGCAGGCCGGTGAAAATCGGATTGACCCGTTGCCACCAGGTGGTCTCCGGATCGGTGTCATACACGTGCTCGCCCTGCGCGTCGCTCGCGATCCACTGGATGTCGCCATTGGCGGTAAGTTCGAGGCGGTAAAAGCTGCCCAAATCGAGCAGGCCCACGACCTTTTCGGTCAGTGCCGGGGAATCGATGATCAGCCCAACCTCGGTATTCTCAAGGGATGAACGCGCATCAAGATTCATCGAGCCGATGAAAAGGTAGCGCCGATCGATGCTCACGGCTTTGGCGTGAAGGCTGCCAAACGAGCGTGCAAAAGGTCCGAGGCGCTCGCGATCGCGCGTGAGCGCGGGACTCATTTCATACAGCTCGACGTGGGCCTCGAGCATCTGCTTGCGATAGCGCATATAGCCGTATTCGGCAACTGGCGCATCGGTTGAGGCCAGCGAATTGGTAAAGACCCTGATCGTGCCGTTGTGGGCCATTGCGTCGGTCATCATCGCCACGCCGTTTTCACCGGGAACGAAATACGGCGAGACGATATCGACCTCCTTGTTGGCACGCGACAGGTAGCCAAGCACCGTGCGCGTCACGGTTTGCATGCGGGCATCGTCGATGTGCAACGGCTTGTCGGGGTCATCGGCGACCACTTCCACGGGCGCGAGCTCCAAGGGGCCGAGCTCGCCGCGTTGCAATTCGCCTGGCAAAGTTCCGTATTCGGCGAATTCCGCGGGCAAATCCTGCAGCGCCGGGCCTTTCGCATTCGCCGTCAGGGCATCGAAGTCGGCTTGCGCCAAGGCGGCACTTTTTGGCAGGTCAGCGACGCTTCCGATCGGATAGCTGCGGTCGCTGTTCCAGTAGCGATCGAAGGCCTGCGACAAGAGCCTGACCGCGGGCCCGGCAACGAACATGTCGAGATCGACAAAATTGTTCGACTTGTCCTGCATGAAGTATTCGTTGGCGAGATTGCGCCCGCCCGCGAGTGCCATCGAATTGTCCGCAATGAAGAGCTTGTTGTGCATGCGGCGGTTGATGCGCTCAAGATCGAAGGCGGCGCCAAGCAGCCTTAGGGCCGTGTTGCCGCGCGCCCCGGCAAACGGATTGAACAGGCGCACTTCGACATTGGGCAGGCGATCAAGATCGCCAAGAATGCGGTCCTCGCCGGTCGAATGCAGATCGTCAATCAGGATGCGCACGCGCACGCCGCGAGCGCCGGCATCAGCCAGTGCACGCATCATGGCGCGGCCGGTGTCGTCATCGTGGAATTCGTAGTACTGGACATCGAGCGTGCGCTCGGCGCGGCGGGCAAGCGTGGTGCGCGTGGCAAACGCGAACGATGCCACGGGCAGCGCCCGAAAACCCGAGCGCCCGTCATCGCCAAGGCGCTTTTGTGCCATCTGGTAGAGCGATGTCGTACTCGCATCGGGAAGGGCGGTACTCTGCGGGCCTAGCGGCTTGAGCGGCAGCGCGCATCCCGCCACGAGCACAAGGCCCAACCCAAGCGCACAGAGGACGGTGTTTCGAATCATCGGGGCATCTTCCTCGCAGCAAGAATTCGGGCCGTGTCATCGCTTGCGCTTCTGCAGTCTACAGAAGAGCGCCTGCCAGGATGCGTCCGCTTTTTTCCGCGCGACGCCTGGCACGTTAAACTACGGCCACTGCCGCCCACCGACTTCCTCCTTGCAACATCCGTCGATCTACGCCCTCTATCTGGCAAGCGAATGGGCGATTCGCATAACGATGCTGCTCTACGTGCCGCAAAAGCGCACGCCATCGGCCGCGCGTGCGTGGTTGCTTCTGATCTTCTTCCTGCCGCTTGCGGGCCTCATCCTGTACGGCCTCGTCGGCCGCATCTACGTGCCCAAGCGCCGCATCGCCTTGCAGCGCCAGGCGTCGCGCCTGATTCGCTCGGTGCAAGAGCGCATGCCCTTGCCCGAAGAGAGCGCCGATCTGCCTTCGCGCCTGCAGGATACGGCGCGCCTGGCAACGCTGCTTGGCGATTTCAAGTTGACCGGGGGCAACCAGGTCGAACTCTTCTCGGGCTACGAGGCCCCTCTGGCAAGGCTGATCGAGGATATCGAGGCGGCAACGGCTTCGGTCCTGATGCTGTTTTACATCTTCGAGGACGACGCCACCGGCCGGCGCGTCGCCGATGCCCTCCTCGCTGCAGCGCGCCGTGGCGTTGACTGCCGCGTGCTGATGGATGCGGGCGGATCGCGCCGTGGCCTGCGCCATCTCGCAGACCGGTTGCGCGAGGGTGGCGTTGCCGTGCGCGCGATGCTGCCCGTCGGTCTTTTCCGCCGCAACGTCGCCCGCTTCGATCTGCGCAATCACCGCAAGATCGTCGTCATCGACGATCGCATCGCCTACACCGGCTCGCAAAACATCGTCAACGCCGAATTCATCCCGAACTGTCCCAACGAAGAACTGGTGGCACGCACCACCGGCGCCGTCGTGCTGCAGTTCAAGGCCGTGTTCCTTGCCGACTGGTTCTTCGAGACCACCGAACTTCCAGGCGAGACGCTCAATGCCACCGTGCCCGACATCACCGGCACGACGCTCGCGCAGGTGCTGCCAAGCGGTCCTGGCTACGGCCGCGAGAACACCAAGGAGTTGATGATTTCGATGATCTACTCGGCGCATTCGGAGCTGATCATCGCCACGCCCTATTTCGTGCCCGACCAGCCTTTCTTGCAAGCCGTGATTGCCGCGAGCCGGCGCGGCGTGCATGTCCAGCTGATCCTGACCAAGCGCTCGAACCAGACGGTGACGCACCTGGCGCAGAAGTCCTACTACACCGAGCTGCTTCACGCCGGCGTTGAGATTGCACTGTTTGAAGGACGTTTCCTGCATGCCAAGCACATGCTCATCGATAGCGAGCTGGTGTTGATCGGATCGACCAACCTCGACATCCGCTCGTTTGCGCTTAACGCCGAGGTCAGCCTGCTTTGCTACGACCTTGGCGTCGCACAGCAACTGCGCGCGGTGCATGCCCACTATCTCGCAAAAAGCGTCAAGCTCGATCACATCCGCTGGTCGAAAAGACCCTTGCGCCAGCGCCTTGCGCAAAATCTCGCGCGCCTTGCCGACTCATTGCTCTAGGCCCCCAAGGTCGAATAAAACGCCTGCCATGAGGGCCATGCCTTCACGCGCGACGTCAACGAGCATGTGTTCGTTTGGCGCATGCTGGTTGCAGCCCGGGTAGGAGTGCGGCATCCACACCGTAGGCAATCCCAAGATCCCGGAAAAACAGTGATTGGGAAGCGAGCCGCCCAGATTCGGCAGAACGGCGGGAGCCTGCCGTGCCGTCTTCGTCATCGACGCCACGACTTCACGAACGAAGGCATGGTCCGGGTCGATGCGGGTCGCGGGCATCGCCTCTTCGCGCGTGGCCGTGACCGTGACATCATTGAAACCCAGGGCATCAAGGCGCCGCCTCACGGCAGGCACGATCGCAGACGGATCGATGCCCACCACAAAGCGCAGCTGCATCGTGGCGCGGGCGGATCCCGGAATGGCGTTGACCGGCTTTCGCGGATTGCCGGTCTCAAAGGCCAGGACCTCAAGGGCATTGCTTGCAAACACCCGCTCGGCTGCAGAACGGTCAGGATCACCCCAGTCGGGGCTGATTTCCGGTCCCAAGGGCTCACCGGGCTCGATGGCTGCAAGCGCTTTTGCCACCGCTGCCGCAAGCGGCGGATTGGCAAGCTCTGGCACGAGAATGCGTCCGCGGCCATCAACCAGTGCTGTAATCGCATGGGCGAGCCGCGTGCCGGGATTTTTCAGCAGGCCTCCCCAGTTGCCCGAATGATGCGCGCCATGGCGCAAGGCGATGGCGAGCTCGAAATTGGCGACACCACGCGAACCGAGAAAAATCGTCGGCGATGCCGCGTTCAGGCGCGGTCCGTCAGAGGCGAGAAAGACATCGGCACCAAGCGCCTCGCGCTGGATTTGGCAGAATTCGGCAAGGCCTGGCGAGCCGGTTTCCTCTCCCATCTCAAAGAGCAGCTTGACGTTAAAGCCGAGCTTGCCGCGCGCGCGCAAGACCTCTTCCAGTGCCACCAGATTGATGCTGTGCTGTCCCTTGTTGTCGGCGCTGCCGCGCCCGTACCAGCGCCCGTCTGATTCGGTCAGCAAAAATGGCGCAGCGCCGTCCTGCCATTGGCCTTCCTGGCCGCTGACCACGTCACCGTGGGCATACATCAGCAAGGAACGGGTCGCGCCCGTCTCGATCCGGCTTGCGATCAGAAAGGGCGGCGCGCCATCGACCGGATTGTCATGCACGGTCGAAGTAAAACCGATGCCGGCGACGCTTGGCGCGATCTCCTCGTCAAGATACCGAAAGAGTTCAGCCCTGCGTTCGGGATTCTGGCTCTCGCTTGCGATCGCCACGCGGCGCGACAGTGATTCCTTCAGCCTCATAAGGCATGCGTCGGAACGCGCGGCTGCAATCAGTGACTCCCTCGTGCTCGTTTTCATGGGCTTCGCGCAAGCGGGTCGTTGCGACCCAGAATATGGCACGTCCACGCGGCCAGATCGGCGTAGCACGCCGCAAGCGCGCCGTCGTTTTGCGCGAGGCGCTCGAACTGCAGTTTCACAAGCTCGTCATCGCGACGCGCAAGCGGGCCGGTCAGCGCGTTGCGCGCGCCCATCGACAAGGCGTTGGCAACGCTGACGCGAATCAGGGGCGCGAGCATGTCGCGGGCGACGTGCGCCTCGATGCCTGCCAGCGCCTCGCAGCGAAACGCGGCTTCGAGGACGGCCTGCAGATAGTTCGAGGCGAACACGGCGCCAGCGTGATACAGCACCTTGGCGCTGGCTGAAAGCGCGATCACGCGCGCACCGAGCGCAACGAAGGCCGGTTGCAGCACGGCAAGGGCCGAAGGCATGCCTTCGGTCATGCAAAAAACGCCGGCAAAGCGCTCGATCAGCGTCGCCGGATCGGCAAATGTCGCAAGAGGGTGCACGCTGGCGGTTGCCGCACCTTCTGCTGCGCACGCGGCAAGCGCACTTGAATCGAGCGCGCCGCTGCAATGAAACACGATGCTGGTGTCATCAACCAGGCGCAACTGCGCGAGCTTTTGCGCCGTGGCCACAATCTCGCGATCGGGAGTCGCAATCATGACCACGGCCTGGCGCTGCGTTCTCGCCAGTGCGCCAAGATCGTCGTAGGCCTCGACGGCGCCGGTAATGAAGCGCGCGGCAGATGCGGCGCTCGCGCGCGAGCGATTGACGATGGCGAAGGGCACAAGATGGCCGGTTTCGGCGAAAAGACGGCCCAGCGTGCGACCGACGGCGCCAGCGCCAACGATCGTGAGCGGCACGCCCTCAGTTGCCATGGCAGGCGACTGAGGGCGTTGTGCGATTCACCGCTCGCAGGCGAAAATCTGCCATACCCCTTCTCCTTCCTTTCGCAATCGTGGATTATTGCATCCGTATTGTCCCTGGCCACGTATCGTCTCTCAACCGTTGCACCGATCGGAACCCCTCATGCATCCCGTCGCCGCCTTCCTGACTGCCACGATCGCGCTTGTCATCGTCTTTTCACTCGTCTGGTGGCGCCAGCTGCACACGCGCAATGCCGGCATGGTCGATCCGGTCTGGTCCTATTCGGTCGGTGCCGTTGCGGTCTGGTACGGGGTGATCGCAACGGGCAGCGTCGAGGCGCGCGCGATCACGGCCATCCTCGGCGGCCTTTGGGGCTTTCGGCTCGGCACACACCTGTTCTTGCGCAATACCGGCAAGCCCGAAGATGGCCGCTACCGGCGCTTTCGCGACGAGTGGGGGCAAAAGGCCGACTTCAACATGTTCTGGTTCTTCCAGATGCAAGTCGTCCTCGCCATGCTGCTCTCGCTTGGTTTTCTGGTCGTGTGTTACCGGCCAGGCGACATTCCGCTTCCCCTCTTGGTTGCCGGCATCGCGTTGATGGTCGTATCTGTTGTGGGTGAAGGCATCGCCGACGCCCAGCTTGAGTCGTTCAAGAAAAATCCCGACAACCGCGGACGGGTCTGCCGGGGCGGCCTTTGGCGCTATTCGCGCCATCCGAATTATTTCTTCGAATGCCTGCACTGGCCGGTCTACCTGATTTTCGCCATCGGCGCACCCTGGATCGCGCTCACGCTGATTCCACCCGTGGTCATGTGGTTCCTCCTGCTCAAAGTCTCGGGTATTCCGATGACGGAGGCGCAAACCGCCAAGACACGGCCCGAGTACGCCGAGTACATTGCCACCACCAGTGCTTTTTTTCCGTGGCCGCCGAAATCGGCTTAAGCATTTCCTCTGGAGTTTACGTTGACCCAAGTCTATTCACCGGCAGAGCCTGTCGTGCCGGAGCCCGCCCATGCCGTGACCGGCCTCATCGACTGGTGCGAGCGTGGTCTCATTCCTGATGCCCTAACGCGCTACGGCATGCGTGCATTGATGGCGGCGCGCCTGCGCCAGGAAGGCCAGGGAGGTCCGGAGGGCGCCGTCGGGCGCATGGCCGCACTGGTTGCTGAACTGCGCCAAAGCCCGATCGCCATCGAGACGGCCGCCGCCAATGCCCAGCACTACGAAGTGCCCGCAGAATTCTTTCACCTGCATCTCGGACCCCGTCTGAAGTATTCGAGTTGCCTTTATCCGCGCGGTGACGAAACGCTGAAGGAGGCAGAAGAAGCGATGCTCGCGCTTGCGGCAGCGCGCGCCGAGCTTGCCGACGGCCAGCGCATTCTCGATCTGGGTTGCGGCTGGGGCTCGTTCTCGCTGTGGCTGGCTGAGCGCTTTCCGAACGCGCAGATCACCGGCATCTCCAATTCGGCCGGTCAGCGCAATTTCATCCTCGCCGAGGCCAAAAAGCGCGGCATCGCCAATGTTTCGATCATCACCGCCGACATCGTCCAATTCGATTTCGACGATCTGGCAGCCGCACAGTTCGACCGCATCGTCTCGATCGAGATGTTCGAGCACATGAAAAACTATGAGGCACTGCTGGCCAAGATCGCGCGCTGGCTCAAACCCGACGGGCGCCTTTTCGTGCACATCTTCGCCCACCTCAGATTCGCCTACCACTTCAGCGACAACGACGATTCGGACTGGATGACGCGCTATTTCTTCACCGGCGGCCTGATGCCGTCACAGTCGCTCTTGCTTGCCTTTCCGAAACATTTCATGATCGAGAACCAGTGGTGGGTCGATGGCCGGCATTATGAGAAGACGGCAAACCACTGGTTGCGGGGCATGGATAGCGCACGCGCGCCGATCATGAAAGTCTTCGAGGCGACCTACAGGGAAGATGCGCTACGCTGGTTCAATCGCTGGCGCATGTTCTACATGGCAGTGGCAGAACTGTTTGGCTACGCCAATGGCAGCGAGTGGGGCGTTGGCCACTATCTCTTCAGGCCGGCAACGCGCTAGGGACCGCAACGCATGCGCATGGATTGCCCCTTTGGCGACGCGCCATGGGGCCATCATTCAGTTTTCGCCTCATTTATGAGCCCATTCTGAGGAAGATGGCCCTTTTTCGAAAACGGCTCAGAAATGATGCGTAAATCCCTGCAAATCGGCTCAACGGGTTCGTGACCCGTCATCTGCACCCGGGGACGATCGATCGTCGTTCACGTCTTAAATGGATGGCCGCGCCGCGTAATCGCACCGGCCGCACGATAGCCCCACCAGCTCGCCTCCTCGAAGACGGAATAGCCCGACAGGTCGGCATGGGCAAAGTGCATCGGGCCCTGCACTTTCCGTAACGCAAGCAGCCCGGGGTTCGTGCGATAGCCCGGGCCCGGGCTCGCCATGGCGTGGCCGCGGGCGGTGATCTCGACGGACTCGACGCAGGGGCCAAGTCGCCAGCCATAGGCACTGCGCAAGTCACGCGCGGCCCGCGACACCAGATCGGATGCGCTGGCAGTGTCGAGCCAGCGCCGACCGGCATCGGGAGTCATGTCGGCAAGCGCGCTGTAGGCGCTAAATGCGGTTTTGTCCGGGCGGCTCTGGCGGATATCCTGGTGCGTCGATACGACATAACCCAATTCATGCGAGCCATACACGACGTTGTCCCAGGCCAGCGCCGATCCCGATTGTTCCTCGGGAAACGCGTGCATGATGAAATTCGAGACCAGCCAGGGCGCATAAGGCGGCTCATGCAATGATGCCTCATACCCGAGCGTGCTCAGGCCTTTCACGACGTGCTTGGCAACATAAAGCGGCATGGCGATGATGGCGTCTCTGGCCGACACGACGAAGGCCTCGCCAGGCGCATCGCCAGAATGGCGCACGCCTGCAACGCGCACACCGTTGCCCTCGCCGGCGATCGAAAGCGCGACCCCCTTTAAGACCCGCTCGGCGCTGAGATCGGCTTTGGCCAGAAGGCCGCGGGCGAGCGCGCTGGTGCCTTCGGGCCACGTCAAGACCGCGCCACGCTCGGCGTTTTGCGCGAGGCCCACGCGCGCGGCAAAGTAGTGAAGTCCGGCGTACGCCGAGATTTCCCCGGCACTGCGACCATAATCGTCACGGCAGCAGTAATCGAGATACCAGCGCAAGGTCGGCGCGGTGAAGTTCTGCTCATCGAGCCAGGTCGTGAAGGTCATGCGGTCAAGGCGAAGAAACTGCTCGTCCTGTGAAGCCAGTTCGATCGGTACCGTGAACCCGCGGCGAGCGTCGGCGCCGCGCAAGGCGGCCAAGGCCTCGATGCGCCTGAAAAATGTCACGTGCTGATCGCGCTCGCTGGCAGGCACGCTGTCCACCGGCAGGTAGCCGTCCTGCCACGCGTTCTGAAACATGACGCGCTCCGAGGGCGCATGCAACAGGTAGCGCTCGTCGTAGTAAGGACGCTCGCCAAACGGATCGGCAAGGATCACCTTCAGGTCGTAGAGCATCTCGCGCACGTGCAGCGATTCGAGCGAGGGCAGCGGCAGATAATGCGCACCCGTCGGATAGGCAAGACCGTGGGCGCTGACTGCAGCGGCATTGCCAAAAGCCTCGGGGCCCTCGATCAGAACGATGTCGCGCACGCCCTCCTTGGACAGCTTCCATGCCGCCGTGAGGGCCGCGATGCCCGAGCCTACGATCACCACCTCGGCGCGCAGGGTCGGCGCTGACACTTCGTCAGAAGGACGATCGCGCAGCCAGTGCCCGAGCGCGCGCCCCGGATAGTCAACCACCACCGGCAGCGTCTCGAGTCGCCAGTAAGCGGTGCTCCCGAGCGCCGCTGCGGCAGCCCCTGCCGCAAGAAAGGTCCTGCGCTGCATCAGCGGATCACCTGATGCCAGTCCTCGTCGAAATAGCGCACCAGGGCCTGATCATTGAGGTGGTTGGCCTCGACTTCCGGGTGCGGCATGTCCGGCGGAAATTCGAACATCTCATGCGTCACATTGCCGCTCAGAAAGCGCATCGGCAAGGCGTAGCTCGAGGGCGGCACAAAGCCCGATTCGGGCGAGCCGATGATAAAGCCCCATTCGCCAAACGAGGGTACATAGACATGGTAGGGCGATGTATGAAAACCGGCCTCGCGCAAGGTGGCATCGATCGACCAGTAGGCGTGTGGCGCAAAAAATGGCGACGTCGCCTGCACCACGACCAGGCCATGCGAGGACAGGTGGTGCAAAACGTCGCGATACATCGGTACCGAGTAGAGCTTGCCGAGCGCAAAATTGGACGGATCGGGGAAGTCGATGTAGATGACATCGAAGTAGCCTGGCGTCTCGTTGAGCCAGCGTGCCGCATCGGCATTGACAAGGTGCACGCGCGGATCGAGGAACGAGCCGTGATTGAGCGCCGTCAACAGCGGGGCGCTGGCAAACAGATCGGTCACGGCATGATCGAGATCGACCAGTGTCACGTCTTCGACATGGTCATAGCGCAGCACCTCGCGCAAGGCGAGCCCATCGCCGCCGCCCAGGATCAGGACATGCCGTGCCCAGGGCAGCGTGGCCAGCGCCGGGTGGACCAGCGCCTCGTGGTAGCGATATTCGTCGCGGGACGAAAACTGCAGATTGCCATTGATGTATAGGCGCAGGTCGTCCTTCCAGCGCGTTAGGACCAGGCGCTGGTAGGGCGTGTTGACGGCATACACGACTTCGTCACCGAACATGCCGCGCTCACCGAGATAGACCAGCCAGTTGGACGCAAAAAAGCCCAGCACGAGCAGCGCAAGGAGCGCCACGGCATACAGGGCGCGCTCGCGAAAACGCACGATGGCGAGGCGAAAACTCCACACCGAAAAGAGGGCAACGCCAACATTGACGATGCCAAACAGAAAGGCCGTGCGCGTAAGACCGAGGTGCGGGGCGAGCAGAAGCGGAAACAGCAAGGAGACGGCCAGCGCGCCCAGGTAGTCGAAGGTCAAAACACGCGCGATCAAGTCGCCGAAATGGGCATGGGCGCGGTTAAGGGTGCGCATCACAAGCGGAATCTCCATGCCGACCAGGGCACCAAGCAGGAACACCAGCACGTAAAGCAGGGCCCGAAACGGCGTCGCAAGCCAGGCGAAGGCGAGAAACAGGAGCGAGGACGACACGCCTCCGATGAGGCCGATCATGAGTTCGATGTCGACAAAGCGCGTGAGCAGCAGCTCGTCCTTGACGTAGCGCGAAAGCTGCGCGCCTACGCCCATGGCAAACAGGTAGCAGCCGATCACCGAGGAAAACTGCAGGACCGAGTCGCCAAGCAGGTAACTTGAGAGTGCCCCCGCGATCAGCTCGTAGGCCAGGCCGCATGACGCGACAAAGAACACCGAGATGACTAGAATGCGATCTTGAAGAGAGTCTCTCTTTGATTGCGCTTCGGTGCTAACGTGCGGTTGCTCAAGCTCGGATGTCACGTGGTCTGCTGGCAGGCCCAACCTCTTGGGAGGTGCCCCTTGGAAGTGATCGTGAATTATGCACTCTACCTGCTAAGCGCAACGCTCCTGCTTGGCGTCTTCTTCCGCGTCTACTGCTGGGCCGCGCCATTTGACGAACTCGCCCTGATCCGCGGCGGCAACATCGCCGCGGCGCTGTCGTTAAGCGGTGCACTCATCGGCTTTTCGCTCACCGTCGCCTCCGGCATCCTGCACGCCGCTTCGCTGCTTTCGTTTTTCGCCTGGTCTGCCGGCGCTGCCGTGGTCCAGCTTCTGGTCTACGTGCTGGTGTCGCGCCTGTTGCACATGTCCAAGGACCAGATTGAAGGCGGCAACGCCGCGTTTGGCGGCCTCCTTGGCGCAATCTCGCTTGCGGTAGGCGCAATCAACGCCGCCTGCCTGTCGTAAATCCTCTGGGCGCAGAAACGCATCGTGTCATCGGGCCTTTCCCGATTTTCTCTTTAGGAGCATCGCCATGAGCCTTGGATCATTCATCAAGAAACAGTTCATCGACATCCTGCAGTGGAACGAGGACACCGATGGCGTGCTTGGCTATCGCTTTCCGATGCAGGACTTCGAGATCCAGTATGGGGGCAGTCTGACCGTGCGCGAATCGCAGGTCGCCGTGTTCGTCAACGAGGGCAAGATCGCCGACGTGTTCGGGCCCGGGCTCTACAAGCTGACGACGCACACCCTGCCGGTTTTGACTTACCTGCAAAACTGGGACAAGCTTTTCGAATCGCCTTTCAAGTCCGACGTCTATTTCTTCAGCACGCGCCTGCAAACCGGACGCAAGTGGGGAACGCCTGCTGCGATTACGCTGCGTGACAAGGACTTCGGCATGGTGCGCCTGCGCGCCTTTGGCGTTTATTCCTACCGCATCGCCGATGCACGCAAGTTCTTCACCGAGATCAGCGGCACGCGCGCAGTCTTTACGCGCGACGAAGTCGAGGACCAGTTGCGCAATATCCTGCTCTCGACCATCGCCTCGTCGCTGGGTCATGCCGATGTGCCGTTTCTCGATCTCGCCGGCAATCAGGCCCTGATGGGTGAAAAGGTCAAGGGCGACGTCAGCGCCGCGTTCGACAAGTATGGTCTTGCCGTCGATGAGTTTCTCGTCACCAGCATCAACCTCCCCGAAGACCTGCAAGAGGCACTGGACAAGCGGATTTCGATTGGCATGTCGGGCGATCTCAACAAATACACGCAGTACCAGGTGGCCAACGCGATCCCGCTTGCCGCGCAAAACGAGGGCGGCCTTGCCGGCCTGGGTGCCGGGCTTTCGGCCGGCATGGCCTTTGGCGGCGTCATGGCCCAGGGCATGGCAGGTGCCCAGACGGCGGCAGCCGCCGCCTCCAGCGCCACCGCGCCTGCCGAAGAGAGTGCCGAGAGCCGCCTCGAAAGGCTCAAGGGCATGCTCGACAAGGGCCTGATTTCCGCTGCCGACTACGACACCGCGAAAGCCGATGTGATCAGAAAGCTGGTCGGATAGCTCGACCATGCAACACGTCACCTGCCCCGGGTGCGGCGCGCCGGTCGAGTTCCGCTCGGCCGCCTCGGTCATGGCGGTCTGCGAGTACTGCAAGACCACCGTCTTGAAAGACGCCGACACGGTGCGCGATGTCGGCAAGATGGGCGATGTGCTCGAGGACTACTCGCCCCTGCGGATCGGCTCCTCGGGTTCGTTTCAGGGTCGCAATTTCAACGTCATCGGCCGCATCCAGCTGCGCTATCCGGCGGGTTTCTGGAACGAGTGGTACATCCTTTTCGACGATGGCAGCAACGCCTGGCTGGGTGATGCTTCGGGCCAGTTCACGATCACCTTCGAGAAGCCCGCGCCGCCTCAGCTGCCCGCCTTTGCCGAGCTAAAGCCGGGCCAGTCACTCACGCTTGCCGGTCACGTCTATACGGCATCTGACGTGCGCACGGCAAAAGCCACCGGGGGTCAGGGCGAGTTGCCCTTCCAGATGGCTGGCGGCTGGCAGGCGCAGGTCGCGGATTTCCGCTACATGGCGCAGTTCGTCACCATCGACTACTCCGAGCCAGCGGCCAGGCTGTACGTCGGCCAGGCGGTGTCGCTCGCCGAGATCAAGGCCAGCCAGCTGCGCGAGCCTGACAGCATCAGCGACACCTCGGGGCGCGTCAAAGGCAAGATCGCAAGCCTTAACTGTCCGCATTGCGGCAGCCCCGTGCAGTTCTCGCCCGGGGCGACTTCAGCCCTGATCTGTCCCGCATGCCACAGCACCGTCGATGTCTCGGCGGGGACAGCCGAGGTGCTCGCAGTCGGCCGCAAGGTCGCGGCCATCCCGCTCTCGCTCGAGCTTGGCGCCGTTGGCAAGATCGATGGCGCAGCCTATACCGTCCTGGGTGCGCTAAAGCGCAGCACGCTCGACCAAAGTGCGAGCTGGACCGAATACCTCCTCTACGACGCGCAGCGCGGATTCTTATGGTTGATCGAGAGCAGCCGCGGCTGGGAGCGCGCCACCGTGGAAGATCTCTGGCCGGTGTGGGACCGCCCTGATAGCGTCACGCTGAATTCGCGCAGATTCGGCAAAAGCGACGATTATGGCGCCCGCGTTGACGCTGCCATCGGTGCCTTCAACTGGCAAGTCGCCGTCGGTGACACGGTACGCGTCGTCGAATTTTCCGGGGGCGAAGAACAGCTCGCCTGCGAAATCAGCGATAGCGAGTTGACCTGGTCGCGCGCGCGGCGTGTGCCCCTTGACCAGGTGCGCGCCTGGTTTGGCCAGCACGTACACACCGAGTTGACGCCGCATCCGAGCCATGCCCAGACGGCCAAGGGATTTCTCATCCTGCTTGCCGTCGTCGATTTCATCCCGGTGCTTTTCGGCGGCGGCCTGACCTTTATGATCGTGCTCTTCACGGCGGCCTTCATCTACCTTCCGGCACTTTATCTTGACGCCATGGAAAAACGGGCATGAAGAACCGCTTCATGTTCTACCTGCTTGTCGTCACCATGATCGGCTCGCTTCTGAGCTGGAGCAGCATGTTCGCGCGTGCCACGGGCGGGCGGGGGAGCGGAAATTCCTGGTACTCGCACTCCTGGGGGGGCTACTACGGCGGCAGCTCGACAGGGGGCTGGGCCGGAGCATCGGGCGGGGGACACAAGTGAGCGCTTCCTTCGAGCCGCACGGCACCCACCTCCTCGTCGATTTCCATGGCGTGCCACAAGCGCTCCTATGCGATGGCGAAAGCCTGTCGACGCTCATGCGCGATGCCGCCCTTGCGGCGGGAGCGACGGTGCTTGGCACGCACTTTCATGCATTCGGCTTGCGTGCCGGCATCACCGGTGTCGTACTGCTTGCCGAGTCGCACATGTCAGTCCACACCTGGCCAGAAAGCGGCTATGCCGCGTTTGACATCTTCATGTGTGGACCGCTCAAGCCGCGCAAGGCACTCGCTCTGCTTGCCCGTGCCATGGGCGCATCGCGCCACGACGTCCGCGAAATCCAGCGCGGCTAGCTCCTCCCTGCAAGTTTTGCAAGCGGCCGCGCCCCACTGGCGCCACGGCCCGGCGCAGGCCAGGGAAAGCCGGGAACAGAACCTGCTCATTGGTTCTGACTTGCGCAAATTGCGCTTTCGTTTCGTCAAGGAGCCGACATGTTGCATTACGCCGTCGTCTTTTTCGTCATTGCACTGATCGCCGCCCTGTTTGGCTTTGGCGGCATTGCCGCTGGCGCCGTGGAGATCGCCAAGGTGCTGTTCTTCATTTTTATCGTGCTGTTCTTGGTGTCGCTAATTGGCGGCCTGATGCGGCGCAACCGACTTTAGTGCAACCGACTTGAGTTCATTTACCAACCCTGGAGCCATCATGATCAAGACCACACTCGCCGCGCTGTTTGCGCTTTCGCTTCTCACACTTGCTGGCTGCAATACGGTTGCAGGCGCAGGTCAGGACGTATCAAACGCGGGCACCGACGTTCACAACGCCGCAGAACGATCGAAGTAGACGCACCGAACAAGTCAAACAAGATGAAGTCGGCCTGGTCGTGCGGGCCCCTCGGAGGCGCGTCTCGTACGCGCCTTTTTTTCTTTGTGCCGCAAGGCAAAGCGATCATGGATGCAGCCCGAGCCCACTTTGCGGTAGGATGACCATCCATTTGCCGGCTCTGGCATTCTCCGCTCGGAAATCGCCATCCCCTGATCGTGCTGCTCCTCAAACTTCTGCTCGTCCTCTTCCTTTTGTCTAGCGCCGTCATGCACTATCGCGGACGCGTGCGCCACCGCCTGTACCGCCAGGTCTTTGACCACTCCTCGTTCACGGCGCCCGTCAACGTCTTCATGCTGGCGTTCTCGGGCGTGCCACGCACAGCCTATCTGAGCGTCGAGCGCTTTCCCGAATTGGCAGAACTGCAATCCCACTGGCAGGAAATACGTGCCGAGGCGCTCGCGCTTGAAGACCAGATCAAGGCCGCAGCGCGTCACGACGACGTCGGATTCAACTCTTTTTTCAAGACCGGATGGAAACGCTTCTACCTGAAGTGGTATGGCGATGCCCACCCTTCAGCGGCGACGCTTTGCCCGCGCACGACCGAGCTTTTGGCACGCTTGCCAAGCGTCAAGGCGGCGATGTTTGCGCACCTGCCCAACGGCGCCAAGCTTGGCAAGCATCGTGACCCCTATGCCGGCAGCCTGCGCTACCACCTCGGGCTTGTCACGCCCAACGACGAGAGTTGCTTTATCGATGTCGACGGCGAGCGCTACAGCTGGAAAGATGGTGAAGGCGTGGTCTTTGACGAGACCTTCATCCACTATGCAGAAAACAAGAGCGGCATGGATCGCATCGTGCTCTTTTGCGACATCGAGCGGCCCATGCGTTTTCGATTCGCCGGCGCCTTGAATCGCTGGATCGGCACGCACATCGTCTCTGCGGCAAGTTCACCCAATGAAGACGGCGATGCGACCGGTGCCATCAACCGCGTTTTTCGCTACGCCCACTACGTTGGCCAGAAGCGTCGCGCTTTCAAGGCCTGGAACCGCGCCGTCTACCAGGCCACGAAGCTGGTCCTGATTGCCGCGGTCGTGGCCCTCGTCGTTTTTTACTGAAGCGCTAGGCGCTACGCGCCTGTGCGGCCAGAAAGAAGATCGCAATCGAGCACCCGAGGGCGGCGATCCACACGAGGCTCCGCAAGGACGGCTTGTTGCCCAGATAAAGCGCGGTGTAGGCGATGCGCAACACGACGAAGGCGCCGGCAAGAAGGTTCAGGCGCTCGGCGTTCATGCCGCTTAAGGTCGCAAAGACAACGGCCAGTCCGAAAAGCGGAAACGCCTCGAAGTGATTGCGGTGGGCATGGTCGGCGCGCCTGACCAGCCCTTCCTGACGCTCGAGCCATTGTCTTGGATCGGCGTTATCAAAACCGCGGCCGCTCGCCTTGGCGATGCCGACCGTCGCTATCGGCAGGAGTGCCGCAATGAGAACGCACCACAGGGCAAATGTCATTGGGTAGTCCTTTTGAGACCTTCCTTGCAATTGATCATGCGACGCGCTTGATCGATCGTGACGGCAATTCGGGGAGATCGACCATGATCGTCTCGCCTGGCACGCTGCAGCCCTGCGCACAGCATTTGCCGGGCTGGCGCTGGTTCGTATTCTCGCCCACCGTGACACCGCGCTCGAGCAGCCGCTCAACGAGCGCCACCTTGTCGCCAACCGGATAGTTGCGCCAGATCTCCTGCTTCATCGCAGCGGGCGAGCCGCCGCCGTGCAAACTGATCACGGAATACCAGCCCCCGGTATAAGACGCGCTCAGATCTTCGATGAAACGCGCCGTCTCGATGCGCTTGTCGTAGGGGATGTCGGGATGGGCAGACAGGACATCGGCGAGGCGCGCCGCCGTATGCGGGTTGTGATCTTCATCGGGACCGGGCAGGGCGACGATCAGGCCGCCCGAGACGGTATGGGCAATGCGCTGCATGTCGTAGATCTGGGTCGCCAAAAGCAGCTTGCCGATGTTCGAATAAACCGGATCGGGCATCAGGCTATGCGAATAGGGATCTGCCTTTGCATAGACCGAGGCGGCCACGCCACAGGCATAAAAGCCCTCGACGATCTTGATCAATTCGACCATCTGATCCTTGAGCTGGGGATCCTTGCTCACGTCAAAACCGTTGGCCTCGCACATCAAGGCGCCTGCGCCGATCAGAAGGTCGCCAAAGCCCGCGCGCGCAGCAATGCAGCTGTGACGGTGATGCGTCGCATAGCTATAGGTCAGCGTTGCCGACTGCTGCCAGTCGCCGGCATAAAAGACGCGATCCCAGGGCACCTCGACCTCTTCGAACATCACGACCGCCGTCGATTGCCCGTACTTCGCGGAAAAGAGGGCCGCCTTCTCACCGGGGCGCCCGGCCGGACGCGACACCATCGTCACGCCCTTGGCATCCACCGGGACGGCACAGCACAGCGCAAACGCCGCATCGGCTTCAGTCATGTTGCGGCAGGGCATGACGAGCAGTTCGTGCATGTAAGGCGCGCCCGTGACAATCGCCTTGGTACCGGAAATGACAATGCCGCGTTCGTTTTTCGCAACGACGTGCACATACGTATCGGCGTTGCCCTGCTGATGGGGACGGCGCGAGCGGTCACCCTTGGCGTCTGTCATGGCAATGCCAATCGACAGATCGTTTTGCTGGACATGGTCGAGATAGGCGCTAAAGCGCTCGACATGCGTCTTGTCGCGCGTTTCGGCATCGAGCCTTGCGCACACCTGATACAGCGCATTCATGGCATCGTGCACCAGGTAGCGCTGCGCGCAACCGGTTTCCTGGCACAGCAGACGGACCGCCTCGAGCTTGTTTAGGAGATCGCCCGAATCCGAATTGATGTGCAGCATGCGGTTGACGCGCCGACCGGTGAGGCGATCGTTGGCGAGCATGAGCGGCGCCAACTCGGGACGCAGCGCATAGTCGTAGCTCACGCCAAGGGCGCGCACGCCCGGGGCGAAGCGCTCATCGTCGGCAACGCATTCGACACGCTCGCCATCGACATAAACCACGGGGTGATAGCGCTTAAGCGATTCCCGATATTCCTCGGCATTCATGGTCCAACTCCTCAAGGGGTGCGCCCGCGGGCGCCTACTGTGGTGCGGCCTTTCCAGGACACGGGTAGTTGCTGCGCAAGGCCCGCAGAAGCAGGACCTCGATGAATTCGTCACGCGTGGTCTCGGGTTTGCCGATCTCGCCATCAATTAACGGCGTCCAGTCAATCGAAATCGGCACGTTGGGCGGCATGCAGAAAAGCGGATCGAGTTTCTCGGCCACGAGCGCGGTATTGGTCCACGCGTAGCCGGCGGCAAGGCCTGAAACATAGATCTTCAGATCGCGAAAGCGCGACACATCTGCGCCATCGCGGATATTGGTGTAATCGCGCACCGTAATGGCGTTCGCCGGCGCTGCGAGGAGAACCATCGCAAGTCCCGCCAGCGCTAAAGACACGCGTCTTACCGGGTTCACGAAGGGGCGCCTTGCGGTCATCGACATGGCATTTAGGATACCGCGTCGCCTCGGCTGCGAGCAACGGTCGCGGGCGCGCGCGCCGTGATCTCGATGCGCTCCTTGCCGCGGCCCAGATTCTTGCGCGACAGCGCCAGTTGCCCGACCTCGGAGGTACGCCTTAAGTGCGTGCCACCGCAGGCGACGCTGGCAAAGCCTTCGATGCGCCAAAAGCGCTTCTCGGACTTTCGGTCCTGCCAGTCCGACACGATCACGCAGTCGCGATCGATGACCTGCTGCGCTTGGGCCAGAATCCCGGGCAACAGCGTCGTCACAGGCTCGGGGTAAAGAAAATCGATGCGCGCCTTGTGTGCCGCAATGTGGGCACCAATCTTCTCAGTCAGGCCAAAATCGCGCATGGCAACTTCAAGCACGATCTCCGCTGCAAAATGCAGCCGCATCAGGGCATAGCGCCGCGGCCAGTCGATCACCACCTCGACCGCCTGACCGGCCTTAAGGCCGTGATTGCCAGGCATCAGGTACTGAAGATCGCCATCGACCTGGGCCGCATTGACGACCGGCACGCCGGCGATCGTGCCGCTGTCGCTTTCCTGGCCCCCGGACTGCGCAAAAAAAATGGATTCCTCAAGCCAGACCAGCTCGCCATCGGTGCGGGCGATGCGCGTTGTGAAGCGATCGCAATACGGCTCAAGCCAGAATTGGCGCAGGGTCACCTTGGACTTCCCTGCGGCCACGACAGGCGCATCGGCGAGGACGCGGGCCGCGCCGTGGCGACGTCGATTTTTGCGGCAAGCCGAACCAGCCATCGTGCCTGGTCAGTGGCCTCGTTGATCTGCTGCAAGAGCATGTCAGGGCTTGGCGCTGCCAGCTCGTCTTCGATGTCATGGCGACTATCGTCTGGCGCTAGGGCTGGCGATGCCGCAAGCGCTTCTGCGTCTGCTGCCAAAGCAAAGGCACCTTCCAGTGCCAGCGATGCCGCCTCGACCTCGCGCGTCAACTGAAAGGCCGGCGCGCCGGAGACATTTTCAAGCGAATGATGCAAGGCCGTCATGCGTGATGCGAAGGTATAGCTGGTGGTGATGAAATCGTTGAGTTCGGAGACTGCGCGTTGCTGGCCGCGGGGTTCATTGAGCATGCGGCGAAATGTCGCAGACGTCAGCGCTATCGTATCGAAAAGCGACTTGCGGGCAAGTCGGTAGTCGTTATCCGTGCGCGCCGAGGCGAAGATGATGTGCACATAGCGGGCGTGCGCCTTCATCAGCGTACGGACCTGCCCGGAAATGGTGAGGTGTTCCCAGCTCGGCAAGACGAAGCTGAAAAGAAATGCCAGGAGTGCGCCAACCAGCGTGTCAACCAGGCGTTCGGAAATGGCAAAAGGGGCGCCGGGATTGAGAAAGTGAACCTGCAGCACGGCAAGGACACAGGCGGCAGCGGCGGTATAGCGATAATTGATGACGGCAAAGGCGTGCGCAAAGCCAAGAGCGACCAGCAGCACGAGGACCTCGACGGCCACGCCCGGCTTGAAATGCAGCAGTGCGGCGATGAACACGCAACCCAAAAGCGTGCCCAGAATGCGGTCGTTGCGGCGCTGGCGCGTGACGCTGTAGTTGGCCCTGAGAATCACGGCGACGGTCAAGAGGATCCAGTAGCTGTGCGTGGAATAGGGCAGCACATGGGCCAGGACCCATCCTGTGACCATGGCGAGCGTAAGCCGAATGGCAAAGCGCATGACGGGCGAGTTGAGGCTGAATTCACCCAACAGCGCGCTCGGCGCAAAGGCAATGCCCGACAGAAACGGCTTGACCTCGAGGCCTTCGGGCAAGGCCACGTTGGGGTTCGGATCGCGAATCATCGCGTGCACCTCGCCGATCAGCGCAATCGACGCGCTCAATCTGTCGAACACACCTTCGAGTGCGAGAAGGCCCGCCCGGTCGGCATCCGATAGAGCGGCAGCGCCAAGCCGCTCAAGCTCATGGCGAATGGCGATCGTCTCGGCCTTGTAGATGACCGCATGCGGGGCCTCGCGCCCACGCAAGATGGCATAGCCGATGCGACGCAGGTCGAGTGCCGCCTTTTGCGCCAGGTCACGCAAAAACATCATGACGTCGGTGGCAGCGAATGCCTCGTGCAGCAGCCCGTAGTCCGTATGGCTCGCAAACACACGCTCGGAAATATCCAGCGTGCCGATCAGGATGCGCGCAAGGCGCACGTGCCTTGCGCCCGCCATGCGGCGAAAAACCAGGTCGCGTGCGGCCTGCTGCTTCTCGATCAGGCTGACCTGCACGCCCACCAGCGCGCTGTAGCACTGGTTCAGGTCGGCGTCCTTCTGGAAAAATGCCGCCTTGGCATCGAGATAGTGCGCAAGCTCGAACACCGACTCCGCCAGGGCCTGCCTCTTGGTCCGAAAGGACAAGAAGGAGGCGCTTAGCAGCGCGTACGACGCATAAAGCAGGGCGCCAATGCCAAACCACGCCGCGTGCTCGACAAATCCGGACTCGAGCTTCGGGCTGCCAATGCCAATCACCAGCGCAAACAGCACGACAAAGCTAAGCGCGATGGCCTTCTTGCCGTACACGTTGAGAAGTCCAGACAGGATACTGATGAAAAAAACGCCCAGGAGCTCGGTCACCTGGTGCAGGTGCAACCAACTCACGATCAGACTCAACAGCGTCGTCAATAGCGCCGCGCTAAACAGCTGGAGCGCTTTCAGGCGAACGGGTCCTGGCTGATCGACGATGCTGACGCAAACCGCGCCGGAGGCAGCGGTTACGGCAAGGGCGGCGCCCTCGAATGCACCGACGCCAAGCGCGATCGCACCAACGCCAATCGATACTTGCGCGCCACTCGTGATGTACTGGCTAAAGAGCAGCTGCTTGAAATTGGATGTTGCCATGTCGATACATCAAAAGCAGCCGGGGATGCGCTGGGACTGCCCGCGTGCGCCCTGCCGGCGTGTGGCGCAAGGGTGGTGCATGCGTGGCAGGCGGTCACGGCTTTGGCCGAGGTCACGCCCTCTGCCTTTGGTCGGCAAGGCGCAATGGGCACTGATCCGGCAGGTCAGCATGGCATCGAAGTAGACACAGGAGCAAGCAGCGCTCTACTATCTCACAAGCGCTGCATCGGGCACCTCGCCAACAGCCTTGCCAGCGGCGCAGACGTCCCGATCCGATATCACGACCGATCCGAATGCCATGCAAGATGCCAAGGCCGCATATCCGCGCCTCTCCCCGGAAACCATCGTCAGGGTATCGCTGCTGCTGGAGGGCGGACACGAGCACACGGTGTGGTTTGCCGCCAACGACCCGGCACTGATTGCGCTTTTGAACATCTTCGTGCAAAGCCGCACGCAAGCGGGCCGCGAAGGCCTGGTGGAGATTGCCATCGATGGCGGACGACGCTCGCTTTGCTTTGACCGCTCGAGCCTTGTCGCCGTGATCACCGAGCCGCCCCTTGTTCTTGGCGCCATCAACGCGCCTGCGCCAGCCGTGCCTTTGCGCGCGGTTCCGACACCGCCACCGCCGGCAGAAAATCCCCCGGTGATAAAGGCCCGGGCGTTGCGCCTTGAGAATTTCCTGTCTGAAGAAGAACACGCAGCGCTCCTGCACTACGCCATCGCCAACGAAAAGAATTTCGTCTCGACGCGCGTCGAGACCGATGACGTCGACTACCGCGCATCTGCGGTGCTCTACGAGTTTCCTCACTTTGCAGCCTTGATGCGCGAGCGCGTCACGGCAAGCCTGCCCAGGCTTTTCAGTCATTTCGGCATGACGCCGTTTGTGCCGAGCACGATCGAATCACAACTGACTGCGCACAACGACGGTCACTTCTACCGCGTGCACAACGACAATGGCAGCGCCGGCACCGCGACGCGGGCGCTCTCCTACGTTTACTATTTCAACCGCCAGCCGCGCGGCTTCGCAGGCGGTGCGCTGCGCCTTTATGACACGCGCGTCGAGAACAGCTTTTATGTCCAGGCGTCGTCGTTTACCGATCTCGAACCGGTCGATAACAGCATCGTCTTCTTCCTGCCCTATTTCATGCATGAAGTCCTGCCCGTCGCCTGCCCGTCGAAAGCCTTTGCCGACAGCCGCTTCACCATCAATGGCTGGCTGCGAACGGCCTAAGCGCAGCATGTCCCGGCGGTCTTAGCGCGCCGTCCTCGCCGCGAGCACGACTTCTGCGAAGGTCCGTGCGAATGCGAAGGCGTCCCCGGGCCAGCGCGCCGAAACGTAGACGCCGTCCTTGACCACGTGCGCGGGCCTAAAATCCGATGGCGAATCGCGAAACATGCCGCTTGTCTTTCGAAAATGATCGGGCGCACGCGCTGCCACGTCGACAAAATCCTCCTTGCGCCTGAGCGTTCGCGTGACCTCCGCTTCGACACTTCTTGCGCCTTCCGGCTCGCCTTTTTCCTCCGTATAAGTCCGGTAATAGTCAGGATCCCAAAAGCGGGCGAAATAGCGCGTCAGGTTCCACGCGGAACGCTCGAGCGCCCAGGTCAGCGCCGTCGTCTTGCGACCATACAAGACCGAGCGCCCGGTGATTCTTGACGTGCTGCGCGCCGCCAAAACGACGCCGTGGCAGATGGCAGCGACCGGCCGGCCGCTATCGAAAAAGTCGGCGACCAGTCCCTGCAGCAGGGGACTTTCGAGAAAAGCGCGCATACCGCGCGCGCGATGACCGCCCGCAAGAAGCAGCGCGTCGAAGTCGCCAGCCTCAAGTGCTGCGTAGGGAAGAGGTGTGGTAAACGCGGCATCAAGACGCATCGCAGCGTAGGCGCTGCGGGCATCGCGGTTGGCACGCAGCAAGCGCCCGACCACCCGGATCTTGCGCAATCCCCAAAGCTGGCCCCAGCAGTCGAGCCCTGCCCCCGTAAGCATCAGCTCGTCGGCATGCGCCTCGCGGCCGAGCGGCGTGGCGAACACGACGTCGATGCCGCTTGCTTTCATGACACGGTAAGGAACGGCAACTTCGGTCGGATCGAAGTCGCGATCGGGAAGCGGAATCAGGACGCGCGGCATGACGGCCATCTTCCCTTCTCGCCTGCGAAAGCGCAAACCCGAAGGCGCCGCGCGATCGATGCGCTGCAGGTGGTAGCATAACGCCAGCGTTGCCCTTGCGTGCCATGCACGCCAGAGCCAGCCGCACTGCCTTTCCTATGCGAAGTGTTCCACGCTCGCACCGAGCCCGTCATGAATCTTGATCCGAGTCGTCTTAACGCTGTGACGCTGCCTTTGGGCCTCGCCTCGCGCCGTTCTTTCAGAAGCCGACTCGTGGCCCTGCTTACGCTTTTCGCATTTGCCTGGCTGATGCTCGTTGGCGCGACGCACTTTCACGAGCAGCAGGCGGCCGACGATGACTGTCCGGTGTGCTCGGCCGTTGTGCACCAGACGGCGTCAAGTCCGGTGCCGCCGGCGCTGCCCTTGGCCACCTTCGTTTTGCTCTACCCGCTGGATGTTCCTGCCGGATGCCCCGCGGACTATGTCTCGCACAGCGTCACCCCCCCGATCTGCGGTCCCCCGACCGCCTAAGTCCATCGCGCGCCCTGCGCGCCTTTGACCCAAGGCCATCCGAGACGATGGCGCCTTGGATGCTGATCGACGTTATTCGGGGATTCACCTCATGTTGCGCAATTCCTTGCGACCGCTTGCCTTGGCGAGCGCGTCCCTTCTATGGAGCGGCCAGAGCATGGCCGCTGACATCGCCCAGGCCTTGACCGACGAGGCCAAGCGACCGCTTGCCAACGTCAGCGCAGCGCTTGACGATGCGACCGGCCAGACCATCGCCACGGCAACCAGCGACGCCCAAGGCATCGTGCGCTTTTCCAACGTCGCGCCTGGCAACTACACCGTGGTCGGCAGCCCTGCCACTGGCGCTTCGATTCGCATACCGGTCATCGTTGGCGCAGCGCCTTCCGCGCCTGCCGCGCCTGCCGCGCCTGCCGCGCCAGCTGCGCCGGCAGATGCGCCGGCAGATGCGACGACAAATGCGGCGGCAACGCCAGGCACGACGGCCTCCCTGCCCGCGGTGGTCATCACCACCTCGAAATTCAAGGACGCGCGCATCGAACTCTCGCCCGAGGTCGGCACCACCGTGCACACCATCAACCAGGGTCTCATCGATACGCTCGGTCAAGGCGATGCGACGCCTTTTGACGATGTCCTCCTGCGCCTGCCTGGCGTTGACCAGGACTCCAAGGCGTCCGGCTCCTTGCATGTGCGCGACGATCACGGTGATGTGCAATACCGCATCGACGGTGTCGAGCTGCCCGAAGCCATTGCCGGTTTCGGCACCTCGATCGATACGCGCTTTGTCGACCAGATCGATTTCCTCACTGGGGCGCTGCCGGCGCAGTACGGGCTGCGCACGGCGGGAATTGTCGAGATCACGACCAAGGAAGGCACGGTCACGCCAGGCGGTGCCATCAGCGTGGGCTACGGCAGCCACAACGACTTTCAGCCCAGCGTCGAGCTTTTCGGCACCGAAGGGCGTCTTAGCTACTACGTCTCGGCAAGCTTAGAGTCGAACACCGCCGGCATCGAGAATCCGCAAGCCACGCGTGATCCGCTTCACGACAATTTCGCGCAGGCGAAATCGTTTGGCGACTTCTCCTATTTTCTGGATGACGACACGCGCCTGGGTTTCCTCTTTGGCACCTACAACGCCAAGTTCCAGATCCCGACCAATCCCAATCAGGCGCCAGCGTTCGCCTTGGCCGGCATCAGCGATCCGGTGACCGGCCTTGACGAATACCCGTCAACACGCGTCAACGAAGACCAGCGCGAGGTCAACCGCTTTTTCATCCTGTCGTACCAGAAGACCATCGGCGATCTGAATTACCAGCTGTCCGCGTTTCACCAGTACTCCGAACTGCACTTCGATCCCGATCCCATCGGTGATCTGATCTATAACGGCGTGGCCTCGAACACCTTGCGCTCCAATAGCGCCAACGGTCTGCAGTTCGACCTCTCCTACAAGATCAACGATGCCCATACCGCACGGTTTGGCATCGAGGAGCAGCGTCAAAGCACCGTGAGCGACAACTCCGTCTCGGTGTTCAGTGCCGAGAACGGCGTGCAAGCGAGCGCAGTGCCGATGACCATCATCGATAACTCGAGCAAGATCGGCGATCTGTCGAGCCTTTACCTGCAGGACGAGTGGACGCTCACTTCGAAGCTGACCGTCAACTACGGCGTGCGCTTTGACCACGTCGCTGCCTTCACCAACGAAGAGCAGTGGAGCCCGAGGCTAAACGTCGCCTACAGCCTGACAAACGACACGTCGCTGCACGCGGGCTATTCCAGATACTTCTCGCCACCGCCGCAGGAACTGGCTTCGCAGCGCTCGATCGATCTCTATCAGGGCACGACCAACGCGCCTGAAGTCGCCACCTCTGACAACGTGCGTGCCGAACGCACCAATTACTACGATACGGGCGTGTCGCAAAAGGTCACGAGCGACATCACGGTGGGGGTTGATGCCTACTACAAGTCGATCACCAACCTGATCGATGAAGGCCAGTTTGGCCAGGCGCTGATCCTGTCGCCGTTCAATTACGCTGTCGGCTACGCCAGGGGACTCGAACTGTCGGCGGCGTATAACAGCCCGACCTGGTCGGGCTACTGGAACGTCGCCTATCAGAAGGCGCAAGGCAAGGATATCGTTTCTGGCCAGTCGCTTTTTGGCGCGGCCGAACTCGCCTACATCGCCAACAACTACATCTACCTCGATCACGACCAGACCTACACCCTGTCTGGCGGCATCACCTACAAATTCGGTGACAACCGCTTAAGCGGCGATGCGCTCTACGGCAGTGGTCTGAGAAGAACGCCTGTCGGTGGCGCGCCCAATAGCAGCTCGCTGCCGGCGTACGGCGTAGCCAATACGACCTATACGCATACCTGGCGCGAATCGGAACATCACACCCTTGAGACGCGGGTCTCCATCCTGAACATTTTCGATCACAGCTACCTGCTTCGCGACGGTACTGGCGTTGGCGTGGGCGCGCCGCAATACGGCGCGAGACGCACCTTCTTCACGGGCCTGACGGCAACCTTCTGATCGCGCCGCTAGGCGGTCGGACTGTCGTCGTCAGGAAACGCATAAGGGCCCGCGAAGCGGCCAATTGCAGCGCTATGGGTCACAAGGCCCTGGCCTTCATGAAAGAGGTGCAACTGGTAGCCTGGCGGTTCCATGACAAAGCGTGATGCCGCGTGGGCATCGAGATCGAGCATGACCTGATGCGCGGGACTCGGGCAGGTCGACGCGATGGTTCCGGCAAATCGCGTCGAGATGTCGCGGTGCAGATGCCCGCAAATGATGCGCTCGATCTGGTCGTGCCGGGCGACGACGTCGTGGAGTCTTTCGCTGCCAAGAAGGCCGATGTCGTCCATATGGCCAATGCCCACCCGAAACGGCGGGTGGTGCATCATGACAAGCGTCGGTGTCGTCGGTCTTAGCGCTAGCGTCTCATCCAGCCACGCGGCACTCGCCGCGGTGAAAATGCCGCCGGACTGCCCGGGCATGACGGTATCGATGGCGACGATGCGCAACGGAAAACAATCGATGGCGTAGTTGACGCGCGTGCCGCCAGGGCCCAGATAGGCGTGGTTTGGAAATGCCTCGCGCATGACTTCACGGTCGTCGTGATTGCCCGGAATCAGATACACCGGTTGCGCGATCTTGTCGATGAAGCTCGCCAGATGACGGTATTCACCGGCGCTGCCGGAATCGACCAGATCGCCCGTCATCAGGACCACGTCCGGAACTTGCGGCAACGCCCTGATCGCGTCAAGGCAGCTTGACAGCGCGAGCGCGCTATCGACCACGCCGTAGCACAGCTGGCCGGGAAGGCGGATATGCAAATCCGAGATCTGACACACGAGCATCTGGTCCTCCGCGAAAATCGCCATCGCAAAACGGGTGCGAGCTGTCCATCGCACGCCTACCCTCTCACATTTGCCCGAGATGCGCAGGGCGTCGCTCGCGCCGGCCAAGCCCGGTTAAAAGGTAAAAGGGGCCCATCTCGGAGGCGCAAGGTCGCCTGGCGGCAGGACGATTTGCGCCCAGGTGCTCAGCGCCAGCGGCAATATCGTCCTGATTTCAGGGACTTGGATGGGTTTGGCGACCCTGCGCCGGGTTGCAAATTCGCACGCCGCCACGATCTGGCACCCCTGCTGTCGGCTTTTGGTGCTACAAACGTGGCCTGAATCGAAAACTCCCCACCCCATCGACCTGTGTACGCCGTCAAGGAAGTGTTCTACACATTGCAAGGCGAAGGCTTCCATAGCGGCCGCCCGGCGGTTTTTTGCCGCTTTGCCGGCTGCAACCTGTGGTCCGGGCGCGAAATCGACCGCGCGAGTGCGGTGTGCAGTTTTTGCGACACCGATTTCGTCGGCACCGATGGCCTGGGCGGGGGCCGCTTTCAGGATGCCGCCGGTCTTGCAGCGGCCATCGCAGGATTCTGGCCGGACCGAAAAAGCGGGGCGCCGTTCGTGGTTTTCACGGGCGGCGAGCCGCTCTTGCAACTCGATTTGGCACTAATTGATGCCATCAAGGCGTGCGGCTTTGAGATCGCGATCGAGACCAATGGCACATTGGCCGCGCCAACGGGCATCGACTGGATCTGCGTCAGCCCGAAAGCCGATGCCGCCGTGATCCAGGACCATGGCAACGAACTCAAGCTCGTCTACCCGCAGATCAACGTCGACCCGGCGCGTTTTCTGAACTGGCGCTTCGAGCATTTTTTCCTGCAGCCGATGGATGGGCCGGCGGTGCGCGAGACGACCCAGATGGCCATCGATTACTGTCTTTCCCACCCGCAATGGCGGCTCAGCCTGCAAAGCCACAAAACCCTGGGAATCCGCTAAGGTGATTCATGTTTGAGCTCTGGAAGGAATTTCGCTTCGACAGCGCGCATACGCTAGAAGGCGAAGACGCTGGCGATGTGCGCTACACGCGCATGCACGGCCATTCGTATCAGGTCGAGGTCTGGCTGCGCGGTGAACGCACGCAAAACGGCTGGGTCACCGATTTGGGCGCGCTCGAGCGGCGCATTGGCACGGTCGCAGCCGAACTCGATCACCGCTACCTGAACGACGTCGAGGGCCTTGGCGCGCCAACCATGGAGAACATCGCAGCCTTCATCTGGCAGCGGCTTGCCGATCTGTCCGCCTTGCACAAGATCGTGATCAGGCGTGATTCGGCAAATGAAGGCTGCGTCTACCGCGGCCCCGCGATCGCCTGAGCGTTGCGCGTCGCGCTACTGCTCGGGCTCAGGCGGCTGTCCCGACCAGCCCCCGCCTAGCGCCTGGAACAGCCCGGCGGTATCGGCAAGGCGCGAGGCCTCGGCCTGGATGCGGCTCAGCGCCACCTGCTGATAGGTCGATTCGGCGTTCAAAAGCGCGAGATAGTTGACATAGCCGAGGCGATTTTGCGTGGTGATGACATCGAGCGTCGTCTTTGCTGCGGCTTCGGCTGCAAGCGTTGCATCGAGCACGCTTGCATCCGCAGAAAGCGCATGCAGCGTATCGGCCACATTCTGGCAAGCGGCAACCACGGTTTGCCGGTATTGCGCGGCGGCCTGGACCATCGCGTCTTCAGCTGCGCGCTGCTTGTGCAGGAGCATGTTGCCGTCAAACAGCGTCTGCGTCATGGGCGCTGCCAGATTCCAGAACGGGCCCCCCGCGCTGAACATGCGCGAGAACGTAGCCGCTTCGCCGCCGATGGCGCCATTGATGTCGAACTGCGGCAGGCGCGCCGCCTTGGCAACGCCAACGCTTGCGGTTGCGCTATGAAACTGGGCCTCTGCGGCCTTGACATCGGGGCGCTGCTCGACAAGCCGCGAGGGCAGCGTTAAGGGCAGCTCATGGGGCAGCGCGAGCGCTGACAGCTCGAAGGTTTCGGGCAGCTCTTCGTCGGGCAGCGCACCCACCAGCGCCCGCAGCTGATCCCGCGTTTGCTCGAAGCTCTTGGTTAGCGGCGGCAGAGTCGACTTGAGCTGCTCGAGCGCACTGATCTGCGCTGCAACGTCAAGAGACATGGCATAGCCGACCTGCTGCTGGTGCTTGATGATGTCAAGCGCGTCCTGGTTGGCGACAATCGCATCCCGGGTCGCACGAATCTGCTCGCGCAGCGACGCTTCGGCAATCGCTGCTGCGACGACGTTGCTCGCAAGCGTAAGGTAGGTGGCCTCAAGCTGGTAGCGCTGGTTATCGCGCTGCGCTGCAAGCGATTCGACCTGCCTGCGATTGCCACCGAAGACATCGGGGACGTAGTCAATCGAGAGCTGCGCCGTATGGAAGTTATAGATCACCGGTTGCGTATAGGGTGAAACGCTCGGGTTTTGCGCCGGCGCGATCACCGTGCCATTGCCTTGCACGCCCGGGGCGTTGCTGCCGAGGTTGCCGGCAAGCTTCTGGCGCGTGGGCGTATAGCCAAGCGTTGCCGTCGGAAAGAATGCGCCCTCCTGGGCATACACCAGTTCTTGCGATTGCTTGAGCGCAGCTTCGGCCGCGGCCACCGACGGGTTGGCCTTGAACGCGCGCTTGATGAGCGAATCCAGAGCGCTCGACTGGAACACCGTCCACCATTCGGCCGGAATGTCCCGGCCCGCGACGAGCACCTGGCTGCCGGACGTGTGCGCGCCGTCAAGATGCGTCTCGATGGTCACCGCACTTGGACTATAAGCAGTCGCCGTCGGGGTATCGGGCGTCTTGAAATCGGGCCCGACCGCGCACGCTGAAAGCGCGAGCAATGCAAAAAGCGCAAAAAAGCGGGGAACCTGACGCGCGGCGCTCATTTATGCGCCCTGTTGACGACGGCATTGACCGTCATGGCATGCCGGTTGACGGTCTTGCCGGCAAGCCCCGCCGGGTGTGGCGCGATGACGCCATTGGGGCGCTTGGTGAGCGAGTCTGCACTCGCAGGGCGAACGGCCGCATGGGACGCCGACGGCGCCATCAGCCCGTAGACGTGCTGCGCTCCGACGGCAGGCGCAACCGCTGCGACGGCCACGCCGGCAAAAAACGCGAGCTCCAGAATGTGCAGGTGCTTAATCATCATCTTCCACCACGGTGCCGCTCGCGGGTTTGCCCTTCTCGCGGCCCAGAAACATCAGCTGCAAGGCCGGTGAGACGACAAGCAGCATGATTGGCCCTAGCAGCATGCCACCGACGACGACGGTGGCGAGCGGCCGCTGCACCTGGCTGCCAATGCCATGCGAGAGCGCGGCCGGCAAGAGGCCAATGCACGCCGAAAGCGCGGTCATGAGCATCGGCCGCATGCGCTGCTCCGCGGCGTGATGCATGGCGTCCATGGGTTCCATGCCGTTGTGTCGCAATTCATTGAAGTAGGTGATGATAAGAATGCCGTTCATGACCGATACGCCAAACAGCGATATGAATCCGATCGCCGCCGACACGCTGCGATCAAGCCCCGTCACATAGAGCGCAAGAATGCCGCCCGCGATCGAAAACGGGATGGCAGCAAGCGTAAGCAGGCTGTCCCTGAGCGAATTGAAAAGCGCATAGAGCAAGACCATGATCAGCGCCACGGCCACGGGCAAAATGAAGAAAAGGCGGATCTTGGCCTGCTCGAGTTCCTCGAATTCGCCCGCCCACGCGAGGCGGTAGCCGCTTGGCAATTGCACCTTCTTGGCGATCAGGGCCTGGGCTTCGGCGACGGTACTGCCAAGATCACGGTCGCGAACGCTGAACTTGACCGGCATGAAGCGTTCGTTGCGCTCGTGGTAGATGTACGACGCGCCGGTATTGATCGAGATGTCGGCAATGGCAGAGAGCGGCACATAGGCGGTGGCTCCGGCGCTCGTCTGATAGCCGACCATCAAGTTGCGCACGGCATCGACGTTCTGGCGCTGGTTCAAAGGCAGGCGTACGGTGAGGCCGACCTGGCGATCGCCTTCGAGCACGGTGGTTGCCAGCGTGCCGCCAAGCGCGGCCTGGATGACGGTATTGACATCGCCCGAGTTAAGGCCATAGCGCGCCGTCTTGGCGCGATCGATATTGATATCGAGATTGGGCTGGCCCAGCACGCGAAACACGCCCAGATCGGCAACGCCCCTGACCGTGCGCATCTGCACCAGGACGTCGTTGGCAATACGCTCGAGCACCGCCAGATCGGGCCCGATCACCTTGACCGAATTGGCCCCCTTGATGCCCGACAGGCCTTCTTCGACATTGTCCTGGATGTATTGCGAGAAATTGAGCTCGACGCCGGGGAATTCGCGATCGAAATCGGCCTGCAGACCGGCCACCAGCTTTTCCTTGGTCGAGCCGGCCGGCCATTCGTCAAAGGGCTTAAGCGGTGCGAAGAATTCCGCGTTGTTAAAGCCCGAGGCATCGCTGCCATCGTCGGGGCGGCCATGCTGCGAGACGACCGTGATGACTTCCGGATGGCTTTTCAGGATCGTGCGCATGCGCGAGATGATCTGATCACCCGCTTCAAGCGAAATCGTCGGCGGCATGGTGGCGCGAATCCACAGATTGCCCTCTTCGAGCGCGGGCAGGAATTCTGCGCCGGTCTGCGGCAAGACAATCGCCGCCAGGGCCAGAAACAGTGCGCCAAGACCCACCGTCAGGCCGCGGTTCTTCAGCGCCCAGGTCAAGACCGGCGAATAGATGTGGCGAAGAAACCTGACCACGACGGTTTCGGTCTCGATGATCTTGCGCGGCAGAAGTAGCGATCCCAGCACCGGTGTCACGGTGAAGGTGGCAAGCAAAGCGCCCGCCAGCGCATAGCCGTAGGTCCGCGCCATCGGGCTGAAAATCTGGCCCTCGACGCCTTGCATGGTGAAAAGCGGAATGAAGGCCGCAACCGTGATCGCTGTCGAGAAGAAGATGGCACGATCGACCTGCAAGGCGCTGATGAAAATCAGCCGCAAACGATTGGTCCAGCCCGGCGCATCCTCGACGAAGCCTTCGTGCGCGTTATCTGCGCGGTACGACCGGATCAGTTCACGGCGGCCTGCAGGCTCGCGCTGCAGGTTGCGAAAGATGTTTTCCATCAGGATCACCGCCGAGTCGACGATGATGCCAAAGTCGACCGCGCCAAGCGAGAGCAAATTGGCCGACTCGCCGGTCATGACGAGAATGATGATGCTAAAGAAGAGCGCAAATGGAATGTTGGCGCCAACGATCAAGGCGCTGCGCAAGTCGCCAAGAAAGATCCACTGGATGAAAAAAACCAGCAGGCAGCCGAACACAAGGTTGTGCAGCACCGTATGGGTGGTGACACCGACCAGCGTCGAGCGGTCGTAGTAGGGCTCGATCTTGACCCCGGGCGGCAAGGTGCCGTCGCGATTGATTGCCGTGATCTCTTTTTTTACCCGCGACACGACGTCATTGGTCTGCATCGTGCGGTTCATGACGACGATGCCCGTGACGACGTCTTCCTGCGCGTCGCGGCCAGCCTGCCCAAGGCGGGGCACGAAGCCGATGTCAACGGCGGCGACATCCTTGACGAGGATCGGCACCCCATTGGACTGGCTTAACACGACGTTGCCGATATCGTTGACGTCGCGGATCAGTCCGACGCCACGGACGTTGACCGACTGCTGGCCAAGATTGATCGTGCGTCCGCCGACATTGACATTGGCATTGCCAAGCGCGCTTATCAACTGCGGAATGGTGATGCCATAGACCTGCATCTTCTGCAGGTTGGCTTCGACATGGTATTCCTTGGTCGTGCCGCCCCAGGCCACCACCTCTGCGACGCCGGGCACGGTCAGAAGCCTTCGCTGCAATACCCAGTCCTGAAGCGTTCTCAGGTTGGTCACGCCATAGTGTGCGGGCCCGACCAGCTGGTAGCGATAAATCTCGCCGACCAGGCTTGAAGCCTGGATCTGCGGCTGAACGCCATTGGGCAGGTTGACGTTCTGCTGCAGGCTGAGTGCCGCCTGGGTTTGCGCGAAATAGAAGTCGATGCCGTACTTGAACGTGACGCGAACAAAGGAAAGACCGTAAAACGAGGTCGAGCGGATGCTGTCGACGCCAGGGGTCGCAGCCAGCCCGACCTCCATCGGCACAGTGTAGTAACGCTCCATCTCCTCGGCTGACAGGCCGGCCGTTTGCGCCGTGATCTCAAGGATGACGGGTGCAGGATTGGGATAGGCCTCGATGTTCAGGCGCGAATAGGCAAACCCTCCCGCGCCGATAAAGACCAGGAGTGCGAGGATGATGATCGGGCGGCGCGTGAGCGCAAAGGCCAGGATGCTCTTGAGCACGTCGTCGTCCTGTCTCGCCGTTACTGCTGGTTGAGCGTGCGCGCATTGGAGAGAAAGAGCGCGCCGTCCGAGGCGATCGTCTCACCAGGATGTACACCCGCTACGATCTGCTGCAAGCCGTCTTCGACCATGCCAATTTCGACAACACGCATCGTGAAGACACGCTTGTCGGACGTGACCCAGACCGTGTGCGTGCCGTCGCCCTCGCGCACGACGCCGGCAACGGGAGCTGCAGGCGAGGTGACCGGCGCGCTCGTGGCGATGCGAAAGGTTGCAAACATCTGGGCTTTGAGCTGATCCGCAGGATCACGCACGCTGGCCCTGACGATGGCGCGGTGGGAGGTTGCGTCAAGGGCCGCGCTGATGTTCTCGACCTTGCCCGAAAACGTCTTGGCCGGATACGCATCGACGTGCACTTCGACCGGCTGATTGAGCGCCAGGCCCGGCACTTCGGATTCGGCGACATTGGCGAGCATCCACTTCACCGACGTGTCGGCAACGACCATCGGATAGGGCACGCTGCCGGGCTGCACGAGGCTCCCCGGCGCGGCGTTGCGCGATGTCACAACGCCCTTGATCGGACTATTGATGGGCATTTCGGCATCGACCTTGCGCGAGGCGATCAATTGGTCAATGTCGTGATCGCTCTTGCCAAAGATGCGCAGTGCGTCGCGCGCGGCCTTCAGCGCAGCTTCTGCTGCCTGCTGGTCGGTGACCGCCTGCTCGTAGTCCTTTTGTGCCAGGCCACGGCTATCGACGAGCTCCTTGGCACGCACCAGTTCGTTCTTGGTCTGGATCGCGGTGGCTGCAGCGGCAATCGCCGTCGATTCGGCTTGAACCAGATCGGGGCTCTCGATCGTAAACAGGGTCTGGCCGCGCGCGACGGCATCCCCCGCCTTGACCAGCACGCGCGCAATACGCCCGGCATAAGGCGTTGAAACCTGAGCCATCGTGTCCTGGTCGAAGTCGATCGTGCCAACGGCATCGGTATGGACCACGAAGGCGTGATTGGCGATTGCAACGACAGGGACATGCGCTGACTGGCCTTCGGTGAGCTCGATGGCATTCGGATCATGCGGCGTTTGTGCCGCCGCTTGCTTGTCGCTGTCGGCATGGGCGTAGCTGGTGTAAAGGCCAACCGCCACGCAGATCGCGACGACGACGGCAACTGCTCCGACAACGTGGTTTTTTTGGAACTTCATAGTTCAGCGGGCAAGAAAGGACCAGGCGCTAGCAAAAGTGCACAAAGAAGGGTACGCAAGGCAGATTGCGCTCACCTTTCAAGAACCTTGACGATAGCTGTACGCCCCGTATGCAAGGTGAATAGCTTCGTCACAATGCCGTTCATGAGGGACTCGACGAATTCATGCTTGTCGCAAGCGGGAACAGATCCCGAGCTTTCTTCAGCCACGCAGAAAGCCCGGATCAGATGCCGCTAGTTCAGAAATGCCAGATCAAGTCGCCCGAGAGGACCAGCTCATGAGACTTGTTCGGTGCCACGCCCGCATTGGCGTTGCCGTTGAACGCAGCGCCATCGAGCGAGCGGTAGTAGGCGAGTTCGGGGCGGACTTCGACCTGTGGCGAGAACCAGTGTTGCCAGCCAAAGGCAAGGTTGGTGTACTTGGTTGCCACACCGGTGCGCTGGCCTTGTGGATCCGAGAAGTACTCGGGCCTGATCGAGAAGTTGTCGAGCGGATCGGGGGAGTAGTTGATATACGCAACCGACCCGTAAGCGTTCGCGCGGCAGGTCAGGACACCGGGGCTGCTGCAGATCGCGAGGTCGGGCGCGTTAAACGGGATGAAATGCGACGAGAAGGGCGAGCCGCCGTTGGCGTAAACCGTCTGTACCGTCGGGTTGTTGGCATTGGGAACGTTGTTCTCGAAGAGATGGTAGGCCTCAAAGGCGATATGCCAGGTGTCAGTGAACTGGTGATAGGCCGTCAGCCCGTACCATTGCAGATTGTTGTAGCCGTAGGTGCCCCGGTTCTCCGCGTTCGCGCATGCGTTGACGTCAGTCTTGCCGTCATCCGAGTTGTACCTGCCGCAAAGCGTCCACGACGGCAGGGCGCCCGGGTCGACCTTGAAAGTCGAGCCGGGATAAAGCGGGTTGTAGCCCACCTGCCCGGGTAGCGCACCTTGACGATTCGGGTAAGGGTTGTTTTCTGTTTCCCACAGGTGCGGCAGTGCTGCTTCGGTTCCCGCCGCCACGCCGACCTGAATCATGTAGTTCTGGTTTATCGCCAGCGTCGTCTGGATCCCCGTGTTGGTGTAGTTATCGAAGGTGTAGGTCATCGAATGCGTATACATGTAGTTATTCGGCGCCAGCTGCGCTTCGATGTCCGGCAATGAAATATATCGACCGACGCGCACCATGAAACCGTCGAGGATCTTCGGATCGTAGACCTCCCCGTAGAACATCGGGAAGTCATAGCCATACGCACGATTCCTATCCAGCAACTGATAGCTGGCGAGACCGTAGGAGGTGGTGTAGCGATAGTTGGTGCCATAGATCACCGACAGTCTCATGCCCCAATCGATGTGGTCGGTTTGCACCGTGTCCGGGAACTTGTCGAGATAGAGCACGGCCTGATCCATCTGTATCGAGTTCGGTACGTAGTCATAGGCTGCGGGTGCATTTCCCGCATGGACCGAGCTGGTGCTCAGATTGGCGCCGACGTCGACCCAGCCATACAACTGAAAATCATTCTTGCCAAGCCATGTTCCGAAGTCGGTATTTGCCAGCGCTTCCATGAGCGGACTATCGACCGAACTCGGCCTTGTGACGCCAAGCGACGTCGTGCCGCCATAGGGCCATTCGGTAAAGGGCATCGGCGGCGTCGTTTGCGCGGCAGGGGGGAAGTCGGCTCTGCGGCTGGCGGGTGCGTTGGGGTCTGACGGTCCTGTCGCCTGGCCCCATTCGAGTTCCTGATACCTGACGAAACGCTCCCAAAAACCGGTACCGAGGTAGCTATCCAGGCAGGAGTAGTCCTTATAGGGGTCACAAGCCGCAGCGCTTGCCGGTGCTGGAGGGTCTGCTGCAACTGCCATCTGGCTGCAGACCGACAGCGCAATCACCACACCCATGTGCAAGGCGTTCTTTTTTGCTGCCGCTGGGACAGCGTTGCCACGACCCTGAGAGGGAACACCGACAGCTCCTGAATGTAAGAACATTTTTTCCCCTAGCGAATACAGACGAAAAGTGCGGCGCATACCCGCAGTTGACCGGCTCGCCTCACGCTGTCAGCAGCGTCAGCGCATGGCGTTGGGTCGGAAGATTTGCATGACGATTAGATCAAGCGGGGCGCTAAATTTTTATCAAAAGTGCGGCCGGCCCGACCCCGAATGATTGGCGTGCAGTGAATCGCGATCGAGCTGCAACGGCACCCGTGTGGTGAATCTCGATGATTAAGGCCACCGATGTGGTGCGCGATGCGCGCGAAGGTTCTCGCTGCTCGTTGTGGCCTGACTGCTGGCCACGTGGCGCAAAGGCACAGACGGCGCGGCTCACCTACACGGAGCGAAGGGGCGCGTACGCGAATCAAGTCGAGGGGAAAACCTGTCCCGCTTAATTGGAAGGGCAGCGCGCGGCAGAGCACAACGCGCCAAGATGCCGACAGGGTTCGCGATCAGTGAAGTCCCAGAAAAAATCCAAGGACGCCATGGCCTCGACCGACCACCCCGGGGCACACAACACTTCGCAGCCAAAGCTACCCGTTATGGTGCAAACGAGGTATCACTACTCATTTGACGTCTTCCCGCCTAATGAACTCCATAAGGAGGGGATTTTCGATGGGCGAGGGTTGCCGCCCAGCGATCACTTGACCGCGCTGTCGTCCGGATAGCGCATTCGATTGACAGCGGCCAGCACAGAAAACAACAGTTCGTTAAGGCTCGAAGCGGTAACCAATTCCAGTTTCGGTCAGGAGATGCCGGGGTTGCGCCGGATCGAGCTCGACCTTCTTGCGCAGATGGGTCATGTAGACCCGCAGATAGTGGGTGTCCTGTTCATGGTTCGGGCCCCAGACGGACTTGAGCACCTGTCGATGCGTCATGACGCGATGCGGGTGCGCCGTGAGGTAGGTCAGCAAGCGGTATTCGATCCGAGTGACGTGGACCCGCGCGCCGTTTCTTTCAACTGCGCGTCGATTGAAGTCGATCTTGACCTCTCCGAATTCAAGCGTCGCTCCCTTCGCAAGCGCTGTGGCATTGCGTCGCCTAAGATGCGCCCTCACCCTTGCCGAGAGCTCCAGGGCGCCAAAGGGCTTCATGAGGTAATCGTCGGCACCCGCGTCAAGTGCGGTGATCTTTTCCTGCTCGGCAGTGCGCGCTGATAACACCAGGATCGGAATGTCGGACCAGGTTCGCAAGCGCTTGATGAAATCCACGCCGTCGCCATCGGGCAGGCCAAGGTCAAGCACAGCCAGGTCCGGGCGCCGGGTACCGGCTTCGATCAATCCGCGCTCGATCGTACCGACGTCGTAGACCTCAAAGCCGTCTCGATCCAGGGATGACTTGGTGAAGCGGCGGATCTCTGCGTCATCTTCAATGAAAAGTATCCGCGCGGCGGGATTGTTCATAGCGATTCCTCGATTTCCTTTTCATCGTCCATGCTGTCCCACACCGGCTGTGTTTCGAGCGGCAGTTCAATCAAAAAGCGTGCGCCTCGCCGCGCTCGATTCTCGCCGCGAATCGCGCCGCCATGGGCTTCGACAATCGCTCGGCAGATCGCGAGCCCCAGGCCGACGCCAGGAATCGGGCTATCCCGGTTGCCACGCTCAAACATCTGAAAAATCGCCTCCTCCTTTTGCGGCGGCAGGCCAGGGCCTTCGTCCTCAAACACGATCGCTATGCGCGCGCCGGACAGGCTCGCCGAAATGACGATCTCCGACTGCGGCGGGGTGAACTTGGCCGCGTTTTCCAGCAGGTTGCAAAGGACCCGTTCGAAGAGGGCCGGGTCGACATTGATCACGGGCAGGTCATCAGGCAAGACGACGCGCACGCGTTCTGGCGCCAGGGTGCGGCTCATGGCACGGATGGCGCTGCCCACCGCCTCCTCGACGGGCAGCCACTGTCTGCCAAGCTGCACTCGTCCGGCATGCAGCCGCGCCATGTCAAGGAGATTGGAGACCTGCGCGCCCATGCGCAGAGCACCGCCTCGAATCGATTGCAACAGTGCGTTGACGTCGCTTCTCGAGGACGACAGCAGTGACGAGAGCGATTCGGTCATCGCAACGATGGCAGACAGGGGGGTGCGAATGTCGTGCGATACGGCAGACAGCAAGGAGCTGCGCAGGCGTTCGGATTCGATCTCGACGATGGACGCTTGCGCCACCTCTACATAGTGAATTCTCTCCAGGGCAAGCGCGATCAGCGACGCACACGTGTCAAGCAGGCGCTCCTGATCGGGACCGGTGAGGCGCGATCCCGAAGCGGGAGCGATGGCCAGCACGCCGCGGCCCCCCATGGGCGCCTTCAGAGGCAGGTAAACCACCGGTGATGCGGCAAGTGTATGGGTACCGTGCCCGGCGAGCGCACCATGGTCGTGGGCCCACTGCGCAATGCCGAGATCAAGTGGCTGAGCCCCCGGTCGAACATGCGGAAGCTTGACCTTGCCTTGCACGTCGATCTCAAGCATGGTCGCCTGTGCCTTGAATTCGGATGAGATGAAGCGAGCGGCGATCTCTACAACCTCTTCGGCAACGCGCGCGCTGGAGAGCTCGCGCGACAACTCGTAGAGCGCGAATACGCGCTTTTCGCGTCGACTCGAAAGTTCGACCTGCCATTTCAGGCGCGCGGTGAGTTGCCCGATCAGAAGGCCGACAACGAGCATCACGCCAAACGTGACCAGGTATTGCACGTTGGCAACAGAGAAGGAAAATTTGGGCGGGACGTAGAAAAAATCCAGCAAGGCGACCGCCAGAAACGCTGCAAATACCGCAGGTCCCCGGCCAAGGCGCATGGCCACGAACACCACCGCCAGAAGGAACACCATGACGATGTTGGTGACTTCAAGAACGGACTGGAACGGAGCGACCGCGGCGGTCGCAACCACACAAACGGCCATCGTAGAGGCGTAGTTTTTCCACGGCAGCCCGGATTTGACTTCGGCGAACGCGCCTGAAGGTATCGCAGGGTCGCTTTGCCGCTCATCCACGGCGATCTGCACAATATCCAGGTCTTTGGCAAGCGTGAATACCGCGGAAGCCAGATTATGCTGCCAAGGTCCTCGCCACTTGCGCACCGCCCGGCCAAGAATGAGGCGGGACAGGTTGTGTTCGCGCGCGTAGTCGATGATCGCCTTGGCCACCGTGCTTGACGCGATGACTGCCGTGCGGGCGCCAGCTTGCTCGGCGCACTTGAGCTCGTTGAGGATGCGGCGGCGGCGAAATTCAGAAAGGCGTTGCAGTGAGGGTGTTTCTACGTAGATGCAATGCCAGGACGCGCCAAGCTGGATCGCAAGGCGTGCCGTGCTGCGCACCAGCTTGTCCATCCCTGGACCCGGTCCAATGCAAAGCAGCAGGGATTCTCGCGCCTGCCAGACGGCATCGACCGACTCGGTGCGCCGGTACGAGAGCAATTGGCAGTCGACGCCATCGGCCATGCGTCTGAGCGCCAATTCGCGCAGTGCGAGCAGATTGCCCTTGCGAAAAAAACTCCTTGCTGCAGTTTCAGCATGCTGCGGCAAATGGACTTTTCCCTCGACAAGACGTTCCAGAAGCTCGTCGGCAGGAAGATCAAGCATCACCACGTCATCGGCGTTATCGAAAATACTGTCCGGCACCGTTTCGCGGATCTGCACCCCGGTGATGCCGGCAACGACATCATTGAGGCTCTCGATGTGCTGAACATTCAGGGTCGTCCAAACGTCAATCCCCGCGTCGAGCATTTCGTTGACATCGGCCCAGCGCCTTGAGTGCCGCGAGGCTGCCGCGTTGGTATGCGCGAGATCGTCGATCAGGATCAATTCAGGGCGCAGCGCCAGCGCAGCGTCAAGGTCGAACTCGTAGAGGAGTCCGCCGGGATACTCGATGGATTGCATGGGAAGAACCGGAATGCCCTCGAGCACGGCTTGAGTCGCCTCGTCCCCGTGGGTTTCGATCACGCCCGCCAACACGTCGCGACCACAGTCGATCTGCCGGCGTGCCTGCACCAGCATCGCATAGGTTTTTCCGACCCCGGCTGATGCACCGAAAAAGATCTTCAGCCTTCCGCGCTTTGCACGCCCTTCCTCTGCAAAGCCGCTTGCGACGATCGGATCAGGGTCTGAACGCTTGATGCTCATGCCTAAAAGCCAGGGCCTCTGAGGGCCAAAATGGAAGACCATGCACCCATGCAAAACGCGCGCCATCACGTGCGCCGGGGCGCGCGACACCCCGCTCTCCCGGCGCTTCGCGCCAGCCCAATTCACGACGCTAACGCTTAATTTCCGGTGGCAGGGCGGGCAACGCGTTGCGCGCAGCCGGGCCAAAGCCCAGTCAGGATTAGATGGTTCTGATCCTTTCGCCGCCCTTTGCGAAGCTTATGCGCCGGTTGCGGCCGAACTGGGCAGGCGTGGCAGGCAAAGGCGGATCAAAGCGCCGCCCAGGCGCGATTGCGCGATTTCGACCCGCCCGCCATGCAGGCTGAGAATCTCGGCAACGATGGCAAGGCCAAGTCCGCTGCCCTCGCCACTGGATTCAGGCATGCGAAAAAAACGGCCGAGAACGCGTTCGCGGTATTCGGGAGGAATCCCCGGCCCGGCGTCTTCCACGCAAAAGATCGCCTCGTCATGCTCCAGGCGAGTCGTCACCGTCACGGTTTTTCCCCGACCTGAATAGCGCAGCGCGTTGTCAACCACGTTGTCCATCATTTCCCGCAGCAAGAAGGCATCTCCCAGAACCTCGGCCTGGGCGAGCTCGAAGCCAAAATCGATATCGAGCGCAATCGCCCGATGGACCCAGTCATCGGCGACTTCTTCAACCAGGGATTTCAGGTCGAGTGGCTCGATGCTTGGCTTGATCAGATCCTGGTTGGAGCGGGACAGAAGCAAGAGCTGATTGGCGAGGCGAATGGCGCGCGCCGCCGTGGCGCGCAGACGCTCGAGCGTGGCTTTGCCTTCGACAGGCCCAAGCGTTGGCAAGAGTTCAGCCAGCGCTTGCACGCCGGCCAAGGGAGTTCGCAGCTGGTGCGCCACGTCGGCGATGAAGTTCTGCTGCGCTTGCGCCGATTCTTCCAGCCTTCGCAGGAGTTGGTTGAAGCTTTGCACGAGCAGCCGTACCTCGTCTGGAACCGAAGTCAAGGCGATCGGCGAGAGATCGCGCGCCGATCGAGCCTCGATGTGGCTTTTCAGGCTCTCAAGCGGGGCGAGACCGCGGCCCACCGCGAACCAGACCAGAAGGCCCGCAAGGACCAGGGCCAGGAAAGCCGGCAAGAGCAGGAAGAGCACGACTGAACGGGTCATGTCCCCGCGCTTGTTGAGGGTCTCGGCCACGGTAATCACGACCGGCTCGAGAAACTGGTCAAACTGCATTGACAGGGCGTGCACCGGGATGCCGTCAACGCGCGTCAGGATGCTGCCGCCATGATCGAGGCGAACCACGGGGGCCATCTGCAGATTGCTGTCGCCACCGATGAGCTGGCCGCTTTTCGTGCGAACGGCGAAGTAGATATGGTCGCGCGCGTCGTTGGCGAGAATCGCTGCACCCTGGCTTGTCAGCGCAAAATGCAGGCCGTCCGGAGCCGCATGCACGCCAAGCGCAAAATCCTCGGCAGCCGCCATCAGCGCCTCGTCATACGCGAGCGCGGCGGCATACTGGGCGACCAGATAGGAGGAGATGGCGCCAATCGTCAGTGCAATGAAAAGCGATGGCAACAGCCATCGCGTCAATCCCTGGCGCAAGCTGGCTCTCACGCCTTGGGCACGCCTTGATCGTCCTCGAGCATATAACCAAAGCCGCGCACGGTACGGATGCGTATGCCCGCCGCCTCGAGCTTGCTGCGAAGGCGCGAAATGTAGACTTCGACGGCGTTGTACTGCGCCTCGCCATCGCCAATTGCCGCTGCATAAATCTGCTCTTTCGAGACAACCCGTTCAGGCCGGCGCATCAGGTATTCGATGATGCGCCATTCGCGCGCGGTGAGATCAAGCGCAGTGCCGGCAAGCGTCGCGCGCCGTGAGGTGGTATCGAGGCGCAGCGGCCCGTGCACCAGTTCCGACGAAATGCTCACCTGGGCACGCCTTAGCATGGCTCGCACCCGTGCGGCCAATTCGCGCAGCGACACCGGCTTGACGACGTAGTCGTCGGCACCGAGATCAAGCCCGCTGATGCGATCGCCGATGCCGTCGCGTGCGGTGAGGAGCATCACCGGTGTCAGCGCATCCTGCTGACGCAGGCGGCGCAGAACTTCGAGGCCATCGACGTCTGGAAGGCCGATATCGATCAGCACCAGAATGAAAGTCTCGCCCTCGATCAGGCGGCAGGCTTCAAAACCGTCGCGCACGATCACCGTGTCGTGACCGAGTTGCTCAATCACGCTTGCGACGCCGTCGGCAAGAACCGCGTCGTCTTCGACGATCAGAACGCGCAAGGCAAGCTCGCGCTTAGCATGACGTGGCCACGACCCAGGCCAGGCAAAACGCAGTCAGGAGGGATCATGGCTGCATCGCCTGGCGCGGCTCTGGCGCAAGGTTCTTCAAGTGCGTATCGAGAAATTTCTCGACGTGGGTGAAGTAATCGATCTCGTCTTTTGCACTGTGCCATGCATGCCCCTCCTGGGGGTAGATCAGCCACAGCAAAGACCGATTGGCCGCGCTCAAGGCGTCGTGCAACTCACTGGCGCGAGCCAAGGGCACCTTGCGGTCTTCGCCGCCGTAGGCCAGAAGCAGCGGCTGGGTGATTTTTGCCGCATTGGCAACGGCCGAGAGTGACGCCCATTTTGCAGCATCTGCCAACGGGTCGCCAACCAGCTGCGTCAGTTCAGCCGCGTTGGGCGCCTGCACACAGTCTTGCCATGCCGGCGAGAAAAGCAGCTGGATGTCGGGCAGCGCGCCGCGCGCGAAGCCGGCGCGAAATACCTCGGGCGAGGCGGCAAGTCCGATCAGCGCGGCATAGCCGCCAAAGCCGTCGCCGGCAATGCCGATGCGATTTGCGTCGGCAAGCCCGCGTGATATGGCAAAGTGTGCGGCGTCGACCAGATCGTCTTGCATGCCAAGCCCGATCTGGCGAAAGCCGGCGCGAAATAGCGTGGTGCCAAAGCCCTTGCTACCGCGATAGTCGGGCTCAAGGACGAGATAGCCCCTAGATGCCAAAAACTGTGCGATGTCATCGCCTTCCCACCAGCCGCCGCGCGTAAACGGGCCATCGTGGACCCACACGATGGTGGGCCATGGGCCATTTTTCTTCGAAGGTGGGTGGGTGACATACATCGGGATTAAAAGGCCGTCGCGCGCGGCAAAGCGCACGAAATCGCGCACGCCCAGATCCCTTGGATCGACATCGTCGTCGCTGCTGCCGATCTGCAAGAGGTGCGATCGGTCCTTCTCGAAAATATAAAAGCGCGGTGCAACGCGATCGGACGATGACTCGACGATGAGTGTCTTTGCACCAAGGCAATCGATGCACAGGATCGCGTTGTAGGTGCCCGAGAGCACCTTGTCGATCGCAGCCTGCCAGGCCTTCATGCGCGCATCGAACCAGGCCGTGCCGCCGGCGTCGGTCTCATAGCGAACGCCAAGCACACGTCCCGAGTTACGGTCCATGACCGGCACACCGTTGTAATCGAACCCGGGCAGATCGATCACAGGCAAGGAAGAGCGCACGCGCGTGGCCAGATCCAGGCGGTAGAGCGCCGTCTCGCCATTTGGCTTTGCAGCAGAAACATAGAGGATGTCGCCGGCGCCCAGGAACTCGGGGGTAAATTCGGCTGACAGCGCGTCAGACTCGCCCATCAGCTGCCACGTCTGCGTGTTCGGCGCACGCAAATAGACGCTTTGCCTGCCGTTGTCGATCGATGTCAACACGCGTGGCTCGCCGTTCTGATCGAAAAGCCACGACACGGCGTGTTCGGGGACAGCACCGCGAACAAGGCTCGCGAGTTCAAGCGTGCGCGTATTCAAGCGGTACGGCTTTACGCTTGCCAGTGCACCGTCACCGGCAAGGATGCGCTTGCCAACAATGACATCGTCCGAACCATCGCCAACCGGTGCCATGATGAAGTAACTGGCGTCCAGAATGTGCGCGCCCAGAGCCTCCGCCCTCGCGTTTGCGCCCTGCTCGATCAGCATGATGCCGTTGCCGCCGTTGCGATCGATTGCAAATACGTTGCCCATCGCCGGTGTCCGGCCGGCATTGAGCGCCCCTGCGACCACCAGAAGGCGGTTCTCGTTGATCCAGACGACATTGGCGACATCGGTATTGCTTGCCTCGACGATCGGTTTGACCTGGGAGAAATCGTCAGTGGGCGCCATGTAGAGGGCGAGCCGCGTGCCATCGGAACGCGAAATCACGGCGACGAACTCGCCCGAAGGCGAAGGTCTTGCCATCAGCGTTTCCGGATGAGAAAAAAACGCATGCGCGCCAGGCGCATCGGCGCTCGCCACGCAAGGAGAAAAAGCACAGGTCAGTGCCACCGCGAGCGCTGCGATCCATCGCGAAGGGGCCGTGAGGCTCAAGCGGTCACGTCCAGCGCTCATGCCATGGCACCCTTGCATAGGGCCGCCCCTAGCGGTGGCTCGCAACCATCGCGAATACCGCACCTTGCGGGTCGATGCCCTGGGCGACCCAGCTGCCGCCAGGCACCTCGGTGGGCTCCTGCACGATGCGCCCGCCGTGAGCAAGCGTCGCCGCCACGGCCTCATCGAGGGCCTTGACGTTGATATAGAAAAGCCAGTACGGGTGCAGTACTTCGCTCGGCATTTTCATCATGCCGCCAATCGGACGTGCGCCTGCCGAAAACATCTGGTAGGTGCCCAAAGGGCCCATCTCGAGGGCCTCGGCCCGGGTCCAGCCAAACAGCTGCGAATAGAATGACAAGGCAGCCTCCGGATCACTGGTCAAGAGTTCATGCCATCCAATATGCCCAGGCGTCATGGGCGCAACCTCGGGCGCCTTGGGCCCGTCCACGCGAAACAGCATGAACATCGCGCCCTGTGGGTCTGCCACCACCGAGAAGCGGCCGACATCGGCAATGTCGGTGGGCGGCACATAGGTTGCACCCCCCGCGTCCTCGACCTTCCTGGTGTAGGCGTCGACGTCGTCAACGCCGATGTAGCCAGACCATGCGGGAGGCGCCTTGTGGTCGTCAAACGGGATCGCCATCAGCCCCGCCACCATGGCACTGCCGACAGAAAAGATCAGGTAATCGTTCGGCCCGGTTGCGGTCACGTTCCATCCAATCACCGCCTTGTAGAATTCGGCAGCCTTTGCCGTGTCTGTGGTCATGACGTCGTACCAGACAAAATCAGACGCGCCTGCAGTCATTGCCCACCTCCTGAGCGTTCGAGATTGATCCTCACCGAAACCGGATTCTAGAGCCTGAAGGCCCCGTCTGGCACGCCGTTTCAGGCCTTCTCTGGAGGCGCTGGATCAAGGATAGCCAGGAGCGTCTGAAGCGGCGCGGGCTTGATCACGAGGTGGTGAAAGCCCGATTCAAGCGCGCGCGATTTCGCGTCAGTGCCGCCTTCCCCGGTCATGCCGATCATGCAGCCTTGGCGAATCGAGCCGAGCGCGCGCAACGACTTGGCAACATCGTAGCCGTGACGCCCGGGCATGCGGATGTCGACAATCGCCGCTTCCGGCAGGAATGTCTCTGCCTTCGTGCATGCCTCGATGCCATCGTAGGCGACTTCGACCTCGTGGCCGAGCACGCCAAGCAGGAGCGCAAGCGAATCGGTAATGTCGCGGTTGTCATCGGCGATGAGAATTTTCATTGCGCCCTCGATGCGCCGACATGGGCAACGATCGGCATCACGACCTCGAAGCGGCTGCCGTGCCCCAAGCCTTCGCTTTGCGCCCTGATCGTACCTTGATGCAATTCGACGAGCGTGCGCGTGAGCGTGAGGCCAACGCCAAGGCCGGCCGTCTCCCGCTCGAGCGACGCGTCGACCTGGTGGAACATGTCGAAGATCTTCTCAAGACCGACCTGATCGAGCCCGACGCCGTTGTCGGTGACCTCAATTGAGAGTTCGTCGCCTGCAACGCTCACGCGCAGAACTGCACGCCCGCCAGGTGCCGTGTACTTTGCGGCATTGTTGAGCAGATTGATGATGATCTGGCTCAAACGTGTCGGGTCGGCGTTGACGTACACGGGATCATCGGGCAGATGACAGACGAGTTCGTGATGGCGCGATTCGAACAGTGCATCGACGGTTTCAAGCGCGGTGGCAATCACCGGGGCGAGCTCGACCAGCTCGCATTTGAGCAGCAGTTTGCCTGTGGATATGCGCGAAACGTCAAGCAGGTCATCGACCAGGCGCGAAATCTGGCGGATCTGCCGATCCATCATCGCCTCGGCGCGCTCGATGGCCAGCGCGGCCCCTGGCACCTGGCGCTCACGCGTCACGCGCATGATATCAAGGCCGTTGCGCAGCGGTGCGAGCGGGTTTCTGAGCTCGTGGGCAAGCGTCGCCAGGAATTCGTCCTTGCGCCTATCGGCAAGTTGCAGTTGATCCGCAGCGCGCGTGACTTCTTCAAGCATGGCGTTAAACGAAGTCGCCAGATAGCCGACTTCATCCTCGGTGGTTGCCTCGGCGCGCAGATGGAAATTGCGCGTGGCGCGGATGCGGCGCGCTATTTCTGCAATCGAGATGATCGGCGCGGTGAAGAGCCGTTGAAACCACAGCGACAAGAGCAGCGCCGCAACCAGGCTTAACAGCGTCACGAGTCCTGAAATGGCAAGGTAGCCGGTGATGCGATCAGAGAGCTGATAGCGCGCACGGATGAACACGGTGCCGATGACGCGGCCGCGATCGACGATCGGCTGGAACAGATTGATTTTCGAACCCGAGATCCAGTGCGAGGCTGGCCCGGCCCGAGACGGTATGGTCTCGACGACATTGGTCAGCTGAAATTCGGCGAAGCGCTGACCGCTGCCGTCGTAGATGGCCGCAGCAAGAATCGTCGGCCTGATCGAGAGGAGCTGCAGGTTGCTTGCCGCCGCGTGCGGGTCATCGAACTCGATCGCCGGAATGCTGGCGCGGCCAACCACTTCTGCCTGCGACTGCAGGTCATTGAGCCACGATGCGCTGTAACTGTCGACGTCATAGATGAGAAGGGCGAGCCCGTTGACAAAAAGCGCAAAGAAAATCGCCGCACCGATGATCATCATCAGCTTGCGCCTGACCGATCGGCCAACGAAGCGCTGGATCATGACGAGTTCCTCACGCGCAGCGCCACCGAAAGCATGCCCGAGCCAAGCCGCAAACCCGAGCGCTCGACATTTCCAAGATCGACCTCAAAGCGCACATGGCCGTCGGTCTCGACGAAGTTGATGTCGCTGCCAAGGGCAAGCGCGTTCTCGGCGTTGGTGACAAGAAGGGCCGAGGCGGCCATCGCCCGCTTGGCCATGGCGGCAATGGCAGCACTTGAGGGCGTGCCCAAGTAGACCACCTGGATGCCCGTCAGGTCGTCGCCTGCAGAAAGTTTGCGAATCTCGATCGGGTGCTCGTGAGATCGCCTGCCAGCGATCGTCCTTTGCACCTCGTCAAGCATCTCATCGTTTCCGAGCACGGCAATGACGATCGTCTGGCCGGGTTCAAGATGACCCCTGTCCCATTCGACGTAGTCGAGGAAGCGATACAGAAATGCCGCGCGCACGCTGGCCTCGGTCGGCGGCACGCTGGCGCTTTGGGCCAGCGCTTCGCACCCTGGGGCCAGAAAGCA
>CAJCIC010000075.1 GCA_903970185.1 Gammaproteobacteria bacterium
TATTTTCTCAAGCAGGTGCTGCGGCTTATCACCGTGCTTTTCCTGACCGGCGCCCTGGCTGCAGTGCTAGATGCCAGCGTGCCTGTATTCATCGGCTGGTCGGTCAGCCTGGTCTCAAAACCCGATCCGCGAGTCGCTCTAGGCGGCGCATGGCCTCAAATCCTTGGCATCGTCGTGGTGTTGCTCGTTTTGCGGCCATTGGCACTGTTCCTCCAAAACAGCATGGCCAATCAGGCAATCGCACCAGGACTTGGGAATCTCATTCGGTGGCAGAGTCACCTTGCCCTGATGCGGCAGAACTGGAGCTTCTTCCAAAACGGAACAGCCGGGGGGCTCGCCAACCGTGTCGTCCAGACGGGACCTTGCTTGCGTGAAACCGTGCTGCTTACAACCAACGCGGTGTTATACATTGCAGTCTACGGCGGTAGCGCCATTGCGGTGTTGGCCTGGCGCGGTGAAATGCTGGCGCTACCGATCGTGTGCTGGGGTGTGGCGTACGTGCTCCTGCTTCGTCACTTTGTCCCGCGCATCCGTGTGCGCTCGCGAGCCGTGTCCGAAGTGCGTTCGCGGCTGACCGGCCGCGTCGTCGATACCTACTCCAATATCCTGACATTCAAACTCTTTTTGCAGGGTGAGCGTGCCAGTCAGTCGATCCGCAGCACCATCGACGAACATACGCTGAGCTTTCGTCGTCATCTTCGTTTGACGAGTCTTTTCAGCTGTTCACTTTCCGTGCTCAATGCCTTGTTACTGGTCTCGTCCGGTGGCATTGCAATCTGGCTGTGGATGAACGGGCACATCGCGGTAGGTACCGTGGCGATGGCCCTTCCCCTTACCTGGCAGATTACCAATGTGGCCGGTTGGGTTGCCCAGCATGCCACCTCTTTGTTCGAAAACATGGGGGCAGTCGAAGATGGCATGACGTCGATCACAGCACCTGCGGCCTCGCCGGATCGACCCGGCGCGCGCGAGCTGGTGGTAAACCGGGCCGAGATTGCATTTAGCGACGTGCATTTCGGCTATGCCAGCCCCGTTCTGCAAGGCGTCTCCTTCACCGTCGCGGCTGGTGAACACGTCGGACTGGTCGGTGCGTCCGGAGAGGGAAAAAGTACCCTCATGCATCTGCTGTTGCGGCTCTACGAGGTCGATCAAGGGAAGATCGTTATCGATGGCCAGGATATTGCGTGCTGCACAGTCGATTCCGTGCGCCGTCATATCGCGATCGTGCCGCAAGATCTCACGCTCATGGATTGCTCGCTGGGCGACAATATCCGAATTGGACGAGCCGATGCGAGCGATGCAGAAATCCAGGCAGTCGTCGACCTGCTGGGACTCGAATTCGTCGAACACGTCGTCGATACAGAGGGTCGGCGAGGTCTTGATGCGCATTGTGGTGAGCGTGGCGCAAAGCTCTCGGGAGGCCAGCGTCAAAGAATTGCAATCGCGCGCGCCATCCTCAAGGATGCACCGATTCTTGTGCTCGACGAGGCGACTTCGGCATTGGATGAGCACACGCAGCGCGCGTTGCAAGGCAATCTCGCGCTGCTGATGCAAGGACGCACGGCAATCGTCATCTCGCACCGCGCATCTTCACTGGTCAACCTTGACCGCACCGTCACGCTAAGTGGGGGACGAATTTTGAGCGACCACGCCAAGACTGGCCAGATCGCGCTGAATGCGAGCAGTTAATGCCTCTGCAGTGTCTGGCTCGACGTGTTTGAGGGCGAGGTTTGAGGCAACAACATCGTGGGTCCACTTGAGCAGACGCTGTGCTCGATCGGGTTGGCCCGCCTTGGCGAGATCCTGAACGGCGTTTTCGACCAGATCGAGGATATGGATGGGTGTGTCCTTGCGGGCATACTGATAGATGAATTTCTCGTAGTTCTCATCAGTGAGTCGCGCCGCCGACTCGAATTGCCTACCCGCGAGACCATAATCCCGCGCCAGTTCGGCGATTGCGCCCTCGACGGCCGCGAGGTTAGCCCGGGTGTCGGTCGCGCCCATTTGGTACTTGATCGTCGGCGCAGCGTTCGCCACAGAAGCACGGATATCAAGGCCCTTGAGCAGATCGGTGCGGGCCTGGCGGAGTCGCTCTTGCCTTGTCGGCTCCTGTTTCCACCATAGGTAGTAGGTTTCGCCCTCATTGCTCAGGTTCCAGCCAAGCGCAGAGATATGCCCGATGTTTTTCGGATCGCGATTCTTGACATCTGTGAGCAGCGTCTTGCCGGCTTCAAATGCCTGAATCGATGCTTCGAAGTTTTTCTGGCGCGATTGCAGCAGGCCGATATTTGTCTTGACCAGCGCTTGCTGGTACGGCCAGTCGACGTTGTCCCAGAGGTGGTCACGCAAGGCATCGTAGCCCTCGCTCGCCAGATCGAACCACTTCAAAGCGGCCTCATCCTGTCCCAGGGCCACCTGCACATCGCCCAGCTTATTGGCCGCCCAGGCGACATCATGTTGCGCTTGCGGCGCTGCGTCGTGCAGTTTGCTCAGTGCCAGCCGGGTGTCATAGGAGTGCTGGTACCACGTCTCGGCCGACGCCGGATCATTGAACTGTTCCAGCGATAGATCGCCTAGATACTGATTTATTTCGGCAAAGAGAATTTGACGACGTACCTCATCCGGTGAAGAGACAGTGGCGGGCGAAAGCCCTTCCAGATCGGCCAATGCATGCTCGTAATCCTTGCGAGCGTCATCCTTGTGGTTGGCTTTGGCCTCTGCCGTACCTAACAGGCGCTCGCTGCGCACGCGCTGCAAGCGGGCCTCGCGGTCGCCACGACTGGCAATCCCATCGACAGCCGCCAGGGCATCAGCGGCGTCCTTGCGCATGGCGTCCATTTGTCCACGCGCCTCTTCGAGCTCGGCGAGCACCAGCAGGGTACGCGCGCGTTGCGTCTCAAGCCGCGGATCAGTGGTCACCGCCGAGAGCTGCTCGATGGCTCCGCGCGCTGCATCGACCTGCTGCTGCACTCGTTCAAGCTGGGCAATCGGCTGGATAATCTCGGAAGTCGATTCGACCAGTGTCGTGATGGCCACCGCAGCGGCATCGACACTGCGCTTGGCGACGTACCAGTTGACACCGGCAAACCCCGCGAGGATCAAGAACACCAAGGCGGATCCGCTGGCTGCTGCAAGCAGCACGCGTGCCCGCCGTATCTGGCGGTGTTGTTCGCTGCGCGCCGAAGCACTCGAAGCAGATATGAAATCGACCAGTGCCGCATCAAGTTCCGCGCCGCGGCGTTGCTGCAAATCCTCGGCTTCGATCAGCGGCAGACCGGGGCGCAACAGCAAACTTGCACGATGTTCGGTTCCGGCATTGCGCCAACGCACTGCATCTTGTTCCAGCTTCGCGCGCAGCTGAATATCAGCCCAGGCCTCTGCCAGTGTGCTCGCCGCCAGCGGCCAGTGTGTCAGCAACGACTCATGCGCGAGTCGCACCCGCGATCCGTCGATGACCAACAGTCGCACCGATGCACTGGCGAAGCGATCAATCAAACGGCGCTCCGGACTTGCCGGCGCAAATGATGTGAGCAGTGGATTGCGCGCGGTGGCTCCGCCACGGACATCCTGTCGCACAGTCACCAACGCTCGCAGCACGGTGGCAAACGCCGCTCTGACGTCTTCGGGAAGCTGCTCGTAGGCATGCTGCGCATGTTGGCCCAGCGCGCCTTCGAGTCCGCCGACCGCCCGATAGGCGCTAAAACTCAACAGCCCTCCCTCGCGCCTTTCCCAAAGCTGGGCCAGGAGGAACTCGAGTAGTGGTAAGGAGTCTGGATCGCTGGCGGCGGCCGCAAGAATCACGTCGTCGAGACCCTCGCCATCGGCAGCAGCGGCCTCGAACGTCAGTCCTGCCTCGCGCGCGGGCTGACGAATGATCTGGGCAATTTCCGCTTGTACGGGCGCCGCGAGCAGGTACCTGCCATCCCCGTCCGATAATGCTGCCAGCCTTGGAAAGGCAGTCAATTGTTCGAAGAAATCGCTGCGCATGGTGGCCACAACCCACACCAGACCGGATCGCGCCAACGCATCGAGGATGTCGATGAAAGCCTCGCGGGTCTCTTTCGCAAGCGAGTCGGCCGTGAGGATCTCTTCCATCTGATCGACCACAAGAACCAGCCGTGCGGACGCGATTTGCGTCAGGTTTGCCGCTTCAGCAGCACGCATCAATCCCTGCCGCACGGCGAACGTCACCTGGGTGGGATCGACGGCGAGTATTCTCGTCAGGCCTTCAACGGTGTATTGCAATTGACCAAGCTCGGGAAGCGCTGATTCAGACATGAGCGCCGCAGACAGGCTGTTCATCACGTCGCCACTGCCGTCTGATGGACGCATCACGGCGTAGCGCACCAGCCCGACGGTGCCGATCATGCCGGGTAGCAGCAGATCGGGCAGGAGTCCTGCCCTGACCAAAGACGATTTTCCCGAACCGCTTGCACCCATCACCATGACAAAGGCGCAACCCGCCTCGGCCCGGCGCGCCAGAACGCTGCGCAACTCATTACGCGCACGGGTACGACCAAAAAAGATGGGCGCGTGTTCAAGCTGAAAAGATTCAAGACCGCGGAACGGACTACCCGCATGCCAACGTACCGTTGGTGTCTCAAGTCCGTCTCCACCGGCACGATTGGTGAGTTGCCGGCGTAACAGTTGCCGCAGGTCCGCTTCTAGCTTTTCCTCGAATTGGGTCTCATCGGGAAACACAGTCGATGCAGCCGTGAAGGTCCCATCGGAGGCCATGAACCAGCGCCTGAGAAAATCATCGACCAGGCGTTTCTGCGCGCGAATCTCTTCAAGACGTGCCTCATCATCAAGACTTGCCGTGATCGGTGCTTGCTTGCGGTAAAGGAGCAAATTGGGCTGACCGACGCGCTGATACCCCGCCAGGGCGTCTTCGAACTCCCACTCGGTACCCGACACGGGTGCCTTGCCGGACACCGCGCCGACGAATCGGTCCTGTGGCAGCATCACGCCGAGCCGCGACCAGAGAATCACAACCACAATGTCCGTGCTGCTTGGCGCTGGGATATTTTCGACATCTTGGAAATGATGCGAAGCAATCAGAGGTTCGTGTTCCCAAAGCAGCGCTTCGACACGAAAGTGGTAGGCGAACTCACGGTCAAGCCGCGCCACGACACGTTCGGCGATAAGCCGTTCCGGCCGCACGTCGGACGGCGAAGAGATGAAAATCTTGATGGTCCTGGACACGTCAGTCCTGTCCGCACGGACTAGAGGTTGGGATTGTCTTCATCGCGGTTACGAAAATACTGCTTGATGGCGGCTTGCAACTCCGGTTTGGTCTGTCGCAGCTGCAGCAGGCCCTGTTCATCGCGGTGTAAATCGGCGGCCGGATCGAAGTCATGCTCCAGCAGGATTTTCCAGCGTGTGTCGTAGCCGCGGTCGGCGCGTTTGCCGTGCCAGAAATGAAGTAACGAATTGGCGACGCAACCCGGTTCGCCGAGGTCCAAGGCGGCGATCCTGTCTTGCCATTCGAGCAGTGATTTACTGTATCCGGAGTCGGGCATGCGGGTCATTTCCGGCCGGATGCCGCCAATCAGCGCAAGGGCCATGTAGTAATCGTTGGAGCCGAGAATGCTCCAATCAAGGAGCCCGCCGATGGCTTCGAGGGCAACGCGTCGTGCCGCCCATGCGTAGCCGGTTTGGCCCGGGTTGCCGCCCTGCCCAGGCGACTGCTTAAGGCGATAGACAAATCCTTCATAGGTCTTGATCGGCTCGAATTTGGGGCCGAGGTCGAGCGCGTGCGTAAAGAGCTGAACAAATGCGTGCTGTTCGAGTTGTTGCAACGTGGCTGCCACCCAGTCAGGCCGAACGAATGCGATATCGGCGTCCACCCAGGCAGCATATTCCCAGTCGCGAGGCAGGTAATTGAGCGCGATATTGACGAGATTTTCCTTGTACCAGAGCAGGTGGGGTGAGCGGATCTGGATATGCCGCGGCTGGTGCTGATTCGTAATGGCAAACGGCTGATCGGGCAGCGCCAGCTCGACGGTGTATAGGCGTGCGCCCTGGCTCGCCATGCGCGCCTCGAATTCCCGGTACAGCTGATACCGGGAGCGGTATCCGAGCGGATTGGAGACGGTCGTGATCACATGAAGTTCAGACATGGAATACCTGTTCAAACCCTGTTGTCGCTGATGCTCGATCGAGCCCCTTGCGCGATCGCCCTACAGCAGGGTGCGCACCGTCGGCGGGCCGCCATCAGCAGTCTCTAGCTGACGTAACAAGAACATCCGCATCTGCCCGTAATTTTTCGCCATGGCCGTGACCCCGACGTACTCGCAGGAGTAGGTATCAGCGTGAAAAAGTGCCAGCCGCGCAGCGAATGGTTCAGTCACATATACGCATCCTTCTGGGGTTACGGGTTCAATTCTCGCCGCGCGACTGACGTGAGCGCCCATGTAGGAGGTGCGTTTTAGCAGCGGGTCTTCCACCTCGTAGATCGGGCCGAAATGGCCGCCGACGCGCAGGCCAAGGGTTGCCGGCAGTCCGGCAGATTCAAAATCGAGTGCGGCCATCGCCTGCTGCAATTGCAAGGCACATCGGGCCGCCTCTCCCGCGTCCTCCAACACCATAAAGATGCCATCCCCCCAGGTATTCAAGTAGGCGATCTGGTCGCGGTAGGCGTCGGTGATGGTCGACAGCTGTCCCAGCACGCCGGCGACAAAATTTGGCATCTGCGCATCGCGCAGCTTGCTAAAGCCCTTGAGATCGCCAAATAACATGGCGCGGCTGGTACGGCCGCCTTTCGATAGCCGCACCGGACCTGCTGGCTCAAGGGATGCCGGACGTCCCTCAGAGCATGGCAGGATGGTCTGCGGCAGCTGATTGGCCTTCCAGACGGCGAGATCGACGGCGGTGCCCGCAGCATGCTGGGGCGGGCGTCCATCCCAGACGGCGATCTGGCGCACAGGGGCGCACAGGTGTCGGGCGCACAGCACGGCGAGCCCCATTGCCATCTGACTGGCGTAGCTATATAACTGGTCGTCGCCCAGATAACTGTCCTCAGTCGCGAAACGGACTGTGGCTGCCTGTTCCATGCAGCTTGCGAAGCGGCTTTCCCATGACGAACCTGCAGGTCGGACCGATCGTTCGACGAACTCTTCGACCGGGAACGGCAACACGACATTGAGCTTGGCGCCGCGGCTCAGCAGGGCCTCGGCAAACAGGATGTCGGCACCGCTTGCGAGGGCGCCGTAGGCAATGCCAACCGGACGGCGCTCAAGCTCCGCGCTGATTGCTTCGGCTACCTTTGTTTCGTCGCCCGCTTGAAAGCCGCGCGTGACACCAGGCGGGGCAATCATGTGTCCGGTAAAGTGAATCACATCGGGAAGTGACAAATCTCCCAGTGCGGTGAGTTCGAGATGTTTCTTGGCCGCGATCAGTCGCAACTGCCGCACAGTGGTTGCAAACACGTCATAGCGCATGGCACAAGCGGCACGCAAGGGCTCGATCAAGGACTTGGCGCGCGTGAAATCGTCGAGGATGAAGCTCGCCTCAAGCGCCGTCGCCAGAGGCCAGTACCGGTCGGCTGCAGAGCTCTTGCCTGGATCGGCGATTTCTCGTTCCACGAGTGCCAGCACCTCCCGCGCTGTGGCCAGCGCTGCCTGGCTCTGGTCCGAGAGCAGGTTCAAGGTTGCGACATTGATGCCGGGGTAATAGGCTTCCGGGTCGCCAGCGTCCAACGCCTGTCGGTAGGCCTTTTGGTAGCCAAGCGCCGCCTCCTTGAGCAGCGCTTGGCGTTCCGGCCCACGCGCCAGCTGGGCCTCTTCCTTGAGCAGCCGCGCACCTAGCGTCACCAGGTGCGTTTCCTGTCGAGCCCCAAGCTCGGCGGCGTCAAAGAGCTGCCGACCTAAGCTGATCGCACCCGCGTTAAGAAGCGAGAGCACCGCACGTCGCAAAAGCTCGACATTGGCGGGATGCTCTTCGAGCCCTTGACGGGCGAGATCGTGCGCTTTGAAGAACTCTCCATTGACTTCAAAACTTCGAATTTGGTCGAGCCATTCCTGTAGCGATGCCATGCGCGCTCCGTGCACTCAGCTTCAAGTCAGGCCCCGATGGCGACAGCTTGCTCTGGCATTGGTAGGCGGCGCCGACTCGGTTTCCCTTGCCTAGAGGCCCAAACTTGGCTCTAATTATCGTCAGGTTACGCGAACTTGCCCACCCTGGTTTCGGTAATTCGTCACAAAGCGAGATCGGCGCCGGCAAAAGGACCTGCTGGAGCGTGCCATCCAGTCACCAGATGGATCGAGTTGGAAGCGGGCGGGCGGCCGCATAGCGTCAGATTTGGCGCCCTCGCCTTGACGTCGCCCGAGCCACGCGAACGGGTTAAGAGTCCGAACATTGTGCCTCCGAGCGGCAAGGAACATAGCTGCGTTTGTACCAGCAACAGGGGAATATGCGTGCACGACATTGCCGCTACATCGATGCATCAGCGAAATGACGCCAAGGGATTTGGGCTAACGCAACAGCAACTGTTGGCGTATGCATCGAACGGATGGGTCGGGCCGTTCGACTTTCTCGACGAACAACAGTCATGCGTCGTCTCTGAGGAATGCGAAAAACGTCGGGATGATTTTTTCTCTGCGCGCGACCTTAAGAAAAGTGATCACGATCTGCTGTGTCAAGGTCGGCCTTGGTTCAAGAGCATCCACGCACATATTCCCTCCTTATACGATCTCTGCCGACGCGCAGAGATCACCGATCGGGTCGCAGATATCCTTGGTGACAATCTGTTGGCCTGGGGCACCGCGTACATCGACGCGCAACCTGGGCATCGCCACCGTTGGCACGTCGACGTCGAGCACATGCTGTGGGATGGTATAACTGTGTTCGTGGGGCTTACCGGAATGTCTGAGCTCACCACGCTTAACGTGGTAAACGGCTCACATGCCTTGATGGAGTCACCGCAAGAGCTGCAGCTTCGGACTTCCGACGACATCCGCACTTTTCTGGACGCGGATGGGCACAAGGGCGAGATCGTGCCGGTACCGCTGAGAAATGGTCAATTCTTCATATTTGCAGGAAGGCTCTGGCATGCGTCCAACAATCAATCGAGTAATCTCAGAACATCCCTGATTATTCAGTACGCATCCCCAAGCGCCGAGATCAGGATCCCTCGCTCTTGGGATCCGCCTTGCCAGTGGTCTCAAATAAGACCTGAGACGGTACTTGCTCGGGGATCTGCCGCGACCACTAACATCGTGGCTGCACGGCCACCTGCTGGGCCGGCAAGTTAACAGGCTCACAAATGCGCATGAACACGCGCTTGGAACGTATTGTCGATCGGCCCCGGCACGACCTCGCGTTCCATTGAGGCGGAGAGCATGACACCGTGCACCAGATCCAGCCGTCCACCAACTCTTTCGGATGGCAACATCTGGCTCGAGGTTTCGAAAAGACATTCCAGTGGTCGCTGTAAGGATCTTCAGGCCAGGAGGCGCTGCACAAGCGCCTGCGAAGAACGCCCTTGGCGTCCGCGCTAGCCTTGCTCCCCCTGAAGGGAGAGGATTGCCGCGCACCTGTTCAATTTCTGGGCAGCGCCTGACATCCCTTCATCGAGGGCTAGAATCATCGAATGCTGCGCTCCAAGACACACGACACCTCAATTCGAATGGCTGGCATCGACTCCGTGAGACAGAAAGGAGCCACGTCTGACATGGGCCAGCTGTGGCAGCAGGTCGTGCAGCTCGCGCATGAACTGGGGTTTGATGCGTGCGGTGTCGCCGATGTCGATCTCAAGGGTGCGCGTGAGCCGCTTCTCGCGTGGCTTTCCGACGGCTTTCACGGTGACATGAGTTACATGGAGCGCCACGCCGCGCTCAGGCTGGAGCCGGCCGAGCTCGTCCCGGGCACGGTGCGAGTACTCACCTTCAGGGCGAACTACCTGCCTGCAGACACGGCTGCAAACTGGCGTGATGCATCGTTTGCCGCGCTTGATGATGCGACTTCGCCTGTGATCTCGTGGTATGCGCGCGGACGCGATTACCATAAGGTGATGCGCGCCCGGCTGCAATCCCTGGCGAGGCGCATCGAGGCCATCGCAGGTCCGCTTGGCTTTCGTGTCTTCACCGATTCGGCGCCGGTGCTTGAAGTCGAACTCGCCGCCCGCTCCGGGCTTGGCTGGCGGGGCAAACACACCTTGGCGTTATCGCGCGATGCCGGTTCGATGTTTTTTCTGGGCGAAATCTTCGTCAACCTGCCTTTTCCCGTGACGCCACCCCAAAGCGAGCATTGCGGCCGATGCACGCGTTGCATCGATGTCTGTCCGACACAGGCGATCGTCGCGCCCTACCGGGTCGATGCAAGACGCTGCATTTCCTATCTGACGATCGAGCATCAGGGCGCGATTCCGGTCGAATTTCGCCGCGCGATCGGCAACCGCATATATGGCTGCGATGACTGTCAGCTCATTTGTCCCTGGAACAAGTTTGCCAAGCGTGCAGTGATTGCCGATTTCGCCTCGCGCGACATCGAGGCTCAATCACTCGTGGAACTGTTCGCATGGTCGGAAGAGGAATTTCGTGTGCGCACGGCCGGAAGTGCGATCGCGCGCATTGGCCATGCGCGCTGGCTGCGCAATATCGCGATCGCTCTTGGCAACGCGCTTGCCGCCCACTCCGCAGCGGACCATGCCGTCGCTCGCGCTCTCAAGGCGCGCAGCGACCACGCCAATGCCATGGTGCGCGAGCATGTCGGCTGGGCGCTGGCTCAGGCCCATGCGTTCGCTTCCTAGCGGCCCGCTAATTGGCAAGCGTGAGCCAAAGCGGCAAGGTTAGCGCCGAGAGCAGCGTTGCAAGCGAAACAAGAAATGCCACAAATGGGCCGTTGCCCCCCATGCGCACGGCAAGAATGTATGCGGAAGAGGCTGAGGGCATGGCGGCAAAGCAGACGACGATTTCGCGCTCGAGCGGAGCCAGGCCAAGGGCGCGTGCTGCAGCCAGTGCCAGCGCAGGCAGGATGACGAGCTTGACCGCAAGGAACCAGCCGGCGAGATAAGGGCTCTCGCGGCTGCCTGAAAGTCTGAGGCCAGCACCGACGGTCATCAGTCCAAGGGCAATCGAGGCCGCGCCAAGCCTAGACAGGGTGGCGTGAACCGTTTCGGGAAGGCTTAGCCCGGCAAAGTTGACGATGAGCCCGCCAAGGGTCGCGAGAATCAGCGGGTTTCGCATCATTGCAGACAGGACGCGGGTCTTGCCGTGGCGCGCCAGTGCATAGACCGCAGCGACGTTGGCAAGCGGCACATTAAGGCCAAGCAGGATGGCCATGAAGGCGGTGCCCTGGCTGCCCCCGATGCGACTCGCGACTGCAAGTGCGATATAGGAATTGAATCGAAACGCGGTTTGCGTGCCCGAGGCGAAACTCAGGGGCTTGGGCCGCGCAAAGAGGGCAAGCCAGGCAAGCGCGATGCCAGAAAGCGTTGCGCCAAAACCGACGATGATGACGTCAAGCGTGCCCGCGCCGTGAAAGTCGGAAGTCGCCGTGGATAGAAACAGGAGCGAGGGGAACAGCACGAAGTAGACGAGTTGCTCAAGCCCCCGCCAAAGGCCTTCATCAAACGGCGCGTAGCGAAAGAGCAGGGCGCCTATCATGATCAGCAGGAAATCGGGAAGAAGAAGCAGGGCGGATGACACGGTGGCTTTTGCGAAGAGCGCGCCGCTCGCGCTACACTGAAGCGAGTGTAGCAAAGGGTGCGCTAGAGGCTCTTTCGCTTTCGAGGAAGGCTCACGGAGTGACGATGTTTGATTCGGTCTTTCACGTCCCGTTTGGGGCCATCGGCGTTTGCCTGTCAAAGGGCGCAATCGGCCAGCTCGTGTATCTGCCAGGCGATGTCGAGCCGATCAAGGCGAAAAGCGCGCTTGCGAGGAAACTCGAGCGTCAGGTAAGACACTACCTGGCTGACCCGGATGCTCGCTTTAACGTGCCCCTCGATATCGCCGGGAGCGCCTTTCAGCAGCGCGTGTGGCAAGCGATCGCGGCCATTCCGCGCGGCCAGGTCAGGACCTACGGGCAGATCGCGCGCGCAATCGCAAGCGCCCCGCGCGCGGTCGGTCAGGCGTGCGGTGCGAACTGGTTTCCCCTGATCATTCCCTGTCACCGTGTCATCGCGGCAGAAGGGATCGGTGGCTTTGGCGGCACGCTCGCGCATGGGCGTGACGGCGAGGGATTTCACCTGCGCGTGAAACGCTGGCTCCTGGCGCACGAAGGTGCGCGGGACGAACGCCTTCTTGGCTGAGATCTCCGATGCGGCGTTAATCGACGCATTTTGCGACGCGCTGTGGCTTGAGCATGGCCTCTCGCAAAACACGCTTGCCGCATATCGCCGCGATATCTCGATTTACGCCCAATGGCTTGGCGAGCACGGCAGCACCCTGCTTGCTGCCAGCGAGAGCGACGTGCAGGCGTACCTCGGCGCGCGCCACGCCGGCAGCAAGGCAAGCAGCGCCAATCGGCGCATGTCGGCGTTGCGCCGGTTCTACCGGCTTGCGCTTCGCAACCGCCAGATCGAGGATGATCCGACAAGGCGCCTGCGTTCGGCCAAGCAGCCGCAACGTTTCCCGAAGAGTCTCGCCTACGCCCAGGTCGAGGCGCTGCTCAAGGCCCCGGACGTGGCAACGGCGCTCGGACTGCGTGATCGGGCCATGCTTGAGGTGATGTATTCGAGCGGCTTGCGCGTGTCCGAACTGATTTCGCTAAAGACCATCGATGTCAGTCTTTCCGAGGGCGTCGTGCGCGTGACCGGCAAGGGCGACAAGCAGCGTCTTGTGCCGCTTGGCGAAGAGGCGGCGGCGTGGATCACTCGCTACCTGGAGGACGCGCGCGCGCAGCTCGTGCCGCACGCGGCGCGCGATGCGCTATTTGTGACCGCGCAAAGCGCGAGCCCCGCGGGCGGCATGACGCGGCAGATGTTCTGGCGACTGGTCAAGCACTATGCGCTTCGCGCCGGCATCAACGCGCCGCTCTCGCCGCATACCCTGCGCCACGCGTTCGCCACTCACCTGCTCAACCATGGTGCCGACCTGCGCGTGGTCCAGCTGCTTTTGGGTCATAGCGATATTTCGACGACGCAGATCTATACGCATGTCGCACGCGAGAGGCTGAAATCGCTGCACGCCACCCATCACCCGCGCGGATAGCCGTGGCGCCGCTCAATCCACTAGAATGCGCGGGTCCAAATCCGATTGGCGCACATGCCGCTTTTGATTGCCGTTGTTCTTGCGTACCTCTTGGGCTCGATTCCTTTTGCGCTGGTCATGAGCCGCGCGTTCGGCCTTGCCGATCCGCGCACCTATGGCTCGGGCAATCCCGGGGCAACCAACGTCCTGCGCAGCGGCAATCGCACGGCCGCAGTCCTCACGCTCCTTCTTGATGCGGCCAAGGGCATGCTTGTCGTGATGCTGGCAAGCGCCCATGCCGACCCGCTTTTCGGCGCAAGCGGCGTCGCACTGGTCACCCTTGCGGTCTTCGCGGGCCATCTGTTTCCGGTCTTTATCCGCTTTCGCGGCGGCAAGGGCGTGGCAACCGCGTTCGGCATCCTTTTTGGCCTGGCGTGGTGGCTTGGACTTTTTGTCGGTGCGGTCTGGCTCGCCGTGGCTTTTGCGTTTCGCTACGCTTCACTTGCCTCACTCGTTGCACTCGTAGTTGCACCGTGCGCCTATTACTTGATGGTTGGCGTGCCACAGATGACCGCGGCGCTAAGCATCATCGCTATCGCGGTTATCGCAAGGCACCACGTCAACATCAGAAAGCTGCTTTCTGGCACGGAGAGCCGCATCGGCCAGAAGGCCACATCGAGCTAGAGCGAAAGCTCGCTTAAGGGCCAGCGCGGTCGTACGCCAAACGGATGCGCCCCGGCTTCGCCTTTTTCCCCGGCTTCAAAGCGCAGTGCCGCTGCAAACGCAATCATCGCGCCGTTGTCGGTGCACCAGACGAGTTCCGGGAAAAAGACGCGAGCGTCGCGCGCCTCGAGCGCCGCGATGAGCGCGCCGCGCAGGCGCGAATTGGCGCCTACCCCGCCTGCCACGACGAGGCGAGTAAGACCTGTCAACTGCAGTGCGGCAAGTGACTTGGCAACCAGCACATCGACGATGGCGTCCTCAAAACCCCGCGCGATATCGGCTTTGGCCTTCTCGGTCGGGCCTGCCATGCCGTGGCGCTTGACAGCGGTCATGACCGCCGTCTTCAGTCCGGAGAAACTGAAATCGAGATTGCCCGAGCGCAGCATCGGCCGCGGCAGCGTCACGCTGCCGGCAATGCCGGATTGGGCAAGGCGGGCGATTTGCGGGCCGCCGGGATAGCCAAGGCCCAGCAGCTGCGCCGTTTTGTCGAAGGCTTCGCCTGCGGCATCGTCAAGGGTCTCGCCCAAGAGTTCGTAGCGGCCGACAGCGCGCACATGCATCAGTTGCGTATGGCCGCCTGAAACCAGGAGCGCGACGAAGGGAAATTCGGGAGGATCTTCCGAGAGCAGCGGACTTAGCAGATGCCCTTCCAGGTGGTGAATGCCAAGCACCGGGCAGGCAAGTGACATGGCCAGTCCGTGCGCGATACCGGCGCCCACCAGAAGTGCACCGGCAAGCCCCGGCCCCTCGGTATAGCCGATGGCCGCAATCGCTCGCACGGGTTGCCGGGCCTTGGCCAGCACGTCATCGATGAGCGGCAGCACGCGCCGGATATGATCGCGTGACGCGAGCTCAGGGACCACGCCGCCGTAGTCCTGGTGCATGGCGATTTGCGAATGCAAGGCGTGTGCAAGCAAGCGCCGCTCGCTGCTGTCATAGAGCGCTACGCCACTTTCATCGCACGAGGTTTCGATGCCAAGAACAAGCATGACTGGAATTGCCGTGGGCAAATCGGTCAGTATATCGGCTTCAACAGGCCCAACCGGAGCAGCCCCGTGAGCGCATCGCCTGCGATTGATGCCGCGCCCTTCATCAAGGACATCGGCCGCGGCCGCGACAATCCGACCGATCTCGATTTCGAGCGTGCGCGCACGCTGTGGCGCGCGGTGCTCGGGCAGCAGCTCGATCCGGTTGCACTGGGCGGGGTTTTGATCGCGATGCGCGTCAAGGGTGAAAGCGTGGTCGAGATGGGTGGATTTCTCGAAGCATGCGATGACGGGATGCTTCGCCTTGACGCACCTGCAGGTCAGCCCGTGCCGGTCGTGATCCCAAGCTACAACGGGGCGAGAAAGCTCGCCAACCTGACGCCGCTGCTTGCGCTTTTGCTGGCCAGCAAGCGCGTGCCGGTACTGGTTCATGGCAGCTCTGGCGGTCGCGACATTCCCGCCGGGCGCGCAAGGCGAGTGACAAGTGCGGAGATTCTCGCAGCACTTGGCATCGACGCCTCGCGCAGTGCAGATGATGTCTATGCGCGCTGGTCGTCATTTGCGCCGGCATTCGTTGACATCGCCGATTTGCATCCTGCACTTGATCGCGTGCTGCAGATGCGGCGCATTCTTGGCGTAAGAAATTCCGCGCACAGCCTGTGCAAGCTGTTGCAGCCGGTGAATTCACGCGCGCTTTGCCTGTCGAGCTTCACCCATCCGGAATACCACGCCATGCTCGAAGCGCTTTACGCCTTGCCCGCGATCAGCGCGACGCGCGACGTGCTTCTGCTTCGGGCCACCGAGGGCGAGGCGGTGTGCAATGCGCGCCGCGCGAGTGCCATGCAGTGGTACCGCGACGGCATCAGCGAGGCGCTTGAGCCCGATGACAGCGGGCCGATGCTAACGCCTAAGGGACTGCCTCAAAGCTTCGGCGTGGCCGAGACGGCGACCTATATCGAAGCGGTCTTGGCTGGCCGCCTTGACGTGCCTGGCCCGATCGCATGGCAGGTTGAATCGATCATGCGGGCGCGCGCGGCCCGCCTTCGTGCCATCGAGCTTTCGTCTCGATGACAATCGACACCGAGCCCTTTGCCAACAGGCTCGAGAAGAACGCCCGGCATCTTGCGCGCTGGGCCAAGCGCGCGGGGGTCTCCTGCTATCGCATCTACGACTGCGACATCCCCGAATTTCCGGTGATCGTCGATCGCTATCTCACCGCTTCTGGCGTGCGCATCCATTTGCAGGAGGTCGATACCGGCTGGCGGCAAACCGAGCTCGAGCACCGCCAATGGACCGAGGCGATTGCCCTGGCGCTTGCGCGCGTGCTTGGCCTTGCGCCGTCGGCGCTCGTCGTCAAGCGGCGCGTGCGCCAACGCGTGAACCGTGTCCTCGAGGCGCAGTACCAGCCGAGCGGGGTGGCCGGAGAGGATCTCCTCGTCGAGGAAAGCGGCCACCGCTTTATCGTGAATCTCGAGGCCTATCTGGATACCGGGCTCTTCCTGGATCACAGAATTACGCGGGGCCTGGTCGGTGCGCGAGCGGCTGGCAAGCGCTTTCTCAATCTTTTTGCCTACACCGGCAGCTTTTCCGTCTATGCGGCAAAAGGCGGCGCGCGTGCCAGCGTGACGGTCGATCTGTCCAACACCTATTGCAGCTGGGCGAAGCGCAACTTCGAACTCAACGGCATCGACTTGCGCCTGCACAGCATCGTGCGCGATGACGCCATCGCCTGGCTAAAAAGGGCGCGCGCAGCAGGCGAGCGCTTTGATCTGATCATGCTTGATCCGCCAAGCTTTTCCAATTCGAAGCGGATGCAGGGGATCCTCGATGTCCAGCGTGACCATGCGAGCCTGATCGATGCGTGCATGGCGATCTTGCATGCGCGCGGTGAATTGTTTTTCTCCAACAACCTGCGCTCGTTCGTGCTCGATCCTGACATTGCCCTGCGGCATCAGGTGGCCAACATCAGCGCGCGCACCATTCCCGAGGACTTTCGCGACAAGCGCATCCACCAGACCTTTCGCATTACGGCCCGCGACGGCACGGCTGACAAAAACAATTAAACTCAAAGTCATGACCCTCACCGAACTTCGCTATATCGTCGCCGTTGCGCGCGAGCGGCACTTCGGACGCGCAGCCGACGCCTCGCACGTCAGCCAACCGACGCTGTCGGTTGCAATCAAGAAACTCGAGGATGAACTGGGCGTGACGATTTTCGAGCGCGGCGGCAACGAAGTCAGCGTCACCCCGATCGGTGAGCAGATCGTCGCCCAGGCGACGCTGGTCCTCGAGCAGACGGGCGCGATCCGCGAACTCGCGCGCCAGGGCAAGGATCCGCTTAGCGGGCCGATCCGGCTTGGCATCATCTACACCATCGGGCCCTATCTTTTGCCGGACTTCGTGCGCGTCATGATTCGCGATACACCGGCGATGCCGCTCGTCCTGCAGGAAAACTATACCGTCAAGCTGATCGAGATGATCAAGCTTGGAGAACTCGACGCGGCCATCCTGGCGCTGCCGCTTCCCGAGTCGGGACTGCTGGCGCAGCCGCTTTATGACGAACCGTTTGTCGTGGCCGTGCCGCGCCATCACCCGTTTGCCAAACGCAGGTCGATTTCGACTGCCGAGCTGAAGGATCAGACCATGCTCCTGCTTGGCGCTGGCCACTGCTTTCGCGACCAGGTCCTGGAAGTGTGCCCGGAGCTGTCGCGCTTCTCGCCGCATCCGGCGGGAATCCAGAAAACGTTCGAGGGAAGCTCGCTTGAGACCATTCGCCACATGGTGGCAAGCGGCATTGGCATTACGGTCCTGCCGAAAACCGCCATTTCGCAGCCAGCGACCAAAGACAGCCTGCTTGCCTACATTCCGTTTGATCCGCCCTCACCCGAGCGGCGCGTGGTCCTGGCGTGGCGCAAGACCTTTCCTCGGCCAACGGCGATCGAAGCCGTACGCAAGGCGGTCATCGCCTGCCCGCTGCCGGGGGCAACCAGGCTTGACCTGCCGGCGGAGATGACTTAGTCAAAATCAATCGGTAAGGTAATTACGATTAATTTGATTTATGGCGTGTCTGATCCTATCCTGAGGTCATTGGATCGACAATTGATCTGCAAAGGAGGCCTCTTATGAACAAAACGACATCGACCAAGGTCAGGCCCAGGCTCGGCCTTGCCGAAGCCGCACTCAAGGACGTCAGCCAGATTCTCGGGGTTCTGCTCGCCGACGAAGTCCTGCTGTACCTGAAAACGCGCAACTTCCACTGGAACGTGGTCGGTGCGAATTTCATCGAAATGCACAAGTTCTTCGAGGACCAGTACGAAGAACTCGATGACATTCTTGACGAGGTGGCCGAGCGGATTCGCAGCATCGGCAGCCGTGCGCCGGGATCGATGGCCGAATTCCTGGGCGCGACGCGCCTAAAGGAAAGCGATGGCAAGGTGGCGCACGCGGCGGGCATCATCGAAGTCTTGCTTGCCGATCACGAAACGGTGATTCGCGGCATTCGCCACGATCTTGCAGCGGTGGCCAAAGCCAATGACGCCGGCACCGAAGACTTCCTCATCGGGCTTATCGAGCAGCACGAAAAAATGGCCTGGATGCTGCGCTCACACCTGCAGTGAGCGCTTGCAGGCGCTAGTCGAGCGCGATGCGGGCGCCCGACTGGTCAAACCAGTGCAGGCTGCCGCGCGTGCCGAGCATGACCTTTTCATCTTCAGAAATGCGCGTCTCGGCACCCACGCGCAGGACCACCTGCGATTCGCCCACGCGGCCATGCACGAGCAGTTCCGCCCCGAGCGCTTCAACCAGGTCGACCGTAAAGGGCCACGCACCCGCGCCAATCGCCAAATGCTCGGGTCGCACGCCCAGATAGACGGGTCGATCGACCTCCGGCCGCGCACCGCCAAGCGCCAGCACCTGCTTGCTTTCGGTGACGAAATTGCCATCGGCTGATACCGTGCCCTGGATCAGGTTCATCGGCGGCGAGCCGATGAAGGAAGCGACAAAAATCGATGCGGGCCTCGCATACACCTCGGCGGGCGTGCCGATCTGCTCGGCGCGGCCCGCATTCATCACGATCATGCGCTCGCCAAGCGTCATCGCCTCGATCTGGTCGTGCGTCACGTAGAGGCTTGTCGTACCCAGGCGCTGATGGAGTTTCTTGATTTCAAGGCGCATCTGCACCCTGAGCTTGGCGTCAAGATTCGATAGCGGCTCATCAAACAGGAAGACCGCGGGCTCGCGCACGATGGCGCGCCCCATGGCCACGCGCTGACGCTGGCCACCTGAGAGTTCGCGCGGCTTCCTCTGAAGCAGCGCGCCCAGTTCGAGAATGTCGGCCGCCGCCTTGACGCGTCTTGCAATCTCTTCAATTGGGGTCTTGGCGATGCCCAGGCCATAGGCCATGTTGCGATACACCGACATGTGCGGATAAAGGGCGTAGTTCTGGAACACCATGGCAATGTCGCGGTCCTTGGGTTCGACCTGGTTGACGACGCGCTCGCCGATCAGAATCTCGCCTGCCGTGATGTCCTCAAGGCCTGCGACCATGCGCAACAGCGTCGATTTGCCACAACCGGACGGGCCGACCATGACGACGAATTCGCCATCGGCAATATCGACACTGACGCCGTGCACCACCCGGGTCGTGCCATAGCTCTTTTCAACATGCTTCAGTTGCAGACGCGCCATATCATTTTTCCGAGTCGACGAGGCCCCTGACGAACCAGCGCTGCATGCCGATGACAACGACCAGCGGCGGCAGCATGGCGAGCACCGCCGTGGCCATGACCAGATTCCATTCGGTCGCGGCATCACCGCCTGGGATCATGCGCTTGATGCCGATCACGGTCGTATACATCGATTCGCGCGTGGTCACGAGCAGGGGCCAGAGGTACTGGTTCCAGCCGTAGATGAACATGATGACGAAGAGCGCGGCAATGTTGGTCTTTGACAGCGGCAGCACGACGTCAAGGAAAAAACGCATTGGCGTTGCGCCGTCGATGCGCGCGGCCTCTGCGAGTTCATCGGGCAGGGTCAGAAAAAACTGGCGAAACAGGAAGGTCGCCGTTGCGCTTGCGATGAGCGGCAACGTCAGGCCGGTATAGGTATCGACCAGATGCAGTTCGGATACGACCTGATAGGTGGGCAGAATGCGCACCTCGACGGGCAGCATCAGCGTCACGAAGATCATCCAGAAAAACAGCTGCCGCAGGGGGAAGCGGAAGTACACGATGGCGAATGCCGACAGGATGGAAATGCTGATCTTTCCGAACGCGATGACAAGCGCCATGATCAGGCTGTTGACGAGCATCGGCCACACTGGCGCAGCCGAGCCCTGGCTCGAGCCGTGCAGCAGCACGGCCTTGAAATTGTTGACCAGCTCGCTGCCTGGCGACAGTCGCATCGGCACTTCAAGGGTCTGGTCAAGCGTCAAGGTCGAGGCAATCAGCGCGACATAGACGGGAAGGATGACGATGACGACGCCAGCGATCAGGATGGCATGACTGAGGGCGTCAAGCAGGGGGCGTCGCTCGACCATCAGTACTGGACCTTTTTCTCGACATAGCGAAACTGCACGACCGTAAGCGCAATGACGATGACCATGAGGACTACGGATTGCGCGGCCGAGCCACCCAGATCGCCCGCCTGCATGCCATCGCGATAGACCTCGAAGACCAGAATCGACGTCGACTGGGCGGGGCCGCCATGGGTGGCCGCGTCAACGATCGCGAAGGTGTCGAAAAAGGCGTAGACGATGTTGACGACAAGCAGGAAAAAGGAGGTCGGCGATAACAGCGGCAGCACGATGTCCTTGAAGCGGCGCAAGGGGCCGGCGCCGTCGATGGCTGCAGCCTCGATGAGCGAACGCGGAATCGACTGCAGGCCGGCGAGAAAAAACAGGAAGTTGTAGCTGATCTGCTTCCACGCGGCGGCAAGCACGATCAGAAGCAACGCCTGTCCGGGGTGGACGAAGTAATTCCACTGCACGCCAAGCGCTTCCAGCCAGTGGCTGACGATGCCCAGCGCCGGACTCAGCAGGAACAGCCAGAGCACGCCTGCGACCGCAGGCGCCACGGCGTAGGGTGCAATCAGGAGTGTCTTGTAAATGCCCGCCCCACTTACGATGCGATCGGCAAAGACGGCGAGCACCAGTGCGACGGAAAGACCGATCACCGCAACCAGCACGGAAAATTCGAGCGTCAGCGTAAAGGAGTTGAGATACAGCGGGTTATGCAGCAGGTCCTTGAAGTTGTCGAACCAGACGAAACTCGTGCGCGCTGCAAAGACGTCCTGCGACAGCAGCGACTGGCGCACCGCCTGGAATGCCGGCCAGAAAAAAAACACCAGGGTCACCGCCATTTGCGGTGCCACCAGCGCATAGGGCAGCCAGCGCGAGCGAAACAGCGTGCGTTTCACCGCGCGAAGCTTGGCCCAGTGGTCTTGCGCGTCACAGCTCTAGCTGGTTTTCTCGAACTTGGCCATCAGCTCGTCACCGCGCTCGACTGCCGCATCGAGTGCCTGCTTGGCCGTCTTCTGCCCGCTCCAGACCGATTCGAGTTCCTCGTCGATGACGTTGCGCAGCTGCACGAAGTTGCCGATGCGCAGACCGCGTGAATTGTCCGTGGGGGGCTTGTTGAGCAGCTCCTTCACGGCGATGTCAAAGCCCGGGTGGGTGTCATAGAAGCCCGACTTCTTCACGGCATCATAGGCGGCAATGGTGATCGGCACGTATCCCGTGCCCTCGTGCCATTCGATCTGGTTTTCGGTCGTGGAGAGATAGCTCAGGAATTTGGCGACGCCCTTGTATTCTTCAGGCGTCTTGCCCGACATGACCCAAAGACTCGCGCCGCCGATGATGGCGTTTTGCGGAGCGCCCTTGACGTCCGGATAGTAGGGCATGGCCGAGACGCCGAAGGCGAACTTGGCCTGTGACTTGATCGTCGCATACGACCCCGACGAGGTCATGATCATGCCGCAGGCGCCACTTGTGAAATTGCCAAGCGGCTCGTCCTTGCGACCGGCGTAGGTGAAGATGCCTTCCTTGGCCCAGCGTGCCAGGTCGTCGATGTGGCGCACCTGCAGCGGGCCGTTGAACTCGAGGCGCGCCTGCGGTCCGCCAAGGCCATTGTCGAGCGAGGCGAAAGGAACGTTGTGCCATGCACCGAAGTTCTCGATTTGCGCCCACGATTGCCAGCCGGTGGTGAAACCACAGGTCATGCCCGATGCCTTGAGCTTGCGCGCATCGTTTTCCACGTCGGCCCAGGTCACAGGCGCGACGTCAGGAAGTCCGGCCTTCTTGAATGCATCCTTGTTGTAGTAGAAGGTGACCGTCGAACTGTTGAAGGGCATCGACAGCATCTTGCCGCTGGCATCGGAGTAATAGCCGGCGACAGGCGCGATGTACGCCTTCGGATCGAACGGCTCGTTGGCATCGGCCATCAATTTGTAGACCGGCACGATCGCGCCCTTGGCCGACATCATGGTGGCGGTGCCGACTTCGAAGACCTGCAGGATGGCCGGTGCATTGCCTGCGCGATAGGCGGCAATGGCGGCGGTCATCGATTCGTCGTACTGGCCTTTGTAGACCGGCGTCACCTTGAATTCGGTCTGGCTTGCATTGAACTTGGTCGCAATGGCGTTGACCCTGTCGCCAAGCGGCCCGGCCATCGAGTGCCACCAGAAAATTTCGGTGGTGGCATTGGCCGGGGAAAATGCGCAAAAGCTGGCGACAAGTGCCGCGCTTCGCAGCATGGGTAATAATTTCATTTTCGAGTCTCCTGAATAGACCGCCTATGGTGTGCCGCATTTATGACTTGTTTGCGACATCGGCCGTACGATAGCGGATGACCCCTTTGATGGCAACGCAGACCAACCCGCCCCCGCGCTGGCTCAGCTACATCCGCCTGACGCGCTTGAACCGTCCGATCGGCATCCTGCTTCTGCTCTGGCCAACGCTTTGGGCGCTGTGGTTTGCAGCCAGCGGCCACGTGCCCCTGGGGATGCTTGCAATCTTTGTTGCCGGCACGGTGCTGATGCGCTCGGCGGGGTGCGCGATCAACGATTTTGCCGATCGCAACTTCGATCGCCATGTGAAGCGCACGCGCGAGCGGCCGGTGACAAGTGGCGCCATCTCGCCTCGCGAGGCGCTCGTCGTGGCGGCAACGCTGGCCCTGTGCGCAGCGCTCCTGTTGCTGCCGCTAAACCGCCTGAGCTGGATGCTGGCCCTGGTCGCGCTCCTGATCGCAGCGACTTATCCTTACAGCAAGCGCGTTTTTGCGCTGCCGCAGGCCTACCTTGGCATCGCCTTCGGTTTTGGCATCCCGATGGCCTACGCGGCACTGCTTGATCGCGTACCGGCCCAAGCCTGGCTGTTGCTGGTCGTCAACGTCTTCTGGACGATTGCCTACGACACCGAATACGCCATGGTCGACAGGGACGATGACCTGCGCATCGGCATTCGCACTGCGGCGATCACTTTTGGCCGCGCCGATGTGCTTGCGGTGATGCTGTGCTACGCGGCAACGCTGGCCGGACTTTATGTCGCCGGCCACCTTGCCGGTCGCGGGCTGGTGTATGACACGGGGCTTGCCATTGCCGCCGCGATTGCCCTCTATCACTACCGCTTGATCCGTTCCCGTTCGCGTGAAGGCTGCTTCAAGGCGTTCTTGCACAACAACTGGTTTGGAGGCGTGATCTTCGCGGCTTTGGCACTTGACTACCTGACCGCGTCATAGACGCGGGCGTGGCCGACCCGGCAGCGCGTTGGCATTGATCGTCAGGGCGCTGCGCAGTCGGTGCGCAGTCGGTCGAACCCATCGTGTGCCATTCAGGAAGGAAAGTAAGCGCGGCCGAGCTCCTCAGCACGCGCACGCGCTTTGGCAACGGCCCTTTTCAGGGCGCCTGCAACGTCGTCTGCGCCCAGGCTGTCGAGGGCGGCCTGGGTCGTGCCGCCTTTGGACGTGACCTGCTCGCGCAACCTCGAAGGCGCTTCCTGCGCGCCGCTTGCAAGGCGTGAAGCGCCAGCGAAGGTGGCAAGCGCGAGGCGGCGGCTGGTGCCGGCATCGAGCCCTTGTGCAAGTGCTGCGGCCTCGAGTGCTTCGATCAAATAGAAAACATAGGCCGGGCCGCTGCCTGAGACGGCAGTGACGGCGTCGAGCTGGCGCTCGTCGTCGACCCAGATCACTTCGCCCGCAGCGCTTAGGACGTCGTCGGCATCCTGTCTTTGTGAGGCGCTGGCCGTGCTGCTCGCAAATGCGCCGGAGATGCCTGCGCCGATCAGGGCGGGGGTGTTGGGCATGGCGCGCACGATCGCTACCGCCGCGGGCAGCCAGGCGCTAAGCGCTGCCGTCGGGATGCCAGCGGCAATTGAAATCACGAGCGCGCGCGGGCTGATCAGCGCGCGCGCATCGCCAATCGCGGTCTGGACATCGTTGGGCTTGACGGCAATGATGACGACATCGAGGGCCGCGCCGGATGGGCTCATCGGCACTACGCCGTGGCTCTTGCAAAGCGCCTCGATCGCTTGCGCTTTTGCATCGGTGGCAAAGATCTGCTCTTTCGGCAGGCCCGCTGCGATGAGGCCGCCGGCAAGCGCGCGCGCCATGTTGCCAGCGCCGATAAAGCCAACTCGAAGTGTCTTGTTCATGAGTCTTGAGGGTCAGAGGACGGAGCGCGCTCAAGGGTTGCGCCGCCGCGCGCGCCGAAGATGGCCGTGCCCACGCGCACCATGGTTGCGCCTTTGGCAATCGCGTCTTCGAGATCGGCCGACATGCCCATCGATAACTCGGTCAAATCGGCATGTTCTGCGCGCAAGCTGTCCCTAAGTGCAGCAAGGCGGCCAAAGGCACTGGCATCGCCCGGTCGTGGAATGGCCATCAGGCCGCGCAGCCTGATGCGCGGAAGCACAGCCACGGCAAGCACCAGTTCGGGCAACGCCTCGGGCAGGACGCCGCTTTTTGTCGCCTCGGCGCTGATGTTGACCTGGATGCAGACCTCAAGCGGCGCGAAATGGGCTGGACGCTGCTCGGACAGGCGCTCGGCGATTTTTATGCGCTCGACCGTGTGTACCCAGTCAAAATGTTCGGCAACCAGGCGCGTCTTGTTGCTCTGCAGCGGCCCGATCATGTGCCAGACGAAGGGCGCGACGCCGCGCGCGCTCGCCTCTTCTTTCGCAAGCGCCATCTTGGGCAGGGCTTCCTGTAGGTAATTTTCCCCAAAATCGCACTGTCCGGTGCTCGATAGTGCGGCAATCGCTTGTGCACCGAAGGTTTTTGAGACAGCAATAATGCGTACGGAGCGAGGCTCGCGGCCGGCGGCGATTGCCGCCTTGGCAACGCGCTGGCGAACTGCTTGCAAGTTGCTTGAGAATACAGACATAATCAGTCGCGCGCCTTGGCCATTTGCCCTGGGTGCCGCTTTGGCGGTGCCCGTGCGCCTGCGACGCCTCCGTTCGAGCCGATTTCGGCGAGATCCGGTTTGCAAGCCCGCCAGACGCAGGGCTGCGCCGCAGCGACCTTTCGAAGGATTATAAATGGACATCTCGGAACTGCTCGCCTTTGTTGTCAAGAACAAGGCGTCAGACCTGCATCTTTCAGCCGGGCTGCCCCCGATGATTCGTGTGCACGGTGACGTGCGCCGCATCAACTTGCCGCCGATGGAGCACAAGGACGTGCACGGCATGATCTACGACATCATGAACGACGGCCAGCGCAAGTTCTACGAGGAAAATCTGGAATGCGACTTTTCGTTCGCGATCCCGGGGCTCGCCCGCTTTCGCGTCAATGCCTTCGTGCAAAACCGTGGCGCAGGCGCCGTGATGCGAACCATTCCATCCAAGGTGCTGTCCCTTGAAGAGCTGGCCGCACCGAAGATTTTCGTCGAAATCTCCGACCAGCCGCGCGGCATCGTGCTGGTCACGGGACCGACCGGCTCGGGCAAGTCGACGACCCTCGCGGCGATGGTCAACCACGTCAACGACAACGAATACGGCCACATCCTGACGGTTGAAGACCCGATCGAATTTGTCCATGAATCGAAGAAGTGCCTGATCAACCAGCGCGAGGTCGGGCCGCACACGCTGTCGTTTAACAATGCGCTGCGCTCGGCTCTGCGCGAAGACCCCGACGTCATCCTGGTGGGCGAGTTGCGCGACCTTGAAACCATCCGTCTCGCCCTGACGGCGGCAGAAACCGGCCACCTGGTGTTCGGCACGCTGCATACCTCGTCTGCGGCCAAGACCATCGACCGCGTCGTCGACGTGTTTCCGGCGGCAGAAAAGGAAATGGTGCGGGCCATGCTCTCGGAGTCGCTGCGCGCCGTGATTTCGCAAACGCTGCTCAAGACCAAGGATGGCAATGGCCGCGTCGCCGCGCACGAAATCATGATCGGCACGCCGGCGATCCGAAACCTGATTCGTGAAGGCAAGATCGCCCAGATGTATTCTGCGATCCAGACCGGCCAGAACTTCGGTATGCAAACGCTCGACCAGAACCTGCTCGATCTGGTCAGGCGCAATGTCGTCGCAACTGCCGAGGCCCGCAACAAGGCTGCGAACAAAGATAATTTCCCCGGCTAGCGACTTTTCGCGCCGCCCGCCTGGTTTTGCAGGCGATTGTGGCAAGGGACGTCCAACGGCGTCTTAAGACACACGATCTAGGATTGAAATGGAACGCGAACAGGCAACCAAATTCATGTATGACCTGCTCAAGCTGATGCTGAGCAAAAAGGGCTCCGATCTTTTCATCACGGCGGAATTTCCGCCGGCGTTCAAGATCGACGGCAAGGTCACGCCGGTATCCAACCAGGCGCTGACGCCGCAGCACACCTCCGAGCTTGCCCGCGCCATCATGAACGACAAGCAGGCGGCCGAGTTCGAGTCGAAAAAGGAGTGCAACTTCGCCATCAGTCCGGCGGGTATCGGTCGTTTTCGCGTCAATGCCTTCGTGCAGCAATCGCGCATTGGCCTGGTCTTGCGCACGATCACGACACGCATCCCGAAAATCGAGGAACTGGGCATACCGCAGGTCCTAAAAGACGTGGTCATGACCAAGCGCGGCCTTGCCATCATGGTCGGGGCAACAGGCTCTGGCAAGTCGACGACGCTTGCCGCGCTGATGGGTTACCGCAACGAAAACAGCTACGGCCACATCATCACCATCGAGGATCCGGTCGAATACGTTCATCCCCACCACAACTGCATCGTCACGCAGCGCGAGGTCGGTGTCGATACCGACGACTGGCAGGCGGCGCTGAAAAACACCCTGCGCCAGGCGCCCGATGTCATCCTGATCGGCGAAATCCGCGACCGCGAGACCATGGAACATGCCATCGCCTTTGCCGAGACCGGTCACTTGTGCCTTGCCACCATGCACGCCAACAGCTCGAACCAGGCGCTTGACCGGATCATCAACTTTTTCCCGGAGGAGCGGCGCGCCCAGCTGCTGATGGATCTGTCGCTGAATCTGAAGGCGATGATCTCGCAACGCCTGATTCCGCTGAAAGACACCAAGGGCCGCATCCCGGCGGTCGAGGTGATGCTCAATTCGCCGCTGATCTCCGATCTGATCTTCAAGGGCGACGTGCACGAGATCAAGGAAATCATGAAGCGCTCGCGCGAGCTTGGCATGCAGACCTTCGACCAGGCGCTGTTTGATCTGTTTGAGGAAGACAAGATTTCCTACGAGGATGCGCTGCGCAATGCCGATTCGGTCAACGACCTGCGCCTTGCCATCAAGCTGCACTCGAAGAACGCCAAGGCGGGCGATCTGACCAAGGGCATCGAGCATCTCGACATCGTCTAATTCCAACTCGTTTCAGGGTCGCTAATGAGCAGCATTTACGATTTCACCGCCAATAGTCTTGAGGGGCACCCGGTCGCACTCGAGAAGTTTCGCGGCGAGGTGCTTCTGATCGTCAATACCGCGAGCAACTGCGGCATGACGCCTCACTACGCTGGCTTGCAGGAACTCTACGAGAAGTATCACGACCGCAAGTTCTCGGTGCTGGGTTTTCCGTGCAACCAGTTCGGGCACCAGGAGCCTGGCAGCGCGGAAGACATTCGCAGCTTTTGCGACCTGAGCTATCGCGTCAAATTTCCGATGTTCGAGAAGGTCGCCGTCAATGGCAAGGATGCCCATCCGCTTTGGGCCTATCTGAAGCACGCCGCGCCTGGCATCTTGGGCTCGGAGGATATCAAGTGGAACTTCACCAAGTTCCTCATCGGTCGCGATGGCGCGGTCATCCATCGCTACGCGCCCACGACATCGCCTTCGAGCATCGAGGGCGATCTGGTCAAAGCCCTGGGTTAGCTCAGGGCAAGACGGGCTCGTTGGCGCCGCGATCCTTGCGCGTCGAGCCCGCCACCATGCTGAATTGATACAGGCGGCATTCGATCGCGCCGTTAAACAGCGGCGTGCGACGTTTTGGTGCCAGGTGGATCTTGCGCTGCAGCGCCATGTCGCTTGTCAACACCAGGCATTGCCAGCCGGCAAAGCGCGCCTTGAGGTTGTTGCCAAATTCGGTAAAGAACACGGCATCATCTTCGGCGCCGCGAACTGCGATGCGCTCGCCATAAGGCGGATTGGCCACCAGGATCCCCTCTTTGGCATTGGGTTTGACAAAGCGCGCATCGATCTGCTTGGCGGCGATGCGCAAAGCGGCTTCGCGCGTGATACCGGCGCTGACCAGGTTCTCCCGCGTGGCGATGACGGCATCGCCTGAGACATCGCTCGCGCTTAGGAGATCAAGCCCCAATGCGACCGGACGGGCACGCGCGCGCAACCCGGCCCATGTGGCGGGCTCGAAATTTTTCAGCCGCTCAAAGCCGAAGGTGCGCGCCCCGCCTGCCGCGATGCCAAGCGTCATCTGCGCCGCTTCGACAATGAATGTGCCGCTGCCGCACATCGGATCGATCAGCGCCGTGCCAGGTCGCCAGCCAGAAAGCCAGAGGATGCCGGCAGCGAGGTTTTCGCGCAGGGGCGCCTCGACCTTGTCATGGCGCCAGCCGCGCTTGAAGAGGGCCTCGCCCGATGTATCGAGGTAGAGCGTGCATTGCTCGGCATCGAGAAAGGCGAAAATGCGCACGTCAGGCGCGTGCGTATCGATGCTCGGGCGCGAGCCGCTTTTCGTGCGAAAGGCATCGCATACCGCGTCCTTGATGCGAAGCGTGGCGAAATCGACGCTTTTTAGCGGACTCTTGCTTGCCGTGACGTCGACGCGCAGCGTGTTAGCCTCCGAGAACCATTGCCACCAGGGCAGCGCCAGTGCCATCTGGTAGAGGTCCTCGGCCGTGCGGTAGCGCGCCTTGGCAATGCGCCAGAGGACGCGGCTGGCAATGCGTGATTCAAGATTGGCGAGATACGCGTGCCCCAGTTCGCCTTCAAATCCGACGCCGCCTGGCGCCTGCCACGTCACGCGCAGGCCAAGCTGCTTAAGCTCTTCGGTCAGGGCGCTTTCGAGCCCGCGCGGGCAAGGCGCAAAAAAGAGATGGTTCACGTCGCTTTCAGTTTTTCCGCCAAGGCGAGATCGAGCATGTCAAGGCGGTCCTGCCCCCAGAAAAGCTCGTCATCGAAGATGTACGTCGGGGCGCCAAAGACGCCACGGGCGATCGCCTCGGCGGTCAACGCCTCGTAGCGTGTCAGCGCGCCTGGCTCTTGTGCAGCATGCACCAGCGCCTCGCCGTCAAGGCCGTGCTGCCGGGCAATTTCGGCGAGCGTTTTGCCATCGGCGATATCCTTCTCCTCGGACCACACTGCAGCACCGATCGACGTCTGCACCTGCATGGCCGTGTCGTCATCGTGTTTTTCGACGATCGCAATGAGAAGGCACGCGGCGAGATCGCTGGCCACCGGAAAATGGCGCGGATGAAGGTTCAATGGAACGTTCAGGAAACGGCGAAAGCGATCAAGCTCGGCGAGCCGATAGGCTTGGCGCTGCGGCGCCCGCTGGCCGAGCGGCAGGCCGCCGGATGCAGCGAAAACGGGGCCGAAGTTGACCGGCTTGATGCGTACCGACGCAGCGTGGCGCCGGGCGATGGCCATGAATCGCGCGTGACCGAGGTAGGCCCAGGGCGACTGCGGCGTGAAGAAATAGTCGATCTCGGGCTTTGGCACGGCTAAGGCTCCTCCTTTTCAGAATGGCTTCACGACCACGAGGATGACGATGGCCACAAGAAGCAGTACCGGGATCTCGTTGAAAAGCCTGAGCCAGCGCGAAGAGCGATCGATGCCGCGCGTGCGAAAGCGGGAAAGCATGAGCCCAAGCGTGCCATGGTAGGCGATGACGAGCAACACGAAAAAGAGTTTGGCCATGAGCCAGCGGCTGCCCACGCCGATGCCGTAGCCGGCCATCAGCCAGATGCCAAAGGCCAGCGCCGGAAGGGCAAGCACGGTCGTGAAGCGAAAGAGCCGTGCGGCCATCAAAAACAGTCGCGCCTGCGCTGTCCTATCGTTTTCTTCAGCCAGGTTCACGAAGATCCTTGGCAGATAGAAAAGACCGGCGAACCACGAGGCGACAAAAACGATATGAAAGCTCTTGATCCAAAGCATGAAGCAGTCCTGGTGCCGTAACAACAAGGTGGCGCGCTTGCGCCAAAGTTAGTCTTTGCGCAATTGGCCATCGCCATAGACCACGTACTTGATGCTGGTCAGTCCCAAAATGCCGACCGGGCCGCGCGCGTGCAGCTTGTCGTTGGAAATTCCGATCTCGGCGCCAAGGCCGAATTCGAAGCCGTCGGCAAGTCGGGTCGAAGCATTGTTAAGGACGGAGGCCGAGTCGACTTCGCGCAGGAACCGGTCCGTGTTTGCTGCATCTTCGGTAACGATGGCATCGGTGTGATGCGAGCCGTAGTGGTTGATGTGATCGATCGCTGCATCGAGCGAGTCGACGACGCGGATGGCCACGACCGGTGCCAGGTACTCGGCGCGCCAGTCGTCCTCGGTGGCTGTGCTCACGCCGGCAATCAGCTCCTGTACGCGGCTGTCGCCACGCATCTCCACGCCCTTGGCGCGGTAGATCGCCGCAATTTCGGGCAGAAAGCGCCTGGCGATCGCGTCGTGCACGAGCAGCGTCTCCATGGTGTTGCAGGTCCCGTAACGCTGTGTCTTGGCGTTGTCGGCAATCGCCAGTGCGCGATCGAGCCTGGCGCCGGCATCGATGTAGACGTGGCACACACCCTCGAGGTGCTTGATCATCGGCACGCGCGCAATCGCCATCAGCCGCTCGATCAGGCCGCGACCGCCGCGTGGAATGATGACGTCGATGAAATTGACCGCCTTGGCCATCGCATCCACGACGTCGCGCTCCTCGGTGGCAATCACCTGGACGCAGGCGGGCGGCAGATCTTCTTCACGCAGGGCCGCCTCGATGACGCGGCCAAGCGCAACATTGGTCTCAAGCGCCTCGCGCCCGCCGCGCAGGATACAGGCATTGCCGGACTTGAGGCAAAGCGCGGCAGCGTCGATGGTGACGTTGGGCCTTGCCTCGTAGATGATTCCGATAACGCCAATGGGCACCCGCATGCGCGCGACCTCGATGCCCGAGGGCTGGCGTTCACGACCGCTGACAGCGCCGATCGGATCGTCTGCAGCTGCGATCTGGGCAACGCCTTTGGCCATCGTCGCGAGCGTGTTCTCGGCAAGCGCGAGCCGGTCGATCATCGCCGTTGACAGTCCGCTGCGGGCAGCGCGTTCGAGGTCAGCCTGGTTGGCGCGCATCAGTTCGGCATGGTTCTCGCCGAGCTTCGCTGCGATGCGCAGCAAGACGCCGTCGCGCTTTGCGCGCGGGCTCTTGGCAAGAATGCGCGAGGCCTCGCGTGCGCGCTCGCCTAGCATTGCGATCAGGGCTTCGGCTTCAAACATGAGAAGCCGCCGTGCCCCTTGCACACAGTAGACGGGCGAGCTCGAAGAGGTCGGACCAGGCGTTGCCTGAATAGCGCGCGATGCGCAGTCCCTTGATGGCCCGTTCGAGCTCGGCCGCCCGCATCAAGGCGCGCTCCAGGGTTTTCAGGTTAAGGCGCTTGAGCGCCTGCATCAAAAGCTGCTCGCGGCCATCCCAAAGGCGCAGCTCGCGCGCGACGTCGGCCATGCGCTGGCCGCGCGACAGCGCTTTTTCGGCCTGCACCAGGGTCCGAATCTGGTCCGTCAATGCCCAATGCACAAGCACGGGCGATTCGCCCTCGCTCTCCAGGCCGTCGAACATGCGTTGCATCCGGGCCACATCGCCGCGCAGCAAGACGTCGCGCAATTCGAACACGTCATAACGTGCGACGCGGGCCACGGCACGCGCGACATCGGCGGGCTCAAGGCGGCCTGGCGGGCACAGCAAGGCAAGCTTCTGGATTTCCTGGAATGCCGCAAGCAGATTGCCTTCGACACGCTCGGCCATCATCTGCAAGGTGCTGGCGTCGGCACTTTGGCCCTGCAGTGCAAGTCGCTGGCCGATCCACGCTGGCAGGCGCTCGGCATCGACGCTGGCCACGGCAAGCGACACGCCATTTTTCTCAAGCGCCGCGAACCATGCGCTTTTTCGCGTGTTGCCGTCAAGGCGTGGCAGGATCACGAGGGTCACGATATCGTCGAAATTCGCAGTGCTGTGCGCAATCAATGCCTTGGCGCCTTCGACGCCAGGCTTGCCGGAGGGCAGGCGCACTTCGATGAGTTTTTTCTCTGCAAAAAGACTCATGCTGCGAGTTGCCGCCGCGAGCGCGCCCCAGGGCATGCTGCGTCCGGAGAAACTCAAGACTTCACGCTCGCTAAAACCCGCGCCGCGCGCGGCTTTGCGAATGGCATCGGCTGCTTCAATGACCAAAAGCGGCTCGTCGCCATGGATCACGTAAAGCGGCTTGAGCCCGCGGGACAGATGGGCGGCGAGGTCGGCTTGTCGCAGTTGCATGGCTTACTGCGACAGGCCAGGAGTCAGAAGCGGCCCGGTTGGCGCAAGCGGCTGCATCGGACCTGCAATCGGGGCAGCAGGACCGCTCTGCGGTGTGGCAACGGCGAAAACGCCGGGCTTGAGCGCTTCGACGCGGCGCAGGATCTGTTGCGCGGCGTCGCTTTGCATGTCACTGATCAACTGCAGGATTTCGAAGTTTTCAGGCAGCACCGAATTCGAATTGACGATGACCAGCCTGCGCAGCGGCAACGCCGTGATCGGGATGTATTGCCTGCCCTGCGGATCGGTGACACGAAAGCGCACGGTGTAGTAGAGGTTGTATTCTGCTGCGGCGCCAAGCGAGTTGATGGTGAGGATCTCGGTCCTGACGCCTTCGCCAAGCAGTTCGAGGCGGATATCGGCCTTGGCCGGGTCGGCCTCCACGCGCGTGGGTCCATTGCCGCGAATCGAGCGTTTCAGCGTCACCGCAATCTGCGACGTATCACCGACGCCAAGGTAGATGCTCGAAAACGGAATGTCGGTGGTGCCGCGCAGATGGAAACCGCAGCCCGAGAGCAGCAGCACCATCAGCAAGGCAGCGCGCTTTTGCATGGTGGGCATTACACCACGATGTTGATCAGACGGCCGGGCACGAGCCAGATTTTCTTGATCGGCCCGACTGCAAACTTCTGCACGTGGTCATCGGCTAGCGCCTGGGTTTCGATTTCCTTCTGGCTGGCGTTGGCCGCCACGCGAATCGTGCTGCGCAGTTTGCCGTTGACCTGCACGACGAGTTCGATCTCGTCTTGCGCCAGCGCCGCGTCATCGACGAGCGGCCAGGGCGCACTGACGATTTCGCCCATCGCGGCGTCAAGCCCGAGCGCCTGCCACGCGGCGTGGGTGATGTGCGGCGTGACCGGATAAAGCGCGCGCAGCAGAATCGACAGGCCTTCTGCGATGACCTGGCAGCTTTGCGTATCGCCGTGAAGATCGGCGCGCTTTGTCGCAGCACTTAAGGCGTTGAGGATCTTCATCGCACCCGAGACCACCGTGTTGTACTTAAGGCGTGCGTAGTCTTCGCTGACCTGCTTGAAGTTGAGGTGGATCTCGCGGCGCAGCTTTCTGGCCTCGTTGCCTGAGACGCCGGTCATGACATGATTCAGGTGGCACGCCAGCAGCGGCTGGTTTTTGACCGTGTGACAAAAACTCCAAAGGCTGCGCAAGAAGCGGTTGGCACCCTCGACGCTTGAGTCCGACCAGATCGCCGAATCTTCGGGGGGACCTGCAAACATCGAAAAAAGTCGCGCGGTGTCGGCACCATAGCGCGCCATGATGTCGCGCGGCTCGACGACGTTGTTTTTCGACTTGGACATCTTTTCGACGCCGCCAAGCACCACAGGCTTGCCGTCTTCCTTGGCCACGGCACCGACGATCTTGCCCTTTTCATCGAAGCGGATCTCGACCTCGGTCGGGTAGAACCAGCGCTTCTTGCCGGATTCGTCCTCGCGATAAAAGCTTTCGTTTAAGAGCATCCCCTGCGTGAAGAGGCGCGTGAACGGCTCGTCGAATTTGACCAAGCCCATGTCGCGCATGACCTTGGTCCAAAAGCGTGCGTATAACAGATGCAAGACGGCATGCTCGATGCCGCCGATGTACTGATCCATCGGCATCCAGTAGTCACAGCGCGCATCGACCATGGCCTTGGGGTTGTCCGGCGAGCAATAGCGCATGTAGTACCAGGCCGAATCGACAAAGGTGTCCATGGTGTCGGTTTCGCGCTCGGCAGCGCCGCCGCAAACCGGGCAGGTGCAATCGAGAAAGCGGCGATCGTGGGCGAGCGGATTGCCCGAGCCGTCGGGGACGAGATCCTCGGGCAAGACCACCGGCAAATCGGATTCCGGCACGGGCACGGTGCCGCATTTTGCGCAATGGATCATGGGGATCGGCGTTCCCCAGTAGCGCTGGCGCGAGATGCCCCAGTCGCGCAGCCGATAAGTGGTTTTCATCTCGCCCAGGCCGCGGGCGGAAAGGAAGGCGGCAACGCGCTCGACGGCCTCGCGATAGCCAAGCCCGTCGAGGTCTTTCGATGCGATGCACCTTCCTTGCGTCTTGTCCCCGTACCACTCCTGATACGCGTCAGTTGTAAACGGCCGATCATCGACGGCGATGACCTGGCGAATCGGAAGGTGGTACTTCTTTGCGAATTCGAAATCGCGCTCGTCGTGCGCCGGCACGCCCATCACGGCGCCGTCGCCGTAGCTCATGAGAACGTAGTTGCCAACCCATACCGGGATGCTTTCGCCCGTCATCGGGTGCGTCACGGCAAGCCCGGTTGCCATGCCAAGCTTCTCGCGCAGCGCGACTTCGGCTTCGCTCGTGCCGCCTTTTTTGCACTCCTCGATGAAAGCGGCGAGCCCTGCATCAAGGCCTGCGGCATGGGTAGCGAGCGGATGCTCTGCTGCGACTGCGCAAAAGGTCACGCCCATGATCGTGTCGGCGCGCGTCGTGAAGACGTAAAGCCTGCCCTCGCCAATCAGTTCACCGGCCGCATTGCGGATGTCATGGGGGAAGGCAAAGCGCAAGCCCTCGCTCTTGCCGATCCAGTTTTCCTGCATGGTGCGCACGCGTTCGGGCCAGCCGGGGAGATGATCGACGACGCAATCGAGCAACTCTTCGGCGTAGTCGGTGATGCGCAGGTAGTAGCCTGGAATTTCGCGCTTTTCCACCAGCGCGCCGGTGCGCCAGCCGCGGCCGTCGACGACCTGTTCGTTGGCGAGCACGGTTCGATCCTGCGGATCCCAGTTGACGATCTGTGTCTTGCGATAGGCGATGCCCTTCTCGAGCATCTTGAGAAAGAACCACTGGTTCCACTTGTAGTAATTGGGATCGCACGCGGTGATCTCGCGCGACCAGTCAAAGGCCAGGCCCAACGGCTGCATCTGGGCCTTCATGTCGGCGATGTTGGCGTAGGTCCAGGCCGCAGGCGCCACGCCCTTTTCGATCGCGGCGTTTTCGGCGGGCAGGCCAAACGCGTCCCAGCCCATCGGCATCAGGACATTGAAGCCGCGCATGCGCATGTAGCGCGTCATGACATCGTTGATGGTGTAGTTGCGCACGTGCCCCATGTGCAGCTTGCCGGAGGGATAGGGCAGCATCGAGCAGGCATAGAACTTCGGCTTTGGCTTGCCGCTTGCGTCTATTGCATCCTCGCGCACGACATCTGCGCCAAGTTGTCGCCAGTGGGCTTGCGCCAAGGCTTCGATTTCGCCCGGAAAATATTTTTCTTGCATTGAGGTCGTGGTTCTGCCGTAGGTGCACACGCCGTGTCGCGCGGGCCAGTCGACGATTATAGCCGCACGCCTTGGCCCGCCTTCGGGCTTGGCTGACGCATCACGGGGCCCTGGCACTCTCGCAGGGCCGGGCTTGTCGCATCGGCATGGTTCGTCTAGGATCGAATCATGAAAGACGGCCCGAACATTGCCAATATCGCCTTTCTCATCGGCGAGCGCGCCCGCGCCGAAATCCTCACGGCACTTTTGGCGGGCGAAGCGCTGACGGCGAGCGAACTGGCGATGATCGTCAAGCTGTCAAAGCAGACGGTCTCCGCGCACCTGGCAAAGCTTGTCGATGGCCGCCTGATCACGCTTGAAGCGCAGGGCCGGCACCGTTATTTCCGCCTGGCCAATGCCGATGTCGCGCATCTGCTCGAGGCGCTCGCAGGCGTCGCCGTTCGTGCCGGGCAACTGCGCGCGCGGGCATCGCCGCGCGAGCCCCTTTTGCGTCGTGCGCGTGTCTGCTACGACCATCTGGCGGGGGAATTCGGCGTTGCCGCATTCGACACCCTGCTTGCGCGTGGCCATCTCGAAGATGGCACGCTGCCCCGCGTGACGGTGTCTGGCGTGGCCTGGTTTTCCGGGCTCGGTATCGACATCGACGAGCTTCAAAGGCAAAAGCGCCCGCTTTGCCGCACCTGCCTTGACTGGAGCGTGCGCCGGCGCCACCTCGCGGGCGCGCTTGGCGCTGCACTCCTTAAAAAGTGCTTTGCGGCGGGCTGGGCCCAGCGCGTGCCGAAGTCGCGCATTGTGACGTTCTCGCGGCAAGGCGAAAAGGCGTTTGCCGCCCACTTCCTTCGCGCCTGAGGGCTGGCGGCGGTGCAGCGGCATGCGATTTCGCGATGGCCGCCATGGTTCGCTCTGCGACGAACCATCTGTGACCGAAATGCGCGTACTGTTTGCCTTCGTATCGAACCAGAAGGAGGAACTCATGGCTGTCACGGTTTTCATCCGTTACCAGCTCGACCCGTTTCAGCGTGATGCCTTTGCCGAATATGCAAGGCGCTGGGGCGACATCATCCCGCGTCTTGGCGGCCATCTGCTTGGCTACTTCCTGCCCTCTGAAGGCACCAACGACATCGCGCAGGCGCTGATTGGCTTTGACTCGCTTGCAGGCTATGAGCGCTATCGGGCGCGCCTTCGTGAAGACGCTGCGGCGCGCGCGAACTTCACGATGGCACAGGAAAAGCGCTTCATACTGCGCGAAGAGCGCACGTTTCTCGCGCCCGTTGAAGGTACGCTCGATCGCTGCGCGCTGATGTCCTAGACCACGGCGCCAGACAGAAGGCAGCCGGCAGCAAGAACCGGGTTGCGGCGAAGCGCGAAAGCCGGCACGGGCCTGACTTATAATGAAGACCTTGCGGCCGCGATCCGTGGCTTTCGTGGCTTTCGTGGCTTTTCGGACTTCCCCGTTTCGCGCCTCAAAGCGCAAGTCAATCCTCTTCGCGCATGGCCGACCTGCTCGCCAACCTCAATCCCGAGCAACTCGCAGCGGTCACCCTGCCCAGTCACTCGGCGTTGATCCTGGCGGGTGCAGGCAGCGGCAAGACGCGCGTTCTCACGACGCGCATCGCATGGCTGATCTCGACCGGCCAGATTTCTCCAGCTGGCGTGCTCGCCGTGACCTTCACCAACAAGGCGTCGCGCGAGATGACAACGCGACTTGCCGCGATGTTGCCGATCAATACGCGCGGCATGTGGATTGGCACCTTTCACGGCACCTGCAACCGGCTTTTGCGGGCGCATTTTCGTGACGCCGGCCTGCCCCAGGCGTTCCAGATCCTCGATTCCGCCGACCAGCTCGCAGCCATCAAACGGCTGATGCGCGCGAACAATGTCGACGACGAAAAATATCCGCCGCGCCAGCTGGCGTGGTTCATCAACGGCGCCAAGGACGAAGGCCTGCGCGCAGGCGCAGTTGCCGCCAACGACGAATTCAACCGGCGCTTTGTCGAGCTCTATGCGCTCTATGACGAGCAGTGCCAGCGCGAAGGGGTTGTCGATTTTGCCGAATTGCTTTTGCGCAGCTACGAACTCCTGTTGCGCAACCAGCCGCTGCGCGAACACTACCAGCAGCGCTTTCGGCACATCCTCGTCGACGAATTCCAGGACACCAACAGGCTGCAATACGCCTGGCTCAAGCTCATGGCCGGGATCGGCACGCCACGCCCGTCGAGCGTTTTCGCGGTAGGCGACGACGATCAGAGCATCTATGCGTTTCGCGGCGCCAACGTTGGCAACATGGCCCAGTTCGAACGCGAGTTTCACGTCGACAAGGTCATCAAGCTCGAGCAGAATTATCGCTCGCACGGCCATATTCTTGACACCGCAAATGCCCTGATTCGCCACAACGCATCACGGCTTGGCAAGAACCTGTGGACCGCGCAGGGCGTGGGCGAGCCGGTCAGGGTCTACGAGTCGTCGACCGACATCCAGGAGGCCCAGTGGCTCATCGAAGAGGTCCGTGCCCTTGTGCGCGAGGGCACGACGCGCTCCAATATCGCCATCCTGTATCGCTCCAACGCCCAGTCCCGCGTCATCGAGCACGCGCTCTTCAATGCCGGCCTGCCGTATCGGGTCTATGGCGGATTGCGTTTTTTCGAGAGGCAGGAGGTCAAGCACGCGCTCGCCTATTTGCGGCTGATGTCAAATCCCGACGATGACACGGCGTTCTTGCGCGTCGTCAATTTTCCAACCCGTGGCATCGGTGCGCGCTCGCTTGAGCAACTGCAAGATGCCGCGCGCGCGCAAAAAAGCTCGCTTTGGGCCGCAGTCGGACGATTAAGCGGCAAGGCCGCTTCAAGCCTCGCGACGTTTGTGCGCCTGATTGACACCATGCGGCGCGAGACACTGGCGCTGCCCCTGCCGCAAATGATCGAGCACGTCAACGACAAGAGCGGACTGCTTGCGTTTTATGCGACCGAGAAGGAAGGCCAGGACCGCATTGAAAACCTGGGCGAACTGGTCAACGCGGCGGCAAGCTTCGTCGGCGAGGAAGGCTTTGGCGAAGAGGCCCAGGCCAATGCCGCGGGCGGTGATGCAGCGCCTGGCACGCTCGTCGTCGATGCCGAGGGCAATCCGACGATCGAGCGCATCTCGCCACTCGATGCATTTTTGTCGCATGCCTCGCTTGAGGCCGGCGAGAACCAGGCACTGGCCGGGCAGGATGCCTTGCAGATGATGACCGTGCATTCGGCCAAGGGGCTCGAATTCGACGCCGTGTTCATCACCGGCCTTGAAGAAGGCTTGTTCCCGCACGAGAACAGCGTCAAGGAAGATGACGGACTCGAAGAAGAGCGGCGCCTGATGTATGTCGCGATCACGCGCGCGCGCGAGCGCCTTTATCTCAGTTTTTCCCAGTCACGCATGCTGCATGGCCAGACGCGCTATCACCTGCGCTCGCGCTTCTTTGCGGAGATGCCCGAGGCAGCAATGAAGTGGCTGACACCGCGTCAGCAGGCCGGCTACAACCCGTATTCGTCAGGCGCCAGTGCCTGGGACGAGCCTTCGCGCCCCGAAGCCATTCCCGGCTGGGCCCATGCCAAGCGCGCGCAAGCGAGCGGCTTTCGCATCGGCCAGAGCGTCTTGCATGCCAAGTTCGGCGAGGGCGTCATCGTCAATCTCGAAGGCGCTGGCAGTGACGCACGGGCGCACATCAATTTTGGCCGCAACGGCCTCAAATGGCTGGCGCTTGGTATTGCCAAGCTCGAGGCGGCCTAGGGGGCTGCAGCTGCAGGCGCAGTGATAACGAACACGCTGGCATAGGTCACGTAGACCGAGCAATACATGGCGGCGAACATGATCGGGGCGACCGGCCAGAAAAGCAATTTGGCGTTATCGCCAAGACCCAGGACCGAGCCCAGGCCGATGATGCCAAAAAGCGTGATCCAAAGCGCGACCCAGCCCAGCCCGAAGATGACGAAGGCCGCGCGATTGCGCCAGCACGCAGCCACGCTGTAGAAGGTCGACTTGACTGAACGCATGCCATGCCAGGCCACCAGCATCGGCGCATACCAGAGCACGACGGCAACGCCAAGGCGCGCGATCAACTCGGCACTGCGCACGAGAAGAAAATGCGCGGCGGCGGTATCTGACAGGGTGCTGGTGTCAAACGAGCCGGTCAAGGCCTCGATACTGTCGGGATCGGGCGTGCCAGGCGGCAGCTCGCCGGCAAGCAGGGTCCTGACGACAAAAAGTGCAGCGACCTGGAAGACACCAAGCCCGAGCAGCGATAAGAGTCGCTTTTTGCCGACCTGAAAGCCGGCAAGAATGAATGCCGGACCGACGCGCTCACCTGCAGCGACGGCGCGGCAGGCGGCCATGAAGCCGATGGTCAACGCCGGTGCCAGCATGGCCAGCACCAAATCGACGCTCTTTTCGACGATGGCATCGTCAAGGCCGCCCATGTTTGCGACATAGGCCATGCCGCTCGCAGCGTAGCCGGCAAGGATGATCGCGAAGCCGTAGGTCATGACCAGCATCAGGATGCCCAGAAACTGCGTGAAAAGCAGCATGAAGCCGCCGCGAATCCAGGCAACTCCTGCTGCTGCGGGAAGTTTCAAGACGTCCATGGGTCTCGCATCGTCAAGGCAAGGGCGCGACGGTGTCTTTCGCCTCGGCACGCCTTTTGAGCACGATTCTCTCGAAATGACGCGGATCGTGCGGCGTTAGCAGCGCCGCTTGCCGCGGCAAGACCACGTCCGCCAGGCGCGAGAGCCAAAATCGCAGTGCCGCAGCGCGCAACATCCACGGCCACGCTTCGCGCTCTTCGTCAGTGAAGGCACGCACATCGGCGTAGGCGGTGAGAAACGACCGTGCCAGGGGCGCGATGACCTCGCCCGAGGCCTGCACGATACACCAGTCGTTGATGCACACCGCAAGATCGAACAGCCAGGCGTCACAGCCGGCGAAATAGAAATCGATAAAGCCGCCAAGCTCGTCGCCTTCAAAGAGCACGTTGTCGCGAAACAGATCGGCGTGGATCGGCCCGCGGGGAAGGCCGTCAAGACGCGCGCGAAGCGCAAGCGCAACGGCTGCGACCTCGTCTTGCACGAGCTCCGCCTGCGCTGGCGCAAGGTGAGGCGCGATCAGCGGCACGGTGTCGTGCCACCAGCCGAGACCGCGCGGGTTGGGCTGGCGCAAGT
>CAJCIC010000076.1 GCA_903970185.1 Gammaproteobacteria bacterium
TCGACCACCAAGGCCCAGCAGGGCCTGTACGAGTACGACGCCGTCTCCCGCCTGCGCGATTCGCAGCTCGGTGACGCGCGCGTGGCCAACATCGAGAACTACATCGTCAAGGGCGTGCTCTGGCAAGCCTTCATCTCGGATGTGCCCGTCGTGCTCTTGATCGACGAAGTCGACAAGGCCGACATCGAATTTCCCAATGACCTGCTGCGCGAGCTCGACCGCATGGAGTTCTACGTCTACGAGACACACGAGCTGGTCAAGGCAAAGCATCGCCCGCTCGTCGTGATCACGTCCAACAATGAGAAGGAACTGCCCGACGCCTTCTTGCGCCGCTGCTTTTTCCATTACATCCGCTTTCCAGACAAGGAGACGATGCAGCAGATCATCGACGTGCATTACCCGGGCCTGAAAAAGGAGTTGGTGGCAGCCGCCATGACGGCATTTTTCCAGATGCGTGAGGTCCCCGGCCTCAAGAAAAAGCCGTCGACGTCGGAATTGCTCGACTGGCTCAAGCTCCTGCTTGCCGAGGACATTCCACCTGAGGCCTTGCACAGCAAGGACAACAAGGCCGTCATCCCTCCGCTACACGGAGCGCTGCTCAAAAACGAGCAGGACGTGCACCTCTTCGAGCGCCTTGTTTTCATGGCGCGCAATAACCGCTAACCGCAACGCCATGTCGCGCTGGATCGAACCCGTCACGCTCACAGGCGAATTCGTCACGCTCGAACCGGTGTCCTTGGCGCATTGCGAAGGGCTTGCCAAGGCCGCCAGGGACGGCGAGTTATGGAAGCTCTGGTACACCTCGGTGCCCCACCCCGACCGGGTCGAGACCTACGTCACAACCGCGCTGCAATGGCACGAAGCGATCGATGCGCTGACGTTCGTCGCAAGGCGCAAGGAAGATGGCGAAATTGTCGGCTCGACGCGCTACTTTAACGTCGACAGCAATAACCGCAGGCTCGAAATCGGCTACACCTGGTATGCGACAAGCGCCCAGCGCACGGCAATCAACACCGAAGCCAAGCTGCTCTTGCTGGCACACGCGTTTGACCAACTCAAATGCATCGCTGTCGAATTCAGGACGCACTGGATGAACCATGCCTCGCGCAACGCGATCCTGCGCCTTGGCGCGAAACAGGACGGCGTCTTGCGCCACCACCAGATCGGTGCTGACGGCACGCTGCGCGACACCGTCGTGTTCTCGATCGTGGCGCCCGAATGGCCAACCGTCAGGCACCACCTCAAATTCAAGCTGAATCGCCTGCCATGCTGATCGATTTCTTCTTCGCGCTCAAATCGGCCCGCATCCCGGTGTCAATCAAGGAGTTCATGGTCCTGCTTGAGGGCTTAAAACAGTCGGTCATCGAGCCCTCGCTTGACGAGTTCTATTACTTCTCGCGCATGGTGCTGGTCAAAGACGAGCAGCACTTTGACAAGTTCGACAAGGCCTTTGGCGCCTACTTCAATGGTGCCGCCGGCGCCTTTGATGCGCAGATCGAGATTCCCGAGGACTGGCTCTTGAAAAAACTCGAACGCGAGCTATCGCCCGAGGAGAAGGCGCTGGTGGAAAAGCTCGGTGGCTGGGACGCGTTGATGAAACGGCTGGCCGAACTGATCAAGGAACAAAAGGAGCGGCACGAAGGCGGCAATCGCTGGATCGGCACCGGCGGCACATCGCCCTTTGGCAATGGCGGCTTCAACCCGGAAGGCATTCGCATCGGCGGGCCGTCAGCGGGAAACCGCAGCGCGGTCAAGGTCTGGGAGGCGCGCGCTTATCGCGACTACGACGATCAGGTCGAACTCGGTACGCGCAACATCAAGCTTGCCTTGCGGCGACTGCGCCGCTTCGCGCGCGAGGGCTCGGAACTCGAACTCGACCTGCCCGACACGATTGGCTCTACCGCTCGCAATGCCGGCTGGCTTGACATCAAAATGGTTCCCGAACGCCGCAACAATATCAAGGTCCTGATGCTGCTCGATGTCGGCGGCACGATGGATGAACACATCGCCCGCACCGAGGAGCTGTTCTCGGCGGCGCGCGCCGAATTCAAGCACATGGAATTTTACTACTTCCACAATTGCGTCTACGAGTACCTGTGGAAGAACAACCGCAGGCGCCACGCCGAGCGTTTTCCGACCTGGGAGATCCTGCGCAAGCACACGCCCGATACCAAGCTGATCCTGGTCGGGGATGCGACCATGAGCCCCTACGAAATCCTGCAACCGGGCGGCAGCGTCGAATACAACAACGAGGAAGCGGGCGCCGTTTGGCTGCAGCGGCTGACCAGCACCTTTCCCAAGTTCGTCTGGCTCAACCCCGAGCCCGAGGCGCTGTGGCAGTACCGCCAGTCGATCGCCGTGATCCAGCAGATCGTGCGCCAGCGCATGTACCCGATCACCCTGGATGGCTTGGAACGCAGCATGCGCACGCTGTCAAAGTAATATTGAGTCCGTCCTGTTTGAATTCGCCTGGCCGTTTTCTCCAGGCACGTGTCTGAACCAAGGAGAGTCCATGGATCCTATCAGTTCCGCGCCTCGCGCCAAAGTTCATCCGCTGGTCATTGCCGCGTCGATCTCGATCATCCTGCTAAGCGGCGTGGGCATTGCGACCCTGCTCAATAACCGCTCGGCGGCACAAACGTCCAGCTCGCCTGCGCTAGCCGTCGCAAGTGCAACGCCCGCGCCAGCGAGCGCCGCTGGCAGCGCCGATACGGTGGCGCCACCCCCACCTGGCTTTAACAACACGGCAGCTGTGCCACCGGCACCGGACACGCCCCCCGCCCAGTTCGCACCGGCTCCGAATGCAGCCGCCCTTGGCACACCCGCGAGCGCGCCTGCTGATGCCGGCGCAAGCGCACAGGCAGCGCCCATAGCGCCTTGTGGCGACTGCGTCACCGTCACGGCGATGCGCCCGATCGCAGTGCGCGGCGAGAGCACGGGGCTTGGCGCTGTCGGCGGCGGAATCGCCGGCGGCTTGATCGGGCACAGCATCGGCAATGGCCGCGGCAATGTCGCCCTGACGCTGCTTGGCGCAGCGGGCGGCGCGGTTGCCGGCAATGCCATCGAAAAGAACGCGCGCTCGCGCACCGAATACCAGCTCGTGGTGCGCTACCCGAGCGGGCGTGAGCGTTACTTCACGCATCTCGAGCCCTGGCCCTACAACGTTGGCGATACGGTGCGCATTGTCAACGGCAGGGTGGTGGCGCTGCGCTAGCGAGCTGGCTCACCGGGCCGCCGTCCCGGCCATCGGCGGGCGTGCCTTAATCACTGTGGCGGCGCGACCTTGAGCACCTCTTCAATGGTCGTTAACCCCTGGGCCACCTTGAGCGCGCCTGACAGACGCAAGGAGTGCATGCCTTGCCGGATGGCCTGCCCACGCAGGCTCTCGAGGTTGGGCTCGGCATTGACAAGCGACTTGATCTCGCTTGTCAGTTCCATCAATTCGTAGATGCCGGTACGGCCGCGATAACCGGTCATGCGGCATTCAAGGCAGCCCACCGGCTTGTACACCTGCACCGGACTTTCGGTCGTCCAGGGCGCAATCATGTGGTCCCACAGCGACTTGTCAACGGGCCCTCCGGGTTCCTTGCAATGCGGGCAGAGAATACGCACCAGGCGCTGCGCAAGAATGCCAAGGACGGTGGCGTTAAGCAGATAGGGCGGCACGCCCAGCTCGAGCAGCCGCGTCAATGCCGATGGGGCATCGTTGGTATGCACCGTCGAAAACACGAGGTGGCCGGTTAGCGCCGCCTGCACGGCCATTTCGGCCGTTTCGTAGTCGCGCACCTCGCCGACCATGATGATGTCGGGGTCCTGGCGCATGAGTGCGCGCACGCCATCGGCAAACGACAGGTCGATGCCATGCTGGACCTGCATCTGGTTAAACGACGCTTCGACCATCTCGATCGGGTCCTCGATGGTGCAGACATTGACCTCTTCGGTGGCGAGTGTCTTGAGCGTCGAGTACAGCGTTGTCGTCTTGCCCGATCCGGTCGGTCCCGTCACGAGCACGATGCCGTACGGATGGCTCGTCAGGCCATTCCAGCGGCGCGCGTCCTCATCGGAAAAACCCAGCTCGCCGAAATCCTTGACGACCACGTCCGGATCAAAAATGCGCATGACGAGTTTCTCGCCAAACGCCGTCGGCAAGGTCGATAGCCTGAGCTCGACCTCGTTACCATCGAAGGTGCGCGTCTTGATGCGGCCGTCCTGCGGCCGGCGCTTTTCGACGACATCCATGCGTCCGAGCAGCTTGATGCGGCTGGTCATGGCCGAAAGCACGCCGCCTGGCATCTGGTAGACCTGATGCAGAACGCCATCGATGCGAAAGCGCACGATGCCCTGGTCGCGCCTGGGCTCGAGGTGGATGTCCGAGGCGCGCTGGTCGAAGGCATACTGCCAGAGCCAATCGACAATCTGCACGATGTGCGCGTCATTGGAATCGAACTGGCGCCCTGCCGACTTGACATTGCCAAGCTCGACTAACTGCTCGAAACTGTTCTGCGCCGATGCGCCGCCCTTGGCTGCAGCGCCCTTGACCGAGCGTGCCAGCGAGAAAAATTCGGCGATGAAACGCGTCACATCGCTCGGATTGGCGAAGACGCGCTTGAGCGGGCGCCGCAATATGCGCTCGAGCTCGGCAATCCATTCGCTAACGAAGGGCTCGCTGGTCGCAATCGTCACCTCGGTGGCTCCGACCTCGATCGGCAAAATGCTAAAGCGGCTGGCGTAGGTCGAACTCATCAGTTCGGCGATGCGCGAGAAATCGACCTTGAGCGGATCGATGCGGACGTAAGGCAGCTTGACGCGCTTGGCCAACCATTCGGAGAGCACATCGAGTGTCAGGATACGGTGCGGGGCAATGCCCGACTTGAACTTGAGTTCGGACGCCGTGATCAGGGGATGCTGCTCATGCCCTCGCGCTGCCGCGCCAAACAGATCTTTCGCCTGCTCGGCGGTGATCATGCCATCTTCGCCTAGCCATGCCGCAACCTGCGACATCGTCAGCCGGCCGACGGGCGCGCTTGCCGCCTTCGGGGATACCACTGCTGAATTCATATGGCCTCTGGGCGTGGCGCTGACCCATCGCCCGCAGCCAAAGTATAAGCGATGCGGGCAGGCAAAGCCCTAGAGAAAAACGCCCTGGGCTTTGGGTTTTGTGATCGATCGCATGGCGCTCACCCACTTCGCCGCGGGCAAGCGCGAACGATTTTCGATTTCTTCAGCAGCCGCATAAAGCGTGGTCCAGCTTGCGGCGAGGGGCGGCCCGCGAAAGGCCAAAACAACCCGGTTGCCCTCATGGACTTCGGGCAAGGCCAGGGCGCGATTGTCAAAAGCGTAACAAATGGCGCGCCAGTTCCGCTCAAAACTCGGATGATCGCCAAACAGGTTGACGCTCATCACGCCAGGCTGCCTGAGGAGCCTGAAGCAGTCGCCGTAGAACACCGCTGAATCATGCACGGGACCGCGCGCTGTCGCATCGTAGAGATCGACCTGTAGCCAGTCGACCGTGCCGCGCCTTCCTGGCTCGGCAATCACGCGTGCGGCATCGCCTTCGATGACGTCGAGGCGATGGTCGTTGGGAGGCAGGCGGAACATGCTGCGCGCAGCGGCGATGACCTCGTCGCTGAGTTCAACGGCGGTGACGCGCGCATGGGGAAAGGCGCGATAGCAGAACTTGGTGAGCGACGCCGCGCCAAGACCAAGCTGCATGATGTGTTCCGGCGCATCGATAAAAAGCCACGTCGCCATCATCTGCTGCGCATACTCGAGCTCGATGGCAAAAGGGCGCGACAGATTCATCGCGCCCTGGATCCACTCGGTGCCAAAGTGCAGGTAGCGAACGCCGGCTTCTTCCGAGAACGTCAGCGGCGCCTGGCGCTGGCGCCGCCTTTGCTGCCCGCGCTGGCTGCGATTCACGCGGGCAGCAGGGCCATCACGCGGCGCCGGAGAGCAGCAGCGCGTTCAAGCGCTTGACGAAGGCCGCAGGATCGTCAAGATGGCCGCCTTCGGCAAGCGTAGCCTGATCAAAAAGCACGTGGCTCCAGTCGGAGAAATGCGCCGATGCGGGATCGAGCCTTTCCACGAGCGGGTGATGCGGGTTGATCTCGAGAATCGGCTTGGCGTCAGGCGCCTTCTGGCCGGCTGCCTTGAGCATGCGCGCGAGGTGCCCGCTGATGTCGCCATCTTCTGCGATAAGACACGCTGGCGAATCGGTGAGCCGGAAGGTGACGCGCACTTCCTTGACCAGATCGCCAAGCGCCTCCTTGATCTTTTCGGTCAAGGGCGAAAGATTTTGCGCCTCTTCCTCGTGCGCCTTTTTTTCCGTCTCGTCCTCGAGCGCGCCAAGATCAAGCCCGCCCTTGGCGACGCTTTGCAGTTCCTTTTCTTCAAACGCGTTGAGATAGCTCAACATCCACTCGTCAACGCGGTCGGAAAGCAGCAGGACTTCGACGCCCTTTTTCCTGAAAATCTCCAGGTGCGGACTGTTCTTCGCAGCCCCAAAGCTCTCGCCCGTGACGTAATAGATCTTGGTTTGGCCTTCCTTCATGCGCGCCACGTAGTCGGCGAGCGCGACCTCCTGCACTTCGCTGTCATTGGCAGTTGTGGCAAAGCGGCACAGCCTGGCAATGCGATCGCGATTGGCCATATCCTCGCCGATGCCTTCCTTGAGAACCTGGCCGAATTCCTTCCAGAAGGTCGCGTATTTGTCCTTCTGGTTTTGCGCCAGATCCTCAAGCATTGTCAAAACCTTCTTGGTGCAGCCCTCGCGGATCGCCCGCACGTCGCGGCTTTCCTGCAGGATTTCGCGGGAAACGTTAAGCGGCAGGTCGTTGGAATCGACCACGCCGCGGATAAAGCGCAGGTACGAGGGCAACAGCTGCTCGGCGTTGTCCATGATGAAAACGCGCTTGACGTAGAGCTTTAAGCCACCGCGGCGCTCGCGATCCCAAAGATCGAACGGCGCACGCGCAGGAACATAGAGCAGCTGGGTGTATTCGCTGCGCCCTTCGACCTTGCCATGCGTATAGGCGAGTGGCGCCTCGAAATCGTGCGAGACGTGCTTGTAGAACTCGATGTACTGCTCGTCGGTGATGTCCGACTTGGGGCGCGTCCAAAGCGCGCTGGCCTGGTTGACGGTCTCGAATTCTGCGCTTGTCACCTGTTCCTTCTTCTCTGCATCCCAGGATTCCTTGGGCATGCGAATCGGCAGCGAGATGTGATCCGAATACTTGAGCAGGATCGACTTCAGTTTCCAGCCCGACAGGAGTTCATCCTCGCCTTCGCGCAGGTGCAAGATGACTTCGGTGCCGCGCTTGGCCTTGTCGATTTGCTCGACGGTGAATTCGCCCGAGCCGTCGCTTGCCCACTCGACGCCCTCACCCGCGGAAAGCCCGGCACGGCGCGAACGCACCGTGACGCGGTCAGCGACGATGAATGCGGAATAGAAGCCGACACCGAACTGGCCAATCAGGGCGGCATCTTTTTGCTGGTCGCCCGAAAGTTTCGAGAAAAATTCACGCGTGCCGGATTTGGCGATGGTGCCAAGATGCTCGATCGCCTCGGTGCGCGACATGCCGATACCGTTGTCGGCGATCGTCACCGTGCGCGCCTCCTTGTCAAAGGAGACCTCGATGGCAAGCTCACTGTCGCCCTCGTAGAGTTGCGGGGCGTTGAGCGCTTCAAAACGCAGCTTGTCGGCCGCATCCGAGGCATTCGAGATCAATTCGCGCAGAAAAATCTCCTTGTTCGAATACAAGGAGTGAATCATCAGGTGAAGCAGCTCTTTGACCTCGGCTTGAAATCCGAGCGTCTCTTTTGGTGCGCCCATGGGCTTTCTCCGATGCAGTGATTAAATTCGAAAATGGTGCCGTGCGGCCCGTTTTCAAGCGTCGCGCAAAACTTTCGCTGTCGCGCCGCGGCGCATCATAAAGACTGCCGGGCGCGCGCGCAAATGCCGCCCTGGCGCAGGGTTACGGCAGTGCTGCCCGCACGGCAATCAGGCGCTCGGGCTTGAGTCTGGCGGCGATCATCTTGCCCTTTCGCGCGCGCTTGCCGACGTAGGCGAGAAGCGCGGCGCCAGACAGCAGCACCGTCGCCTCCTTGCCGGCGCGACCGCTGCCGCTGACGATGACGCCTTGCGACGAGAGTGCAATGGCACTAAGCAGCTTCTCGCCCTGGCCAAGTTCCTGCAGGATGACGCCGCGGCCACCGCCTGCCAGCATGCGGATTTCCTGCGACGCGAAGACCAGAAGTCTGCCGGACTGGGAGAGGCAGGCGATGTGGCTGTCGCGCCCGAGATCAATCAAGGCCGGCCGAAGCGGCTCTTCACCCGCGTTGAGATCGAAAAAGCTCTTGCCGCCACGCACCCGGCTTAGCATGTCGCCAAGCCGGCACACGAAGCCATAGCCCGCGCTTGAGGCGATCAAGAGCGGCATCTCAGCCGGGCCTGCAACCATGTGGACGATGCGTGTTGCGGGCTCGACGTCGATCAGGGAGGTCACCGGCACGCCATCACCGCGCCCGCTCGGAAGCGCCGATACTGCAGTCGAGTAGACGCGTCCGTTGCTGCCAATGGCAATCAACTGGTCAAGACTGCGGCACTCGTAGACCGCGTAGGCCGCATCGCCTGGCTTATAGATCCATTGGGCGGCATCAAGGCCGTGGCCAAGGCGCGAGCGCACCCAGCCTTTCTCGGACACGATGACCGTCACCGGCTCGTCTTGCACGCGAACCTCGGCGACCGTGCGCTTTTCCTCCTGGATCAGGGTGCGGCGCGCATCCCCAAAGGCTTTTTCGTCAGCCTCGATTTCACGAATCACGGTGCGCTTGAGCGCTGCGCTGCTGCCAAGCAGCTCGGCGAGCTTTTCCTTTTCCGCGCGCAGCTCGGCAAGATCGCGCTCGAGCTTGATGCCCTCAAGGCGCGCCAGCTGGCGCAGCCGGATCTCGAGAATGTCATCGGCCTGGCGCTCGGTCAGCGCAAACGCCGCCATCAGGGCCCCTTTGGGCTCGTCCGATGAGCGAATCATGGCGATCACGCGATCGATGCTCAAGAACACCAAGAGGCGCCCTTCGAGCACGTGGATGCGGTCGTCGACCTGGGACAGCCTGAACTGGGTGCGGCGCGTGACCGCGGCAAAGCGGCTTTCGATCCACTCCGAAAGAATTTCGACGAGGCCCTTCTGGCGCGGCCTGCCATCGCGCCCGACCATGACAAAATTGGCCGGCACACTGGTCTCAAGGCTGGTATGGGCAAGCAGGATCGTGACGAATTCGTTCTGGTCGATCGTGCGCGACTTGGGCTCGAACACCAGCCTTACTGCGGCCTCCTTGCCGGATTCGTCGCGCATCTGGTCAAGCACAGCGAGCATGCTCTGGCGCAACTGGGTCTGCTCGGCGCTCAAGGATTTCTTGCCGAGCTTGACCTTTGGATTGGTGATCTCCTCGATTTCTTCGCCGATGCGCTTGCACGACACGCCAGGGGGCAGTTCAGTGAACACCGCCTGCCACTGGCCGCGAGCGAGTTCTTCGATGCGATAGCGCGCCCTGACCTTAAGCGAGCCCCGGCCGCTCTGATACATCTCTGCGATGTCGCGTTCAGGCGAGATGATCTGCCCGCCGCCGGGAAAATCGGGTCCCTTGACGTGGACCAGCAGATCCTCGAGCCGGGCCTTGTCGCCGGCGCGAATCATGGCCACGGCAGCACGGGCGATTTCGGCAAGATTGTGCGACGGAATTTCGGTGGCAAGACCAACGGCAATCCCGGACGCGCCATTGAGCAGGACAAAAGGCAGGCGCGCCGGCAGCAGTTTCGGCTCGCGCGTCGAGCCCTCGTAGTTGGGCACGAAATCGACCGTGCCCTGGTCGATCTCGTCAAGCAGCAGCCGCGCGATCGGTGCCAGGCGCGCCTCGGTATAGCGCATCGCGGCAGCGCCATCGCCATCGCGCGAGCCGAAATTGCCCTGCCCGTCAATTAACGGGTAGCGCATGGCGAAGTCTTGCGCGAGCCTGACGAGCGCATCGTAGGCACTTTGGTCACCATGCGGATGAAACTTGCCCAGCACGTCGCCGACCACACGCGCGGACTTGACCGGCTTGGCCCCCGAAGTGCCGGTGAAATCGAGCCCCATCTCGTGCATCGCGTACAGAATCCTGCGCTGCACCGGCTTTTGACCGTCGGCAACGTCAGGCAGTGCGCGTCCCTTGACCACCGACACGGCATAGTCGAGGTAGGCCCGCTCGGCGTAGTCACCCAGCGTCAGTGCGTCAATATCGAAAAGATCGGCTGTCGTCACGGGATATGCAGGACCGAAGAGGGCTCGACCGGCTGGTCAGGAATCACAAGCGCAGGCGCATCACCTCCCGCGAGCGACGCCGGCAGGTTGCGCCTGGCAGGCAGGATCACGTGCAGCCGACCCGCACTGATATAGGGCGAGCGCATGGGTTCATAAAAACTGAAGAATTGTTGCACCACCTTGACGTAGGCAACGGTTTCCGGAAACGGCGGGATCTGGTTGTTAAAGCGCTTGACGTTGTTCTCGCCCGAGTTATAGGCAGCAAGGGCCAGGGGCAGATCCTTGAACATGGCGCGCAGGTCCTGCAGGTAGCGCGTACCGATGCGAAGGTTGACGAGCGGCTCGGAGAGTTTTTGCGCAACGCTGCGCTTGCGGTCGGCGGCCAGCCCGTAGCGCATGGCCGTCTCGGGCAGGACCTGCATCAGGCCCACCGCACCCTTGCTTGACACCGCATTGGGGTCGAACGCCGATTCGGTGGCGATGACCGATTTCACCAGCGCCGGATCCGCGCCCTCTTCGCGCGCGACGCGAACGATGAGCGGCTCGAACTTGCGCACGTTCGGCTCGTCAACGACGCGATGAAAAAGGCGGGTCTGCATCAACTCGCCATCCGCCGCTGACGCGCCCCGTGGCACGATATCCGAAGCGTGCTGGCCTTCGCGAAAGAACAGCTGGTAGCGCGCATCGACCGGCTCGGGCGCGAAATGCGTGACGCCGGCCTCATCGACAAATCCGTAGATGTCGGCAAATGCCACGCGCGGCATGACAATCCCGATCAAGGCGCCGATGCAAATGAGCCGGATCATCCTAGACATCGGCTTCGACCTCGTTGCCATGCTCCTCGAGCCAGGCGCGCCTGGCACTGGCCTCGCCTTTGCCCATGAGCATCGTCATGCGCAGTACGGTCGCGTCAAAGCCGAGCGCGCCAAGCGTGATCGGATGGAGCCTGCGGGTATCGGGATTCATGGTTGTCTCCCAGAGCTGCTCGGCGTTCATCTCGCCCAAGCCCTTGAACCTCGAGATGCTCCAGCCCCCTTCGCGCATGCCGTCCTTTTTCAACTTGTCCTCGATCGCAAGCAGTTCGCCATCATCGAGCGCATAGAATTTCTGGGGCGGCTTTTTTCCGCGCGCTGCGGCATCGACGCGGTAAAGCGGCGGCCGCGCGACATAGACGTGCCCCATCTCGATCAACTTGGGAAAGTGCCGGAAAAAAAGCGTCAAGAGCAAGACCTGGATGTGCGAGCCGTCGACATCCGCATCGGACAGGATACATATCTTGCCGTAGCGCAAGCCGCTAAGATCGACAGCACCTCCCGAGAAGTGCGGATCAACGCCGATGGCGACCGCAATGTCGTGAATCTCGTTGTTGGCAAAGAGCCGGTCGCGTTCGGTCTCCCAGGCGTTTAAGACCTTGCCGCGCAAGGGCAGGATGGCCTGGAAATTCTTGTCGCGGCCCATCTTTGCCGACCCGCCGGCAGAGTCGCCCTCGACCAGGAAGAGTTCGTTGCGGGTCAATTCGGTCGATTCGCAATCGGTCAGCTTGCCTGGCAGGACGGCGACGCCCGAACCCTTGCGTTTTTCGATTTTCTGCACCGACTTCAGGCGCGCCTGGGCCTGCCGAATGACCAGCTCGGCCAGTTTCTTGCCGGAGTCGACGTGCTGGTTGAGCCACAACTCGAGCGCCGGACGGCTATAGCCTGCAACCAGCTTGACCGCATCGCGGCTGTTCAAACGCTCCTTGATCTGGCCTTGAAACTGCGGATCGAGCACTTTCGCTGACAAGACGAAAGAGACACGGGCAAAGACGTCTTCAGGCAACAGCTTGACGCCTTTGGGCAGCAGTCCTTGCACCTCGATGAAGCTCTTCACGGCATGATAAAGACCCTCGCGCAATCCGGCCTCGTGCGTGCCGCCCGCCGACGTCGGAATCAGGTTGACGTAGGATTCGCGCAAAAGCGTTCCCGACTCGGTCCAAAGCACCACCCACGCCGCGCCCTCGCCTTCGGCGAAGCTGTCGTTGCCCTGCGAGAACTGTGCGCCCTCATAGATCGGAATGACCGGATCGACGTCGCCGTCTGCGCCTGCCAGTCCCTCAAGCAAATAGCCGCGCAAACCATCGTCATAGCGCCAGTGCATGACTTCGCCGGTCTTCTCAAACGTCAGGCTGACCTTCACGCCAGGCAAAAGAACCGCCTTGCTGCGCAACAGCCGGATCAATTCGTCCTTGGGGATGGCTGCCTGGTCGAAGTAGCCCAGGTTGGGCGTGACCGTGATGCGCGTGCCGCTCTTCGGTTCGCCACGGGCAAGCGCAAAGGATTGCAAGGGCTCGATCACATCGCCGTCGGAAAACGCGATGGCATGGCGTCGGCCTTCGCGAAACACGGTGACTTCCAGGCGGCTCGCGAGCGCGTTGGTGACCGATACACCAACGCCATGCAAACCGCCCGAAAAGTTGTAGGCGCCGCCAGCCCCCTTGTCGAACTTGCCGCCGGCGTGCAGCCGCGTGAAGACGATTTCGACCACCGGCACGCCTTCTTCAGGATGCAGGCCAACCGGAATGCCGCGCCCGTCATCCTCGACCGTGACGCGACCATCGCTGTGCTGCACGACATCAATTCGGCTGGCATGGCCGCCCAAGCCCTCATCGGCAGCGTTATCGATGACTTCCTGGACGATATGCAGCGGACTTTCGGTGCGCGTGTACATGCCAGGGCGCTGCTTGACCGGCTCGAGCCCTTTCAGGACGCGAATCGACGCTTCGGAATATTCGGGAGTTTTTTTTGCAACCGCCATCGGGATGACAAATAAATTACTGTCCGCGGGACATCTGGACAGCCATTCGAGCTGTCGAGTTATCCCCAGATGCTGTGGACAAAAACGCTTTGGAAAAGGCAAAAAGGGCGCCAACTCTCACTTTTGGCGCTGCGCCCAAAAAACTGGCACGGTTCCGGTTTTTCGCCCGGCGGAACTACAGAAGTACCCGCTCACGTAGAGCAATCGTGCATTTTACCGCGCCAGCCGAAGGGAAAGGCAGACACGGCCCGAAAAGCTAGTTGACATTGCGCGATTCGAGCGCCTCCCAGCGCGCCAGCGCGTCAGACAGGCGCGTTTGTGCGACAACGCGCGTGGCGTGGATTTCGGCGATTTTTTCGCCCTTGGCGTGATACAGATCCGGATCGAGCAGCTGCGCATCGAGGAGCTTGATCTCATCTTCGAGCTGACTGATGCGCTCGGGCAATTCCGAAAGTTCACGCCGCTCCTTAAACGACAGGCGCGACGCGGCGGGCGCCGGATTTGCGGCGCGCGTCCCCCGCCGGGGAGAAGGCGCAAGCGGCGCTGCTGACACCGCTTGCGCGGGCACACGCCGCTCGCGGGTACGCAGCCAGTCGCTGTAGCCGCCCACGGACTCGCGCCAGACGCCATCGCCTTCGAAGGCCAGGGTCTGGGTCACGACGTTGTCAAGAAACTGCCGGTCGTGGCTGACGAGAAAAACCGTCCCCGCAAAGTCCTCGAGCAATTCTTCGAGCAATTCGAGCGTTTCAACATCCAGATCGTTGGTCGGCTCGTCAAGCACCAGGACGTTGGCCGGCCGCGCAAACAAGCGCGCAAGCAAGAGCCGGTTGCGCTCTCCGCCCGAAAGGCTTCTGACCGGCGAGCGCGCGCGCTCGCCCGAGAACAGAAAATCGCCAAGATAACTCATGACATGCTTGCGCTGACCGCCGATTTCGACCCATTCGCCACCCGGGCTTATGGTATCGACAAGCGATCGATCAAGGTCGAGTTGCGCACGCATCTGATCGAAGTAGGCGATCTGCAGGTTGGTGCCCAGTCGCACCACGCCGTGATCCGGTGCAAGTTCGCCGAGCATGATTTTCAGGAGCGTGGTCTTGCCGGCACCGTTGGGGCCGATCAGTCCGACCTTGTCCCCACGCATGACGGTCATGGTGCAATCGCGCACGACGACGCGCTCGCCAAATGATTTTGACACGTTGCGCAGTTCGGCTACGAGCTTGCCTGAGCGCTCGCCGGAATCGATGGCAAGTTGCACCGAGCCCTGGCGCTCGCGCCGCCGCGACCGCTCGCCTCGCAGCGCTTCAAGGCGGCGCACGCGCCCTTCGTTGCGCGTGCGGCGCGCCTCGATGCCCTTGCGAATCCACACCTCTTCCTGGGCAAGCAGCTTGTCAAAGCGCGCGTTGGCAAGGCGCTCGGCCTCGAGCTCTTCCGACTTGCGCACCTGATACGCGGCAAAATTTCCAGGATAGCTGCGCAGTTTGCCGCGATCGAGCTCGACGATTCGTGTCGCGATCGCATCGAGGAAGGCCCGGTCATGGGTGATGAAAAATACGCATCCGCTTTGCGCCCTGAGCAGGGCCTCGAGCCAGATGATGGTGTCAAGATCAAGGTGGTTGGTGGGCTCGTCAAGCAAGAGCAGATCGGGGTCGGAGACCAGTGCGCGGGCGAGCGCGACGCGCTTTCTCTGGCCACCGGATAACGCGCTGACGGCATCGTCAGCCGTCAACGACATGGTATTGAGGATGGTCTCGATGCGGCTTTTCAGATTCCAGCCGCCGCCGTTTTCGAGCAGCCCTTGAAAGTGCGACAGCTCATCTAAGGCAGAGTCATCGCCGCTCGCCAGGCGCTGCGCCGCCTGCTCGTATCCGATCAGCGCCTGGCTATCGTCAGACAGGCCGGCGGCGACGGCTTCAAGCACGGTGTCACTCTCGTTGAGTTCGGGCTCTTGCGACACAAGCGCCATGCTCAAGCCTTTTTCGCGCACCACGCTGCCGTCGTCTGCGCGCTTTTCGCCCGCGATGATCTGCAAGAGCGACGACTTGCCGGTGCCGTTGCGGCCGATAAGGCCAATGCGCTCGCCGCCATCAATGGCGAGCTCGGCATGGTCAAGCAGGGCGACGTGACCAAACGCCAGTTGCAAATCGGTGAGCGTGACTAAGGGCATGAAAGAAACAGGAGAAGTGCGAGCGCAACACGCCCCATGGCCAGGGGGCGCCGGCTACGAGTGTGCGAGCAAGCGGCTACGGAGTATAGCCGGGGATTGCAGCCTCATCGACCACGTCGATCTGATGGGCATCGAGATAACGCTCGGCGTAAGCGGCAAAGACCTTCTTGCGGATGAAAACATCAAAGAGATCGGGATCGACATGGCCGCTTTGCGCCATGCGCCCGAGGATTTGCAGCGACTCGGTCAAGGTCTTGCCCGACTTGTAGGGACGATCGGCTGCGGTTAGCGCCTCGAAAATGTCGGCAATGCCCATGCTGCGCGCCTGAATTGACATCTGATCCTTGGTCAGGCCCCTCGGATAGCCCTTGCCGTCCATGCGTTCATGGTGGCCGCCGGCATATTCGGGCACGTTGCGCAGGTGCGGTGGCCAGGGCAGCGCCTCGAGCATCTTGATGGTCGCGACGATGTGGTGATTGATCACGTCGCGCTCGGAACGCGTCAAGGTGCCGTAGACCACCGTCAGGTTTTCGCACTCGTCGTCGCTTAGGAGCGGCTCGGTCTTGCCCTCGGCATTGGTCCACGATTGCGCGGCGATGCGCTTCACGCGCGCGATGTCGGCATCTTCCATGCGCTCGCCGCCGATGTTGACGTGAGCGATGAAGCGCCTGTCATCTTCAATCGCCTCGAGCTGCTGTTTTAGTTTCGCGTCGACGTCGCTGGCATTTTCCCCGGCAAGTTTGGCCTTGAGCGCAGCAACTTCGGTCTCGCGGGCAAGCGCGGTCAGGCGCGTGCTGATCAGCTCGACGCGATCGAATATGGTCTCGAGCTTGGTCGACTTGTCAACGACGTGCACCGGCGTCGTGATCTTGCCGCAATCGTGCAGGAGGCCCGCCATCAAGAGCTCCTGCCTGTCGCGCTCCGTCATCGAAAAGCTGGCAAGCGGGCCGGTCTCGGTTTCGCTTGCGGCATCAGCGAGCATCATGGTCAGCGTCGGCACGCGCTGGCAATGACCGCCGGTATACGGCGATTTATCGTCGATGGCGACGTTGATGAGGTTGACGAAGGCGAGAAACAGCTGCTCAAGGCGGTCGACCAGGATCTTGTTTTCAATTGCAATCGCGGCTTGCGCTGCCAGCGCCTCGATGAACTGCTGGTCGTCGACGGTAAAGCGCACCGTCTTGCCGGTCGCATCGCGTGCATTGATCAGCTGCAGCACGCCAATCAGCTGGTCGTCGTGGGCAATCATCGGCACGGTCAGAAACGATTGCGAACGATAGTTGTTGGCAGCATCGAAGTGGCGCGCCCCCTGAAAATCGAATCCCTCGGCGGCATAGGCATCGTCGACACGGACACTGCGCCTCGCCAGCGCGCAATAGGCGACGACCGATTTGCGATTCTCGCCACCGCTTGCGTCGTAGAGCGGCATGATGGGAAAGTTCGCAGGCGTGCCTGACGAGCCGCCCAGCTGCAGCCCGAGCGATTCGTTTTGGACAAGATCGAAGCTCAGGCCACGACCATCCTCGGTCGCGCGATAGAGCGTGCCGCCGTCGGCGTTGGTGGCCTGGCGCGCAGACTGAAGAATCGACTCGAGCAGATTGGTGAGATTGCCCTGCTCGGCAAGCGAGCGTGCGATCTCGCTAAGCCACGCGAGACGCGACGAATCCCGAACACTGGACATCTGGTTCATGTCGGATGATTCTGACGGCAACCGTGGCGCCGGGCAAGGTAAAAAATTCTCGTCCAAAAGGTGAAGTAGTCGGGGAAACGGCGGCAAAGGGCATGCAAAACTCCGATCCAGCCTCGCATTGCCTTGGGCAAACGCGGCAAGGCGGGGCGCGAGGCCGAGCCGATTTGAGGCATACTTTCACCCCTTCCTCTCCGTAGTTCAACGGATAGAACGCGTGCCTCCTAAGCGCGAAATACAGGTTCAATTCCTGTCGGAGGGACTCGCCGCTACGGCAATTCGGCTTCTCGGGCAAAAGACCACGCTGCATGCGGCAAGTGGCCCGCATGAAAAAAAAAACGCTGGGGCGCCCGAAGGCGCACCAGCGCGTCGATCGGAGCCGATCCCGCTCTAGGGCATGAGAACCTTGTCGACGACGTGGATCACGCCGTTGGACTGGAACACATCGGCGATCGTGACATGGGCGACGCCGCCTTTGCTGTCTGTCACGCTCACGCCACTTGGCGTTGCCATGACAATCAGGTCTTCACCCTGAACGGTCTTGAGCACCGCCTTGCCGCCGTTGGCCGCAGCCATCGCTTTCAGATCGGCCGCGTCATGGCGACCGGCAACCACGTGGTAGGTCAGGATCTTGACGAGGGTGGCCTTGTTCTCGGGCTTAAGCAGCGTATCGACGGTGCCCGCTGGCAGCGCATCGAAGGCTTCGTTGGTCGGCGCGAACACGGTAAACGGTCCCGGGCCTTTGAGCGTATCGACAAGACCACCGGCCTTGACCGCTGCAACCAGTGTCGTGTGATCCTTCGAGTTGACGGCATTATCGATGATGTCCTTGTTGGGATACATCGGGGCACCGCCGACCATCACTTGCGCTTGCGCGTGGGCTGCGACTGCAGATAACGAAAGTGCGAAGGCGAGCGCGAGCCGGCCGAAAATGGAACTTTTCATGGATTGAATCCTCTCTGTTATGCGAATGGGCGTGCGTGTTACGGTGACTTCTACGCAGACCGTCTCCGTACGGTTTCAGCCAGATTCACAATCTCTGCGACTTTTCATGACGCAGCGCGGCAATCGCAACGTTCAAAGGAAGTGCGATCCCGCCACAAAGAAGAGGTCAAAAAGGCACGCCGCCTGGGCTAGTGGTGGCGATTCAGGAAATCCTGCAGCTGGTCGGGCGCGATTGGCTTTACGAAGTAGTGATCGAAACCGGCGCGGCTGGAATTCTCCCGGTCGCGCTCTTCGCCGTAGCCGGTCAAGGCGGCCACGATCATTGGCGGCACGGCATCTAACGCACGCAACTCTTTCACCACCTGGTAGCCATCCATGCCCGGCAGACCGACATCACAAAAGACCACGTGCGGGCGGAATTCGCTTGCCAGCGCCAACGCCGCCCGGCCATCCATGGCCTGCGCCACTTCGAATCCCAGCATCTCAACCAGCATCGCCAGGGAATCATTGGCATCCTGGTTATCCTCCACGATCATTACGCGGCGCTTCACGTCTGACATTACCTGATCCTTATAGCGACGAGCGTGTTGTCCAGTTTTGCTATTCTTGTTCAGAGGCGCAAAAACAGTGCGAAAGACTTTACAACATCTGGCGTCAGAAATTGCCCCAAGTTTCACTTTTGCAGGAATTCGTTAACAAATGTCATCAGCACGATGACTTGGCGAATGCGCTGGCAAAAATCTCGACACTTGCATCGACATGACTTACGCTCGGATCATGGCCGAAAAAATGGTGGGTGCGCGAACACTCACGGGAGATTAGGTTGGACGAGAAGGCGTTGACCTTCACCGAGGTCTTTCAGAACATGCTCGGTGAAGAGAGGGTAAGCGAAGACGCGGTCGAGCTCGAACGACCCCTCTTCGATTACAACTTCTCTCGCGCTGACCTTGCCCTTGCCCTCGAACAGGGCCAGTTTGAAATGTATTACCAGCCGAAGATGCGCTCGAGCGATCGCGCGCTCGCCGGTGCCGAGGCGCTTTTGCGCTGGAATCATCCAATTCACGGCATGCTTTCGGCCGATCAGTTCGTGCCGGTTGCCGAGGCGACTGAATTCATCCAGGAAATGGGGGCCTGGGTGGTCAGGCAGGTATGTCGCTTTAATGCCACCTTGCGCACCGCCCATCCCGGCTTTGACGGGCGCATCTCGCTCAATGTGTCACCGGCCCAGTTCAACCAGCCGGCCTATCTGTCTGCGGTCCTGCGTGCCACTGAACGCTTCGGGCTTCCCAATCACCTGCTTGAGATCGAACTGACCGAGACCGGTGTGCTGCGCGATTTGGTGCAGGCCGCCGAACTCATGACGATGATTCGCGGCTACGGCATCTCGATTGCGATTGACGACTTCGGCACCGGCTTCAGCTCGCTTCAGATCCTTGCGCGCCTGCCAATTTCGACGGTCAAGCTCGATATCAGCTTCATCCGCCAGATCAGGCATTCCGAAGTCGACCGCAAGATCGTGCGCAGCCTCCTGCAGCTTTGCAAGGAACTTGGGCTGGAAAGTGTCGCCGAGGGCGTCGAATCAGACGAGCAGGCTGACATCCTCACGGCCTGGCGCTGCGACTACCTGCAGGGCTTTCTTTTCTCCAAGGCCGTACCGGAATCCGAATTTTTACGGCTTTTGGCCTAGATCGTCGCGCGCGCGGGCCTACAATACTGACCCCACGGCGACGAGTCCGCCGAGCCGGCCACGATGCCTGAGTCATGCCCCAACACCTTCTTTCGCTCGAACGTCTGCTGCAGTTTCACGACGCCCTGATCACGAGCGACGGTCAGCACACGGATGGCGCCTTGCCGCTCTCGCAAGACCAGCAATTGAGCCGGGCCATCGTCGACAACCACCGCTTTAATTGCCTGCTTTGGGCCGAAGAGGATCTGGCGCGCAGGCTCGATGTTCCCGATAGCGCCATTGCCGCCAACAAGCGCGCCATCGATGGCTTCAACCAGAAACGCAACGATGCCACCGAACGCATCGACGAGGCGCTATTGAATCACCTGGCTTCGATCGTGCCCCAGGCCACGGCCAGCCAGAATTCGGAAACACCCGGCGCGATGATCGATCGCCTGTCGATTTTGGCATTGAAGACGTATCACATGCGCCTGCAAACACTCAGGCGCGACGTCGACGATCAGCATCGCCGACGCTGTGCGGAAAAGCTCGAGCTGCTGCTTGAGCAGCGTCGCGACCTGAGCTTGGCGCTCGAGCGCGTGCTCAGCGGCTGCGTCAGCGGCGAGACCTACTTCAAGGTCTATCGTCAGTTCAAGATGTACAACGACCCGAGCTTGAATCCCCAGCTCTATGGCAAGGCCAGCCCGCAGTGAGCGTGCGCGCCCCTGCCGCATGGGATGATTGGTATCAGCGAGCGCTTGACCCGGAAGCAAGAATACTGATCGTGCAGCGCGAGAACATCGGCGATCTCGTGCTGTCGACGCCATTTTTCAGGGCCCTGAAAACGGCATTGCCCAACGCCACGATCGATGTCCTGGCCAATAGCTATAACGCACCGGTGCTAGACGGCAACAGCGCCATCAACACCTGCTATGCGTACACGAAACTCAAGCATCGCAAACCCGGGCAGTCGCGCCTTGGCATCGTCTTTGATACCTGGCGACTACGTTCCACCTTGCGCGCAAACCACTACGACCTTGCCATCGTCATGGGCGCGCGACTCTCGGCGCACGCTTTGGCGCTGGCGCGCGCGGCGCGCGCGCGCCACATTGCCGCCTTCGTTGGGCAAGGTGCGAGCAGCGATGGCGTCGACCTGCCCGTTGCGATGACCGGCTTGCCCGAGCACCCACCCCGGCTGCACCGCTTCCTGCTCGAAAAGCTGCTGCCAGAGGCGGCCCGCGCCGGCTTGCCGCCCAGCCTGCCGGCCTGCGAAGTGACGGTCGACGCCGCCTTGAGGCAGGACATCGCCAAAGGCGAGAATCTCGGGCCCGGGGACATGCTCTTCGCCTTTCACATCAGTGCGCGCAAGCTCGATCAGCGCTGGGGCACCGAGCAGTTTGCCGAGCTGATGCACCGTGCGCACAAGCGCCATGGCGCGCGTCTTCTCCTGCTTTGGGCGCCAGGCGCCGCAGGCAACCCGACCCACCCTGGCGACGACCAAAAGGCCGAAGAGCTGCTCGCGCTGACATCCGATCTTCCTGTCATCGCACGCCCGACCGAATCGCTTGCCGGGCTGATCGGCCTGCTCTCCTTTGCCAGCCTTGTGGTTTGCAGTGATGGCGGCGCGATGCACATTGCAGCCGCCCTGAAAAAGCCGCTGGTTTGCATGTTTGGCAATTCGGATCCTGAAGTCTGGCAGGCCTGGGCAACGCGCCAGGTCATTTTGCGCGACCCCTCGCACAAGGTCGCAGCGCTTGCAGTCGATACCGTCGAGGAAGCACTCAACAGGCTTTTGAAGAACCCGGCGTGAAGATCCTTGTTCTCAAGCGCGACAAGCTGGGTGATCTGCTTCTGACGTCGCCGCTCTTTGCGAAACTCAGGCTCGCCTATCCCGAAGCACGGATCGAACTTCTGGCCAGCGAATACAACGCGTGGGTGGCGCAAGGCAATCCCAACCTCGACTTCATTCACGCCTATCCGCGCGTGCGCATCGGGCGGCGCGTGGCTGTGGGCGCGGCCTTGCGCCAGCTCGTCCAGTTCTCAAGACTCAGGCGCAACCACTATGACCTCGTCATCGTTGCGCAAGGCGAGGATTCAGCGCGGGCCATCGAGCGCGCCTTGTGGCTCTCGGCCAGGCGCGTCATTGCCTATGCGTCCAAACCCGAACGCTACGGCAAGAAGCTGACCGATGCGCTCGCCCCTCCAGACAGCGGACATGAGGCCGAGCGGCTCCTGGGCCTGCTGCAGCCGCTTGGCATTGACACGCGACTTGACGACGCGGCACCGTTTTTCGAATTGCCGCCAAGCGCAAAGAGCCAGGCGCGATCGTGGCTTGGCACGCAAGGCATCGAGCCGTCCCGCTATATTGTGCTGGGGCTTGGCGCAAGACGTGCGAGAAAGCAGCCCACAACCGAGCAGATTGTGCGCTGGATCGAGCATGTCCAAGCCACCTACGGCCTGGCTACCGTCTTCATGTGGACGCCGGGTGCCTCCAACAGCCCGCTCTATCCGGGGGACGACGCCATCGCCGAGCCGGTGCTCAAGGCCAGTCCCAAGGGGCTTGTGCCTTTTCGCGGTCCCTTGCAACCTGCGCTTGGCCTGATCTGGGACGCGAGGACCAGCATCTTTCCCGATAGCGGTCTCATGCATTTCGCCTCGGCAAGCCAAGGCCGCGTCCTCGGGCTTTTCGGTGACACGCCTGAATTTGCCGCCAAATGGGCGCCGCTTGGATCAGACTCGATGCACCTGATCGCGCCACGCGTCTCGGAGATGGACGACGTGCATGTCTTTGATGCACTGGCGGCGCTGATCAACAAGCGAGCCTAGCGGATGCGGGCGCCGCCATCGACCACGATCGCCTGACCGGTGATATACGCTCCGGCGCGACTGGCAAGCATCACGGCGATACCGCCGATGTCATCGGGCTCGCCAATACGTCGAAGCGGCAATTCGCTCTCGACCATCACCCTGACCGCGGGATCCTCATGGATCGCGCGAGCAAAATCGGTCCGCACCACCCCCGGTGCAATGCAGTTCACGCGAATATTGTCCGGGCCGAACTCGACTGCGAGATTGCGCGCAAGCTGCATGTCGGCCGCCTTCGACAGGTTGTAGGCGCCAATCACCGCGGAGCCGTGCAGACCGCCAATCGAAGAGACCAGGACGATCGCACCATCGCGCTTGGCGGCCATATCCGGGCGCACCCGATTGCATAGCCATATCGCGCTCAAGACGTTGTTGTGCATGACCTTGGCGAACACCTCGTCGGTGAGGCCCGTCGTCGGGCCGTAGTAAGGGTTGCTGGCCGCATTGCACACCAGGATATCAATCGGACCAAATTCCTTGCGGGTGGTGGCAACCAGCGCATCGACGTCGTCAAGGCGCGAGATATTGGCGGCGATCGCCAGCGCGCTTAGGCCTTCACCCCGAAGCGCCTCGGCCACAGCCTCGGCAGCGTCGCGCTTGCGGCTTGAGACCATCACGCTTGCGCCGGCGCGCGCGAGCTGCTCGGCGATCGACTTGCCGATGCCACGACTCGATCCGGTGACAATCGCAACCTTGCCCTGCAGATCAAAGATCTTCACGCCGAAGCTTCAAGTTCGGCAAGCGGGACATCCTCGTAGTCGCCAGCGACCGTGCTGTCCTTGCGCGCGCTCCTGTCCAGGGTGCGGCAGAGCGCGCTTGCCACGACCGAGACGGCGATGTTCAGAATCAGTGCATAAAGGGCCGCATAGCCCGGGATGGTCAGAGCACCAACGTGCAGGTTGTAGTTTGCATTCTTGAATTCATTGCTATAGGCAACCCAGGTGCCAAAACCGATACCCACCAGCCAGCCGAAAAGCAGGCCACGGTGATCAAGCCAGCGCGTATAGAGCCCGAAAATGATTGCTGGCAGGGTCTGGATAATCCAGATGCCGCCTAGGAGCTGCAACTGGATCGCATACTGCTGGGGCACGCCAACGATGAAGATCAACGCGCCTGCCTTGACGACCAGGGAGACCGTCTTTGCCACCTTCGCTTCCTGCGCGTGAGTGCAATCGGGCCGGATGAACTCCCGGTAGATATTGCGCGTGAAAAGATTCGCGGCGGCAATCGACATGATGGCCGCCGGCACCAATGCGCCGATGGCGATTGCGGCAAAGGCCACGCCGACAAACCAGCTTGGGAACATGTGCAAGAACAGGGCCGGCACTGCGAACTGCGCCTTGTAGGTCTTGAAATACGGCGCGTATTCGGGCAGCTTGTCAACGCCCGCGACGTAGGCCATGTAGCCCAGTAGCGCGATCAGCCCGAGGAGTAACGAGTAGGCCGGCAGCAAAACCATGTTGCGGCGGATGGTATTGCCGTCCTTGCTGCTCAATACCGCCGTGATCGAGTGCGGATAGAGGAACAGTGCAAGGGCCGAACCCAGTGCCAGCGTTGCGTAGGCCGAAAAACCATTCAGGCTATCTGCACTCGGTGCCTTGAGCAAAAGGCGATCGATCGGGATCCTGGCGAACATCGCGGCAAAGCCGCCCAGTTTTGCCGGGATGATGAACATCGCCGCGATGATCGTGACGTAGATCAAGGTGTCTTTCACAACCGCAATCAGGGCTGGCGCGCGCAGCCCGCTGCTGTAGGTATAGGCGGCAAGGACAATGAAGCTGATGACAAGCGGCATCTCCCCGATCCATCCTTCGGTCGGAAAGCCAAGCGCCGCAATCACGACCTGAATGCCCACGAGTTGCAAGGCAATGTAGGGCATCGTCGCGATGATGCCGGTAACGGCGATCGCCAGCGCCAGGAGCGGGCTCTGGTAGCGGCCGCGAACGAAGTCCGCCGGTGTCACATAGCCATGACGCCTTGACACCGCCCAAAGCCTTGGCATGACGAGAAATGCGAACGGATAAATCAGGATCGTGTACGGTACCGCGAAAAATCCGAGCGCGCCGGCACCGAACACCGCCGCCGGAACGGCAATGAAAGTGTAGGCGGTGTAGAGATCCCCGCCGATCAGAAACCACGACACCATGGTGCCAAAGCGGCGTCCGGCAAGGCCCCATTCGTTAAGATTTGCCAGGTCGCCCCGGCGCCAGCGCGCAGCGACAAAGCCCAAAACCGTGACCAGCACGAAGAAAAAAATGAATACGCCGATGGCGACCATGTCCATGTGCTACTCCGGCTCAGGGTCGCGTCATCGTGAAGACAACGGCGACGATAATCGAGGACAAGGCCACCCAGAGCAGCTGGTACCAGTAGAAGAACGGGAATCCGAGCCACGCCGGCTCGGCCGAGTTGTAAGACGGCACCCAAAGCATCGCGATATAGGGCAGCGCGAGAAGAAGCAACCACGCCTTGCCGTGTGATTTGGACTGCATAAGTCTCCCGATCCTTTTTTCGGCGCGTGGATTCTCGCCGGTTGTTCTTGGTGGACGCGAAAGCGCCGCTCAGCGTCAATTGTAACGAGGCCGCGCGCTCGGCCACGTCAGGGAAATCCCGCACTACTGCGCAACGACTCCGAAGCGCCGTTGCCAGCGCACGCAGACATGCACCGCTGCGATCACAACCCAGGACGCAAGCTTGAGCGAAGGCGGCATGAAAGGACGCCTGACATCGAGCAGAAGCGCGCTTCGCACCTCGCTGCTGTGATTGCGAACTTCGTGGACAAACGTGTCGTCCCAGAGCAGGCACTGGCCCTCTGAGAGCGCGTGGCGGCGGCCTTCGATGGTCAACACCGCCGCGGGCTCGCCGTTCTCGTCTAAGGGCACGCGCAGGCCGAGATGAAAGCGCATGACACCGCGAAAGGGGCCGCGATGCGCGGGGATGTGCTTGCCGGGAGCAAGAAACGAGATCGAGGCGGAGATCACTTCCGGGTGATCACGCAAGAGCGCAGCCAGCGTCGGGCAGCGTGCAAGATTGGAGGTGATCGCAACTCCATAGGCCTTGAGCACAAAAAGACGCCAGTCACGCTCGTCGTTGGCCGATATTTCTGCCTGTGCCGGCATGAGTTCATGAAAGCGCGGCACGCGATCCAAGCCTTGGGCGATCGCATCGGTCTCAAGCGCAATTGCATGCCAGGCGGCCTGAAAATCTCGCCCCGCCGGAAACATCACGGCCGCATCGAGTACCGATGCGCCCGTCATGCGACGATCAAAGACACCGCGAACGACAGCGCCGGCCCAATCGTAGATGCGACTCATGGCAACACCTGCGTGCAGTCAGCGGGCCTGGCCAACCAGGCTTGCGACGAGGCGCGCCAGTTCGAGCCGCAACACCTTGCCGCCGGACCCCCGCGGAATCTTGTTCAATCGCAATATGCGAATGTGACCAAAATTTCCGCCCAGATGCCTGCCGACTGCCGTGGCAAGCTGGCTGTCGTCACCAGGCGCATCGACCACGGCAACGTAGAGTTCGTGAATCCCGTCGGGCCCGGGAATGGTGCAGACTGCAGAATCTCCCGCGATAGCGCCGCGCATGAGCAAATCCTCGATTTCTTCAGCGGCGACCTTGAGGCCGCCGACATTGAGCATCGCGTCGGGTCGGCCAAGCACGAGCAGGCGTCTTGGCGACACGATTTTGCCCATGTCGCCCGTATCAAACCAGCCGCCTTGCAGATAGCGACGATCGTGCTCGGGCTCGAGATAGCCCGATATCTGCGACGCAGAGCGAACACGAATGCGGCCCAATTCGCCATCGGGCAGCACCTTGCCCTCGTCATCGACGACCTCGACTTCGACATCGGGAAGAATATCTCCTGCGCCATCGGCATCGACGACCGAGATCGGCCCGGTTTCATTGGCGCCGTAACCGTCGTGCACGGTTGCATGCAGCTTGCCCACAGCGCGGCTGCGCAATGCCAGGGACAGTCGAGCGCCCATGGAAATCAGGACCAGGGGGTGCGTCGGTGCATAGTCCTGTGGCAGAACATCAAGCAGATGCCTCACATGGATCGGCAAAAGCACGATGTGGGTGGCACGCGCGAGCACCACCGCGGCGGCCATGCCGGCCTGGAACATGACGCATCCGCGCATGCGCAGGCAGGCGCGCGCAGTCGAGTACACGCCGCCCACGGTAATCGGCATGGCGACGACAAAGCGGCTTGCACGATGAAGCCCGTATTGCCAGATGCGGTCGTGCTCACGCAAGGTCAGCGCTTTAGCCGGAAGGCGCATGGCCTTGGCTGCGCCCGTCGTGCCTGACGTCGTCAGGACATATCCGCGTCGCTCCACCGCCGAACCCACTGCCAGCGCTATCCCTTTCACAGCCATCGCGGCACGCAACCATTGCGGCGTGAGCTTGCCAAACGGCACGCCGGCGACCGGCGCTTCAGGCGCAAGAATCAGATCGCAGTGAACCAGGACCTTGTCGATGCCGGGATCGCTGGGTTGCATGAACGGCAATGTGACGACACCGAGCGCCTCGAGCGCGAGCATGGTCATGAAATGCAGATAATCGTCCGGACAGGCAACGCCGACAAGTTTGCCAGGACTGATCGGCAGGCTGCGCAGGGCGGCAATCAGCGCCGACAGGCGCTCCAGAAGCTCGCCGTAGGTCAATTCAACGCCATCGGCATGGATCGCAGGCGAAGCCGGACTGCGGCGCGCATGAAACGCGATGACTTCGAGCATCATGGTCGGCAAGACTCAAACACGAAGGTTCACGGTGAAAACATGGGCAGGCACAGAACCTGCGAAGAAGCCTCATTATGAATACACAACGTGATCGACATCGCGGCCCCTATTTATCCGCCGCTGCGGGCAGCTACAGTGCACCCTATCTCGATTTGTCGTACTCGGTTGACACCGACCAGTTGAGTCAGGAGCCGATCGTAACCCGCGACGGCGCAAGGTTTACGATTTTCATCGATGAAATCCCGTTCGAGTTTGCAATTACGCGACAGGCGCTTGAGGACATCGAGGGCGCGCGCAGCGCGCAACCCGATCTCGCTCAGATATTCTTTCGCAATCGTGAAAGTATTGAAGCCATCGCGCGCGAGTTGGTCGACTCCGGTTTGCGTTGGCCCAATCTCGTGATTCGCATGCAAGACGTTGGCGTTGGACAGCGTACATAGATCGCTTCAGACACCGAGCCCTACGAGATGCGGGGCAAGAAAAAGGCGCCCGATGGGCGCCTTTTTCTTGCCTGCTACTGTTGCGACCGGTCAACGTTCCCAGTAATGGTGATAGCCATATCCGTAGCCATAATACGGCCCCCTTTCGGGAACGACAACGCAACCTGACACAGCGGCAACGCTGATCAGGGCAGCGCTTGCAAGCACGATGCGGCGAAGAATGGTTTTCATGTTTTTCTCTTTAGAACGACTGTCCTTGTTAGGTCCTCTGCCCGCCTTGTGGTTCCTGCCTAAGATGTGACAGCGAGTAACGGGAATGAGAGGTGTCGCCGCGACTTGCGATGCCGCTATGCGCGTCAGTTTGCGATTGACCATTGGCGGCATCCCGTTTGCTCCATCCGTTTTCGCCGCGCGCCCAGCCAAGCTGCCAAGACGCCGAGGCAGACATTGCATTAAACGCGATTGCGTCGGTCAAATAAACCGTGGTATCTGTGCGTGGCTTTGTCACCTCTCTGAAGTGAACGTTGCCAAGGACACTGATGGCGCAGGCTTCGCGCGACACCCGTTTTGCCCGCTGGGCCAAGGCGCTTGGCCCAGGCCTTATCACCGGCGCCGCCGACGACGATCCCAGTGGCATCGCCACCTATTCCCAGGCCGGTGCGCAATTCGGCTACGGTCTGCTCTGGACCCTTTTGCTCACCTACCCCCTGATGGTCGGCATCCAGATCATCAGTGCGCGCATCGGCCGCGTCAGCGGCCGCGGACTGTCGACCAATCTCGCCTTGCACTTCCCGCGCTGGCTGCTGTATTTCGTCATCGGATTGCTGCTCACCGCCAACACCATCAATATTGCGGCGGACGTGTCTGCCATGGGCGCCGCCATGGCGCTTTTGGTGCCCGGGCCAGCGCAGCTTTACGCCGTGGCATTTGGCGTCATTTCGGTCCTGCTTCAGGTCTTCATCTCCTATCACCGCTACGTTTCGATCCTGAAATGGCTCACGCTCGCGCTGCTCTCCTACGTCGCGACGGTGCTCGTCATCGATGTCCCCTGGGTCGAAGTCATATCCGGAACCCTCATCCCCAGGATTTCCTTTAAAGCCGATTACGTCGTGACCGTGGTTGCGGTGTTTGGCACGACCATCAGTCCGTACCTGTTCTTCTGGCAGGCCTCACAAGAGATCGAGGACATGGCCGCACTGCCTGGCGCAGCTGCCCTGATCGACAAGCCGTTTCAGGCGCGCTCGAGTTTTCGCCGCATCGCCATCGACACCACGATTGGCATGGGGTTTTCCAACCTGGTGGCATTTTTCATCATGGTCGCCACGGCTGCGACGCTAAACGCTCATGGCGTGACGGACATCCAGACCTCGTCGCAGGCCGCCGAGGCACTGCGACCGATCGCGGGCGATTTCGCTTTCTCGCTGTTTAGCGCCGGCATTATCGGCACCGGGCTTCTGGCCATCCCGGTGCTCGCCGGATCGGCGGCCTACGCCATCGCCGGCGCGTTTGATTGGCCAAGCAGCCTTGAGCTCAAGGTGCGACAGGCCAAGGGGTTTTATTCAATCATCGCCCTGTCAACGCTAAGCGGTGTCGCCCTTGGCTTCACGCCGATTGACCCGATCAAGGCGCTGTTTCTAAGCGCGGTCCTCAATGGCGTGCTGTCAGTGCCGATCATGGTCGTGATGATGGTGATGGCAAGCAGCGTCGCCATCATGGGCAAATTCACCCTGGGGCCGGGACTGCGTGCCCTGGGCTGGATCGCTACAGCGGTGATGGGCGTGGTGGTCGTGGCGATGTTTGCGACGATGTAGCCAAAAGCACCCTCGACAGTCCAAGGCACGCGTTGCATGTCACAATGCGCGCTCGATCAACCGTCCCTGGCTGACCGCAGGAGCGCGCCCGGCGCGCAACACATCATGATCCGTCTGATACCACTCGCTCGCGCTGCGATCGTCGTCTTAGCCCTCGTAAGCGGTGTCGCCGCGCTGGCGGCATCTCCTGCCCATCGTGGCGGAAAACTCAGGCTGCTTGCGACTTCAAGCGGCGGCACGATCGATCCGCAAGTCAACTACACGCTGAAATTCGCGCAGGTCTACGTCAGCATCTATGACGGCCTGGTCTCGTTTAAGAAAGCCTCCGGCACGGAAAGCGTCAAGGTCGTACCCGATCTTGCCGAAGCCATTCCGACGCCGACAGATAGTGGCAAGACCTTCGTCTTCAAACTGCGCCGCGGCATTTATTTTTCCAACGGCCGCGAGGTGACGGTTGACGATGTCCAGGCCTCGTTTCGCCGCATCTTCAAGGTGCTCTCGCCCACCGCCGGCACGTTCTATAACCAGATCGTCGGTGCCAGCGCCTGTATCAAGACGCCGGCCACGTGCACGCTTCTAGGCGGGGTCGTGACCGATGCCAAGGCCAACACGGTGACCTTTCACCTGCTCAAGCCCGATGCCGAGTTCCTCGACAAACTTGCCTTCGCCCACGCCGTGATCTTGCCCGCCGATGCCTCCCCGCATGACGTCGGCGTGCTGCCGATCGCGGGCACCGGGCCTTACATGATCGCGTCCTACGACTCGCTCAAGCAACTGCGCCTGGTGCGCAATCCCTACTTCAAGGTGTGGAGCGAGGATGCCCAGCCCGATGGCAACGCCGATGAGATCGACTACGACTTCGGCCTCGCAGCCGAGGACGCGGTAACGGCGATCGCCAATAACCAGGCGGACTGGATGTTCGAAGAGATCCCGGCCGACCGGCTCAACGAACTGGGCACACGCTACGCCAAGCAGCTGGTCATCACGCCGCTCACCGCAAACTACTACCTGCCGATGAACGTGCATCTCGCCCCCTTTGACAATATCAAGGTGCGCCAGGCTGTGGCGTTTGCCATCGACCGCAAGGCCGCAGTCAAGCTCATCGGTGGCGCCAACCTTGCAACGCCAAGCTGCCAGATGCTGCCTCCTGGCATACCCGGGTATGAGCCCTACTGCCCGTTCACGAAGAATCCGGGTGCGACTTGGTCTGAGCCCGACCTCGAAAAAGCCCGTCAACTTGTCAAAGAGTCCGGCACCGCCGGAATGAAAGTCGTCTTCGTCACATCCGACGTGCCCATCGGTCGTGCCCTTGGCACCTATATGCAAGGCGTACTGAATGACATCGGCTATGACGCCACCGTCAAGGTGCTGGCCCAAAGCCTTCAGTTGACCTACATCCAAAACACCAATAACAAGGTGCAGATCTCGCTTTTTCCCTGGTACCAGGACTATCCGCAGCCCTCCGACTTTCTCAATGTGCTGCTGTCGTGCGCCAGTTTCCATCCGCAAAGCGATGCATCCATCAACGTCAGCGGCGCGTGCGATCCGGCGCTCGACGCCCAGATGGCACACGCGCTGGATCTCTCGCTTAGCGATCAGAATGCCGCCAATGCAGCCTGGGCTGCCATCGATCGCAAGGTCACGGATGCGGCTTACATGGCCTCGGTATTCATTCCCAAACACCTCGATTTCATCTCCAAGCGCGTCGGCAATTTCACCTTCAGCAGCCAGACCTACTTCGTACCCGCACTGGCCTGGGTTCAGTAGTCGATGGCGGTGACCGATTTAGGCGCAGACACGATTGCGCCTGCAATGACGAAAACGCCGCGCGACAGCGAAGGCGTCTGGAGCATCGCATGGCACAAGCTTGCGCGCGATCGCCTGGCGGTCGTCGGCGCCCTGATTTTCGCAGCCATTGTTCTGGCCGCAGCGCTTGCACCGGTCTACGCAACCTACGTTGCGCACACGGATCCGTTCCATTCCAATATCAATGGCGAGATCGTCATCGACGGCAAACCGGTTGCAGTGCTCGCGTCGTCAACCGAAGGCTTGGGTCTTGGCCAGACGCCGATCGGGCCCACCTGGCGCGGTGCCTACCTGCTTGGCGCTGACGACCAGGGGCGCGATGTCGCAGCGCGCATGTTCTATGGGGGTCGTGCATCACTTCTGGTTTCCTTTGGTGCGACTGCAATCTGCATCGTGCTGGGTGCCGCGCTTGGCATCACGGCCGGCTTCTTCGGTGGCCTGATCGATTCGATCACCTCGCGCGTTCTTGAAATACTGTGGGCGTTTCCGGTCTATCTCTTTGCCATTTCGCTGTCGATTGTCACCATCTCGCAAGGCTTGACGATTGGCTGGGTGACGATTGAGGCGAGCAGCCTTTTGCTGCCCACGCTGATCATTGGCATCATCTATACGCCTTACATCGCGCGACCGGTACGCGGCCAGGTGCTGGCCTTAAGGCGTACCGATTTCGTGCTTGCCTCGATTGGCATTGGCTGCCCCACCGGTCGCATCCTCCTGCGCGACATCTTTCCGAACATCGCTCCCTCCCTGATCGTCATGGTGCCCTTGATGGTCGCGCTCAACATGTTGACCGAGTCGGCCCTGTCTTTTCTTTCCATCGGCGTGCAGGCCCCAAATGCCAGCTGGGGCACGATCATCCAGGACGGTCAGGGCCTGCTCTACACGCGTCCCCTGGTCGCCATCGCGCCTGGCATCGCCATTGTCATTACCGTACTCGCCCTGAATGTTCTTGGCGATGGCATGCGCGACGCACTCGATCCGCGCTCAAGCGCTCGAGCAGGAACTGCAGCGCCATGATCCTGATGCTCATCAGGCGCCTGCTGCAAATGCTGTTTGTCATGTTTGGCATCAGCGTTCTCGCCTTTGCGATCTTCTTCGCAACGCCAGGCGCAGACCCGTCTGCGCGCATCGCCGGCCGCAACGCCACGCCTGAGACGCTGATCCAGGTTCGCCACGATTTCGGACTGGATCGTCCGTTGCCGGTGCAATACGCGCTCTTGATGAAGCGCCTTTTCATTACTGGTGATCTGACGTCCTTCGTCAATCGCGGCCAGGAAGTGATCCCCGAGATCGTCGCTTCAACGCCGGTGACTTTGTCCCTGGTGCTTGGCGCTGCCCTGATCTGGATCGCGGCCGGCGGCCTGATTGGCGTGCTTGCAGCAGCCACGCGAGGCAGCTGGCTTGATCGCGGCCTGATGATCGCGGGCATGATCGGCGTATCGATGCCGGTCTATTGGCTTGGCAGCGTGATTAACCTCTTCGCGCAAAGCCGCCTGCACGACTCGGCGCTGTTTTCGTGGGTGCCCCCGCTGGGTTATATCGCGTTTGGCGATGATCCACTTGGCTGGTTCAAAACGCTGGTCATTCCCTGGTGCACGCTTGCCGTGCTCTATGCAGGACTTTATGGCCGCGTATTGCGTGGCGCGCTAATTGAATCACTGCAGGAGGATTATGTGCGCACGGCGCGCGCGAAAGGCTTGAGCGAATCGCGCATTTTGCTCAGACACGCGCTGCGCTGTTCGCTGATTTCGGTCGTGACGCTTTTCGGACTGGATTTTGGCGCCCTGGTGGGCGGTGGCGCTCTGCTTGCGGAAGTGGTCTTCTCGCTTCCAGGAATTGGCAAGCTGACATTCGATGCACTGCAAACGCTCGACTTGCCCGTGATCATGGCAACGGTGATCTACGCCTCCTTTTTCGTCGTCGCAAGCAATGCCGTGGTTGACATCGCCTACGGCTTCATCGATCCGCGGGTGCGCGATGCTTGAGGACAGCCCGCTGCTCGTGGTGCAGGATCTGTGTGTCTCTTTCCAGACTCGGCGTGGCCTCGTCAAGGCTGTCGATCACCTGTCTTTTCACCTCAAAAAAGGCGAGGTGCTGGGAGTGGTCGGGGAATCGGGATCGGGCAAATCGGTCTCGATGATGTCGGTCTTGGGCCTGATTGCCGATGCCAACGCGAAAATCGAGGGCTCGATCGTCTTTCGCGGCGAAGAGCTGATCGGTCTTTCAGGCCGGCGCCTTCGGGCACTGCGCGGCAGCGATATCGCCATGATTTTCCAGGACCCGATGACTGCGCTGACACCTGTCTACACCATCGGCTGGCAAATCATCGAACAGATCCAGGCGCATCAGCCCCAGCCGCGCGCCAAGGCGCGCGAGCGCGCACGCGCGCTGCTTGCCGAAGTCGGCATGCCCAATCCGGATGCGCAGCTCGATCGCTTTCCGCATCAGCTCTCAGGCGGAATGCGCCAGCGTGCCGTCATCGCCATGGCGCTCGCGCTAAGACCGGCGCTGCTTATCGCTGACGAGCCGACCACGGCGCTTGACGTCACGGTACAAGCCCAGATCCTCGATGTCATCGATCACATGCGCAAGACACTGGGCTCGGCGGTCATTCTCATCACCCATGACATGGGCGTCGTCGCCGAGATGGCCGACCGCGTGATGGTCATGTATGCCGGGCGCGGCGTCGAGCTCGCAGGCGCCAGCGATCTCTTCGAAGATCCCTGGCATCCCTACACCTGGGCCCTTCTAGGTTCGATCCCGCCCCTTGAAGGGGCACGACCCAGGCGGCTGCTTTCGATCCCGGGAAGTCCTCCCTCGCTGATTGATCTGCCGCGCGGGTGTGCCTTTGCTCCGCGCTGCCCATCGCGCTTTGATGCCTGCGAGCGCCGCCCCGAACTATCGTCTGGCGATGTGCATCAGGCAGCGTGCTTCCTGGATCAGGCCGGGCGCATGCGCAACAAGGCCATTGCCAGCGAAAACGGCGTGCATCCAGCATGAGCGCCACGCAGAAGCCGCAGGTGCTCGCCGCGACGCCGCTGCTTGAAGCACGCGCGCTGACGAAACACTATGTCGTCGGTAGCCGACTGTCGCGCAGCGGCAAAAAGCTGGTGCGCGCGGTCGATGGCGTCGATTTGCAGCTGATGACAGGCGAGACATTCGGGCTCGTTGGCGAATCGGGTTGCGGTAAATCGACGCTGGCGCGCTGCCTCGTCAGGCTGCAAAGCATTACATCGGGGTCGTTGATGTTCGAAGGGCGCGACATCACGTCGCTTTCCACGCGCGCGTTAAGGCCGCTGCGGCCGCGGCTGCAGATGGTTTTCCAGGACCCTTACGCCTCACTCAACCCGCGGCGCCGGGTGGGTAACCTGATAGCTGATCCCCTGCGCGTGCATACGCGCTTGTCATCCGTTCAGATCCGGGCCCGGGTTGCCGAGCTCGCCGACCTTGTCGGCCTTTCCCTGGAACAGATGGAGCGCTACCCGCACGAATTCTCCGGCGGCCAGCGTCAGCGTGTCGGAATCGCGCGCGCCCTGGCCCTGTCGCCGCGCATCATCGTCGCCGATGAGCCGGTCTCTGCCCTTGACGTCTCAGTGCAGGCGCAGATCATCAATCTTTTTGCCGACCTGCAAGAAAAGCTCGACCTAAGCTATGTCTTCATTGCCCACGATCTGAGTGTCATAAGACAGGTATCGACACGAGCAGCGGTGATGTATCTGGGCGCCATCGTCGAGATCGCACCGACGGCCACGCTTTACGCGTCACCTGCGCACCCTTACACCCGCGCCCTGATTTCGGCAGTTCCTGCGCCGTCTGTCAATCGCGCCAACCGGCAACGCGAGATTCTCGAAGGCGATCCGCCCGACCCCGCCAGCCCCCCGACCGGGTGCCGCTTTCATCCGCGTTGCTTCAAGGCCGAGGCGCGCTGCGGGAGCGAGCGGCCGCTGCTGCGGCAGATCGCGCCAGAACGGAGCGTGGCGTGCCACTTTCCACTCATCGAGGCAGCCGCGGGCAGCTAGACGTCGCGGCTGGCTCGGGCCACGCTTTTCGTCTTACTCGTGGTAGATGTGGTACCAGGACGCGCGCGCTGCCGGCTCGGCCTCATCCCATTCGAGCCTGGATGTACCGCGCACGGCCGGATATTCGGCTTTGAGCTGCTCGCGCAAATCGTCAAACTGCCGGTCGTTGAATTCGGCTCTACGGGCTGCCGCGAGCTGATAGGCCGGTGCGTAGTCTTCATAGGCCATGCCGTCGGTGTAGTAAGCCTCGTCGGCAAAGCGTTTTTTCCAATGGTTTTCAACGATCGTGGGCTCATAGTGCTCGGCGAGACCCTTGCCCACCAGGCCGCCAGCCACAGCACCGACCGCGGCACCCACCACCGCGCCCAGCGGGCCTGCAGAGACGGTGCCGGCCACCACTCCTGCCGCAATCGCAGCGCCCACGGCAGCGCCACCGACGGCGGCACCAACGCCTACGCCCACGGGATGCGCCCCAGGGGTGCTCGTGATGGGGTCCTGGTTTTCCTGTTCGGCAATGGTGTGGTTCATGGTTTCTCCGTTTATTCAGTGGAGGCCGAGCAATTGACGTTCCCGGCACCCCGATGCTGCTAGGATGGACCGTCTATTGCCCCAGGTTGCATTGCCGTGATCGCATTGCTTGAGGCCCGTCGCGCCGGCCTCTTCACCCGTCCGTTTTTGCTCCCTAATCTGGTTTCTGGCCTGATCGTGGGCGTCGTGGCGCTGCCGCTCGCAATGGCCTTTGCCATCGCCTCGGGCGCAAAACCTGAACAAGGGCTCTACACTTCGATCGTGGCCGGCATTGCCGTGTCGGTATTTGGCGGATCGCGACTGCAGATCGCGGGGCCCACCGGGGCGTTCATCGTCATCCTTGCCGGCATCACCTCGCGCTACGGCTATGACGGCCTGCAAATCGCCACGCTGATGGCAGGCGTCATGCTCTTTTTGCTGGGTCGCGCCAAGCTTGGCGGCATCATCAAGTACATCCCCAATCCGGTCATCGTCGGCTTTACCGCCGGCATTGGCGTCATCATCTGGGTGGGCGAGTGGCATGACTTCTTTGGCTTGCCCGCGGTTACAGGCGCGCACTTCCACCAAAAGCTCCTCAATTCGCTTGAGGCGCTGCCCCATTTCGATCCCGCGACCTCGGCACTCGCCCTGTTTAGCCTTCTGATCCTGATCGTCTCGCCAAAGTTTCTCAAGCGCGTCCCCGGGCCCCTTGTCGCCATGGCGGTGGCGACCGCCCTGCAGAGCATTTTTCATTTTCCGGGTGTGGGCACGATCGGCAGCGTCTTTGGCGAGATGCCGCAGTCGCTGCCCAGCCTGCACTGGCCATCAATGACGCTTCCGCGCATCATCGAGCTGATCGGTCCGGCCTTTACCATCGCCATGCTCGGGGCCATCGAGTCGCTACTCTCAGCGGTGGTGGCCGACGGCATGACGGGCACCAAGCACGATTCCAATCAGGAACTGATCGGCCAGGGCATAGCCAACATTCTTTGCCCTCTTTTCGGAGGTTTCGCGGCCACAGGCGCCGTCGCTCGCACGGCCACCAACATCAGAAACGGCGGCTCGAGTCCGCTTGCAGGCATCACGCACAGCGTAACGCTGATCCTTGTGATCCTTTTTCTCGCCCCGCTGGCAAGCGACATCCCGCTTTGCTGCCTCGCTGCGATCCTGTTTGTGGTGTCGTATAACATGAGCGATCTGCCGCATTTGTTCCGCATGGTGCGCGAGGCGCCCAGAACTGACCTGACCATTCTTGGCACGACGTTCTTTCTGACGGTGTTTGCCGATCTGGTGGTCGCAGTCAACATCGGCGTGATCCTGTCATCGCTGCTTTTCATGCGGCGCATGGCGCGCGCAGCGGAGGTTCGCCTCGAGGATCACGTCTCCTTGGCGCGTGAACTGAGCGATCTTGGTCTTTCCCATTTGCCCGAGGGCGTATTCGTCTACAGCATCGACGGGCCATTCTTTTTTGGCGCCGCCGAGCGCTTCGAGCAGACCATGGTCCTGACCCAAAGCAGTCCGAAGATCCTCGTCATTCGCCTTGCTCACGTGCCATTCATGGACATCACCGGCCTTGAAACGCTAAAGCGGATCATCGAGCGCTTCATCGCACATGGCACAAGAGTCATGCTCAGCGAGGCCAACGATACCGTGCGCGAGAAAATGGCACGCGCTGGAATCCTGCGCGAACTCGCAGCCGACGATATCGCGCCGACCTTTGCGGCCGCACTTGAGACGATCCTTGCGCTTGCCGCACAGTCCCTTGTGGCGCAGGCGCTCAGGAAGGATTTGGCGCTGACCTCCCACGACCCGCTCTAACAGCGCCCATGCCCTACGCTCATTGCAGCTTGGCCACTTCACGCCTGCGAAAGCATTGTGGGCCGTGGTCGTTGACGATGCCAACCGATTGCATCCAGGCGTAGACGATGACCGGGCCGACAAACTTGAATCCGCGAGCCTTAAGGGCTGCCGAGATTTCTTCGGAGAGGGCCGTCTTAGCCGGCACCTGGGTGGCTTTGGACTGAATCGGCTTGCCGCCTGCGAGGCCCCAGATGAATTCGGAGAAGTCTTCACCGGCTTTTGCCTTGGCGACAAAGATGCGCGCACCGTTAATCGTCGCCTCGATCTTGGAGCGCGAGCGCACGATGCCTTGGTCGGCCAGCAAGCGCTGAATATCGCGCTCGCCAAAGCGCGCGACGCGTTGTGGATCGAAGGCCTTGAAGGCCCGGCGAAACGCCTCCCGTTTGCGCAAGATGGTGACCCATGCAAGGCCCGCCTGGAAGCCTTCAAGCATCAACATTTCCCAAAGCGCCCGGCTGTCGCGAACCGGCACGCCCCACTCGCGGTCATGGTAGCTGGCAAGAAGCGGATCGTTTTGTGCCCAGCCGCATCGCAATTGGTTCGCCATCTCCGAGCTCCCTGAAGTCTTGTTGCCATGGCAATGCCAACAGCTGCCCAACGCCGCCTGGCGCGCGCCACTGCCGATCGTGCATCGTAAACGGCGACGCTCTGATTCAGTTGGCGGTGCCCTCGACGGCGCCCGCTGTACAGCCGTTGGCAGCGCGCACGACACCACGCTGATCGGTGGCGGGACAGCCTTGGCCGATGCCCGCAGCAGGACTTGACAACCCAGGCAAGAGCGTCAGCGTTGGCCCACCATTGGCAGAAAGTTGCGCGGGCAAGAGCGGGTTGCTAAACAGCGTGCCGGGCGTGCAGGCCGGATCCGGGTTGCTGCACACGAGGTGATCAAGTGGCCATTGCAGATCGTGGCTGCCAACACTATTGCCCGAGGCGCATTGCATCGGCGAGCCACAGTCCTCTGTGGTGTTCTCAGATAAAAGCGTGTTGTTGATCGTAAGCGCGGTGCCACCTGCAATCGATGCCCCGAAATAGCCGCTGCCACCAGGTGCGGTATTGCCAAAAAAGGTCAGATTGGTCAGCGTGCCGCCGTTGCCGGCGAGAAAAATCGCACCGCCAAGGCCCACCAGGGCGGAATTCCTAAACAGCGTGTCATTGGTGAATTGCAGCGTACTGCCATCAGAAAAAAGCGCCCCGCCGCTGCCTGCAGCGACGTTGTTGGAAAGTGTCGAGGCGGTCATCACGAGCTGTGAGTTGTGAAAGTACAAGGCACCGCCACCCGGCGCCGAATTGGCATTGAAGGTGCTGCGATCGATCGTCGTCGTCTGCATCGCGCCATCGGGGGTTCGAAACACCGCACCCCCCAGCGCCCCGGATCCGGCCGCATTGGATGCGAAAGTCGAGCCGCAAATGGTGACTGAAAAGGCTTCTGCGCCGTCCATCGAGATGGCACCGCCATTGCCGCCGTTGCCGACTTCACCGCCATTGACCGTGCATTGGCTGGAGATGTTGTTCGCGCCGTTGCCCGTGGCCTGATTCGATGTGAACGTGCTGTTGTAGACCGACAGGTCGCCAAACAGCGCGCCGATCGCACCGCCGTTGGAGGCCTTGTTGGAAATGAAGGTACTGCCAACCACTGTGGTTCCCAATGAGCCCAGCGTATAGATTGCGCCGCCCGCGACGTCAGGACCGGTGGCAGGGCCGGTGTTGTTCTTGAAGACCGTGTTAAAGACGTTGAGGATGCCGTCGCGCACGTAGACGGCAGCGCCACCGCCGTCATTTTCAGTGCCCTGCGAGCACGGCGCAGGCGCAGGCGGAATCGGCGTGCCCGTTGACTTGCCGTTTTGCAAGGTGATGTTCTGGATCGTGACGGTTGTCGTCGTGTGCTGGAAGTTGGGCGAATTGAAAGAAAAGAGCCGCGTCGTACCGCCCGCGTCAAGCGTGATCAGATTGCCGCCATCAATGGTGGTGTCAACATCAGTGCGAAGTGTCTGCTGCGCATTGATTGCAATCGTCGCCGCCCCGCCGCAGTTAAAGTGAATCACCCCGCCTTGTGCCAAGGCGGCGGCAAGCGCCGCCTGGGTGCAACTCGCGGCAGTGCCCGTGCCGACCACCACCGTTGCCGCCTGCGTATTGGCCGATACCGGCGCCAGGCAGATCGCAGCCGGTGCTGGCGCGGGCCCCGGCGCAGGTGCTGGCGAGGGTGCACCGACCGGTGCCGGCGCTGGCGCAGGCGAGGGGCCCGATGCGACGGCAGACGCCGACCCACTGCCACCGCCTCCGCCGCCACACCCCGCCAAAAGCGCAGTGACACAAAGTGCCGCCACGGAATTTGACAACTGCGAACGCGACACGACGTCCCGCACGAAAGCCTCCTTTTGCCTGCAGGCCATTATTGGTCAGGGCGGCCGGAACCACAATCAGAGGCCATTCCGCACAGGTCCTAAGGATTTCCCGCGGCAGCCCTGGGCATGCACAGCATTTGCGTGGCGCGGTGCCAACGGGTCAAGGGGCGGCGCACAGGACGTGCGGCCCATCACATGCCGTAAGGGGCAGGCTATAAGCGCCGCTCGAGCCTGACCGCAACCAGCGTCGTCGTGCGCCCCTGGCTTAGGACATTTTGCGACTGGCTGCCCTGGATCGTCTCGCCATCGGTCAGGTAGTTGATGCCAGCAAGGTTGGTGACGGAAAAGCGCAACTTGGTATCGGCGTCAAGCGTCCACAGCGCATAGCCATCGATCTGGCGTCGAAGACCGGTGTAGGTGCTGGTCGCGTCCGTCATTTGAACGGTATAAGGCGGCGTCCAGCTGACGTTGCCGCCAATCGTCCACGGCGCGCCCTTGATCTTGTAGTCAAAGCCCATGTTGCCAAGTACGCCAGGCTGCTGGTTGAGGCGGTTGTACGGCCCGGCAACATCGTCGACATTGGAGTGATAGATGCTCAGGTTGCCATGCAGCGTGATCGGCCACGCATTGCGCACGAAGTCATCGAGCTGCATCTTGGCGTCCATCTCGATGCCTTCTGTCGATGCATCGCCAAAGTTGATCGGCTCGGTGACCCAGCGCGGCACCTTCGAATAGACGACGTCATCAAGCGTCGTGACGTTGCGGATCAGATCGTGGATGCGCCTTGCAAATGCGCTGATCGACATGATGCCGCCGTCAAGCGTGTAGTGCTCGAGCGCAACGTCAATACCCTTGGCCCGCTCCGGTTTCAAATTGGGATTGCCAGTCGAATCTGGCGCCGATTCGACGTTGGTCCCGGTCACCGGATAAAGCGGGTTCACGGTTGGCAAAGCGATCAGATTGGTCAGCGTCGGCGTGCGGTAACTCTCGGTGAGGCTGAAGCGCACCTGGTCGCGATCGGGCTGATCAAAGCGCCAGACAGCGTGCGCCAAGGGCGTCAAGACGCTACTGGTGTTATCGATTCTCTGGATCAGGTTATCGCTCAGCGTCTGGATGCCTTCCCAGCGCAAGCCGGCATTGGCGGCCCAGTCTTGCGCGGGTTCCCAATCATCCTGGGCGTAGAGGGCTCCGCGCATCACCGAGGCCTTCAGGTCGGTTCCGAACGCCGCCAGAATCGGCACGCCATTTTGCACCGTGTCTTGCGACTGGTTGCGATCGACGCGCTCGAATTCGCCGCCAGCCACAACGCTGTTGCCCAGAGGCGCGGCAACGGTCAGCTTGGCGGTTAGATTCTCGGAGCGATCGTTGATGTCAGTCGAGGTGTATTGCGTCAGGACCCGCGCGGGGCCGGTGAATTCATCCAGTAGCGCCTGTGTATCGGAGACAAAACCGCCCACCGATCCGTGAATTTCAAGCTTGGTGCCAGGACCGAACTGCTTGTTCCATTGCGCCGTGATGCGTCCGAAGTCGGCGTCAGCGGTGCCCTGCGAGGTGCTGCTCGCATACGGCGCTGGCGTGACGCCTGAGAGTTGGTCAAGCGTGCCGAGAATTTCCGTACGCGTGCTTGAGACCGTGAAAAAGGGCTGGATGATCAACTGCTCGCCCGGCGCAAGCTGCCACTGGATGCGCGAGGTGAAATGGACATTGTTGCGCTGGTCGACCTGGTTCGAATTGAGGTCCTGGTCAAGCTGGGTTGCCCCCGTCGGGATGTCGGTGAAAAGGCGCCGCGTCATGGTTTGTGTCAGGAAATCGCTCTGCGCAGCCGAGAGCGTGACGTTGTAGGTGCCATGGTCGCCAAAGATGTCGTTGCGAATCCATGACACGTTTGACTGTGCCCGGCCGGCTTCGTCGCCGAGTTGAACGCGGACCTCGTCGATATGCGTGCGCAAGGCTTCGCGCAGGACGATGTTGATGGTGCCTGCGATCGCCCTGGCCCCGGTCTCGGCCGTCGGCGCCCGGTAGATCTCGATCCTCTCGACCTGATCGGGCACCAGCTGATCGATTGAAAAGCCCGGGGGAATTCGCTCACCATTGATCAGGATCTGGGTATAGCCATTGCCAAGGCCGCGCATCACGATGTTGCCGCCACGGCGGGTCCTGCCCTGAATGGAAACGCCCGGCAGCCGCTTTAGGACCTCGTCGAGCGTCGAGTCACCGTAGCGCTCGATTTCTTCGCGACCCACGACAATCTTGGCTGCCGTCGACAGCCGGCGCTGCTCGTTGTCCGAGCGCGTGCCGTAGATCTCGGTGCGGTCGATCTCTTGATCGGGGCGGCACCGGCGCGAGGGCGAACTGGGCGGGCCCACGTCCTCGCCCGGCGGCGGCGCGGTGTCGGCAGGCGAAGGTCCAGGCGCTGGCGCAGGTGCTCCAGAAGGCGCGGCTGGATTTGCGGACGGACTTGCCTGTGCCGAAAGCATGCCGTTCGCAGGGGCGAGATTGAGCGCATCGGCCTGATCGGCAGCCAACGCTTGCGCAGCCCAAAGGAGCATCGGCGTGACGGCAAAGGGCCAGCGCCTAGCGGCAAACAAGATATGCGCCTGCGAAAACCGTGAAAAGCGCGCCTTGCGCTATCTGCAAAATGTTGACGGCCATGCGATTTCCCGACAATGCCCAAGTCCGGGAAGCATTTTGCACAAGCGATCTGGCCAAACCGTCACGGTTGGCGCGACAGTTGTCAGGAATGTTCACCGCTAAGCTGCAAACGCAGTGCCAGCGCCGCCAGGCCGATTCGGCCCAACGGATGATTAACAGCCGAAGTAGCGGCGCTGGGAGGACGACAAAGACGCGCGTTGCAGGTGAGCGCCACCGCTGGCAAAGCCAGACGGTGACGACACTTCAGGGGTCAGCCTGCGACTGCTCTTAGCCGCAATGAGATCGAAATCGGAAGTCGCGGATTTCGGGAAGTGCGAACGGCGAGCGCCCCTACGATTCGCCCAGAGAGCGCCTGCGACCCGTGCCGCGCCGGCCCTGGTCGTGTCTGCGTCCTTCGCCAGGCCCGTTGGATTGACGGCGGTCTTCACCGTCATAGCTGTGCGAGTCGCTTGGCGTTTGCGTGTCTGACGTCTTTCCCTCTTCCTGTGAGTCGCTCATTTTGCCTCCTGAGTGTGTCGAACAAAGACTATATCGGGATCGTCCTATCGCGCAATCCCCAAACAGCGCCGCTTGCCCATCTTCGATGCCACTGTTACAAATCCGAAGGTGTTGAGCACGCGCCGGCGACACGCCAACCGTGCCGAGACGGCCTGATTCGCCACAGGTTTTGACGGCTTCAGATCTTCAACCAGGTCAACACCAGCGGTACAACCAGCGGTGTAAAGACTGCGTTAAGGCCCATGGCGATGCCAGCAAACGTTCCCGCAATCGGATCAACGGTGAAGGCGCGCGCCGTGCCGATGCCGTGCGCGGCAAGGCCCGCCGCAAATCCACGTGCCGCGTAATCGCGCATGCGCAACAGGTTCATCAACGGCGTCACCACGATGGCGCCGGTGATACCGGTCAGAATCACAAGGGCCGCAGTCAAGGAAGGAATGCCGCCCAGGGCTTCGGTGACGGCCATGGCAACGCCTGCCGTTACCGATTTCGGGGCAAGCGAGACCAGCACCTCACGCGGCACGCCCATCGCCCGGGCAATGAGCAGGGCCGACGTGATGGCCACAAGAGCGCCAACGCCAAGCGCAGCCGCCATCGGCAGCAGGTCGCGGGCGACCAGCTGGCGGTGGCGGTAGAGCGGCACGCCAAGCGCGACAGTGGCAGGCCCGAGAAGGAAATGCACAAACTGGGCGCCGTCGAAATACGTCTTGTAGCTCACGCCGCTTGCGGCGAGCAAGGCACCGATGAAAACAATCGAGATCAACACCGGGTTGACGAGCGGGTGGCGCTTGCTCGCAGCAGCCAGCCCGTCGGCAAGCACCCACACGACAAGCGTTGCCGTCAGCCAGAAAAGGGGCGAACTTGCGAGGTAGACCCAAAGCGTCGGACTATTCATCGGCCCTTCCCTGCACCCGTTTCATCAGCCTGAAGACGCCCACCGTGACCACCAGGGTTAGCGTCGTCGAGACGAGAAGCGCAACCGCCAAGGCGCCGCCGTGGGCTGCGACGAGCCCCATGTACTGCACGACACCGACTCCTGCTGGCACGAAAAGCAGCGCCAGATTGGCAAGCAGGCCAAGCGACACCTGACCCACGGGGCCTGCCACTAACGCCTCATCCGAAAAAGGTCGCAGCCGATTCCAGAGTGCAAGGCCGACGACAAGCAGTGCAAGCCCGAGCACCGGACCTGGCACCGGAAGATGCAAGCCCCTGGCCATGACTTCACCGATCAATTGGCATACGAGAAGGATAGAAAGCCCACGGACCATCTGATCTACCGTTTCATCCTTTTGAGTGACACGCCACAATTCATTTTTGGATGGCAGCGTTGGCGCAGTTCGCAAAAACGCGCGTGCCAAGCAGCATGCGCGTGAGTGCCTCGGGCTGGAATCGTCCGGCAAGTCCGATGGCGGTTATCGCCAGCGGGTAGCAGGCACTTGCCGTCTTGAGGCGACGCACTCGGCCACGAGACCCTGAGAACTGCACGAGAACCAGGCCATTTTCAGTCATGAGAAAGCCTTTCATGCGCAGGGTGCCTTCGGGCATGCGCAAGAGCATTTCGCGCAGTCTCGCTTCGGCAACAATCTCGTCAAGTTCGAGCGCATAAGATTGAAACAACTCGCCATGCGCGGGCGTTGACGCCTGATTTCGCGCTTGCACCGGCAAGCGCTGGCTTTGGCGTATTGCTTTCCCACCTGCTGATTTCAACGCAGCTCCCTCTGTCCAGCCGATGACTTCGCCTGGAACCTGTGCAAACGCGCATTCGATCAGTGCGGGAGACGGCGCATGACGCATGATTTCTGCGCGCACGCGCGCCAACCCAGCGCGATCGACGAGATCACACTTATTGAGCAGAAGAATATCGGCCGCGCGCAACTGGCGCACGATCGAGTCGGCAAGCAAGGGGTCTGCGCACTGCTCAAGGATGGCGCTGGCATCGACCATGACGATCACCGACTCGAGCAAAAGCGCGGCATCGGCAAGTCCGACCGCGGCAATGCGCCACGGATCGGAGACGCCGCTGGCCTCGATGACGATCGCCTGTGGCGGATCGTCGCTGTCGATGACGGCAATCAGCGCGCTCGTCAAGTCGCTACCGATCTGGCAGCAGATACAGCCGTTGGTGAGTCTGATGACCGAATCGGCGCGCGCTTTTATCAATGCCGCGTCGATGTTGATTGCACCGAAATCGTTGACGAAAACGGCAACGCGCGCATTCTTCGCGGTTGCGAGCAGCCGATTCAGAAGGGTGGTCTTGCCAGAGCCGAGAAAGCCGCCGACGACATACAGCGAAATCGGAGCGCGCACCAGGTTCATGAGGCGCTGTCCGCGTGCGTCATGACTCTACCGCCAAGAACGGTTGCAACGATCGCGATGTCGTCGAGCTTGTCGGCGCCGCACGCCGTCGGATCGCTCTTGAGCACGCAGAAATCGGCGAACTTGCCGACTTCGATCGATCCAATCAAATGGTCCATGCCCAGCGAGAACGCCGCTCCAAGCGTAATCGCGACCAGCGCCTCGTCAACGCTGATGCATTGCGCAGCGCCAAGCACCCTGCCCTGTGAAGTCATGCGATTGACCGCGCACCAGGCGGTAAAAAGCGGGCCAAGCGGCGTGATCGGCGCATCGGAGTGAATCGCCAGCGGCACGCCATGGCGCAGTGCCGTGGCGCAGGCGTTGATGCGCTCTGCCCGATCCGGCCCCATCGTCTGCTCGTAGTGGGCGTCGCCCCAGTAAAAAATATGGTTGGCAAAAAGATTGACGCCAACGCCAAGCGCAGCCATGCGCCGGAACTGTGCATCGTCAGCCATCTGGCAATGCTGCAGGGTATGGCGGTGGTCGTGACGGGGGTGGGCGGCAAGCGCAGCGGCGATGCCGTCAAGTGCGACGTCGACGGCCTCATCGCCATTGGTATGAATGTGCAGCTGGAACCCCTCGGCGTGGAAAAAAGCCATCATCGCCTTCAATTCGTCAGGCGAGCGGATCCAGATGCCATTGGGGGCGCCGTTGAAGTAACCCGGCCAGCGCAGACGGGCCGTAAATCCCTGGATCGAGCCGTCGACGACGATTTTTACGGCGCCGTAGACGAGCTTCTCGGTATTCAAGGCCATGCGCGCGCGGACGCGCTTGGCGCTCGCGGTCGCATCCAGCGATCCCTCAAACGACAGGAACGCCGGCACGAGCCGAACGGGAAAGTCCGCCTCGGCGGTGACTCGGCCAAGCACCTCGACGTTTTCGTCGGAAAGATCGTTGACAAGATCGGTGGCCGTGGTCACGCCTGCGCGCTGCGCAAGTCGACCAAACATGCGCAGGCTTTCTTCCGAGCTGCCGGTCGTGCGGAAGATATTGCCGATTAGGCGCATGATCGGAAACATCGCGGCGAATTCCTGCAATTCACCACTTGGCTCACCCTCAGGCGTGCGCGCAATGCCTTCGACTTCCGTGTGGCGATCGATGCCGGCACGTAGAAGGGCGGCAGAATTGACGTTCATCAGGTGCTGGCTGGCATGCAGGATGATCACGGCTCGGCTCGTGCTGATGCGATCGAGATGAAGCGTCGTCATCCTCTCGCTACCGAAAAAGATCGGATCGAAGCCCCAGGCCAGCAAAGGGTTGTCGTCATCGCCAAGTGACCGCTCAATCTCTTGCAAGCGTTCGATGACCGCATCAAAACTCTGGCAGCCTTCCCAGCTGCGCCCGTTGGGATCGTTGCGCGCATGAAAACCACAATAGGGAAATTTCCACAGGCCGCCCGCCATCAGATGCGAGTGCCCTTCGACCAGTCCTGGCATCAGGACACAGTCGACAAAGCGGCGATCGACGGTAAATGGGCCGTAGGCCTTCATCCGTTCAAGGTTGCCAACGGCAAGCACACGACCTTTGGCGACGGCGACGTGCGTGGCCAAAGGCTGTGCCGGATTCATGGTGAGGATCCTCGCGGCCTCGAAGACAACGATGTCCTTCATCCTGGCTTTCGACTCAAACTCGTCAGACATACTCGTCCTGCAGGTGATACCAGCCATAGAGTGCGGCCTGCCCGAGTCGCCTGAAGGGCGCAGCCCATCGCCCCTGGCTCGGATAGGGCAGTGGACTTGCATAGATTGGCAAGCTGAACGTCGGGCTGGCTTTGCCGGCAATGCGCTCGGCCATGCGCCGGCCTGCCTGTGCAGAAAACGACACGCCGTTGCCGCCATAACCCAGCGCATAGAAAACGCTTTGGATGTCATTGGCCGCAACGATGCGCGGCACCATGTCGTGGCTGACATCGACCCACCCCCACCAGGAATAGTCAACGTCAATGCCCGCAAGCGGCGGAAATTTGCGTGCGAGGCCGTCGGTTAACACGCGCAAATGCGCTGCCCGCGGCGCGTCAGCACCGCGAATTGCACTGCGACTTCCGATTTGCAGGCGATTGTCGGGCAAGAGCCGATAGTAAAAGCGCAGCGTGCGCGTGTCCGTAATCGCTTCATGCGTGAGGAAGTGGGTCGCGCCAAGTTCAGCACGGGTCAAGGGGCGCGTCACCAGGCAGTTCGACAGCACTGGAAAATAGCGATTGGTCAGATACGGCGTCAAGCCCGGCGCGGTGTATGCCCCGGTTGCAACGGCGACGATCCTTGCCTTGACGATGCCGCCTGGCGTTCGCAGGTAATGTATCCCCGCCCGTGTTTGCCAATCGGTAACGGGACTTCCCGGATGGACGCGTGCACCACTTGCGCGGGCAAGACGCAAATAACCATAGGCGAGCTTTAACGGATGCACCGAAATCCCTTCGGACTCGTGCAGGGCGCCTTCGGCCTCCTCGTCAGCGCAGTAATCTCGACGCACCTCTTCGCGCGAGAGCATGCGCGCGTCATAGCCGAAGATGTCGCGCATGATGCGCGCCTCGTTCTCAAGGAATGCGAGCTTCTTTTTTCGATGCGCAACGAAAAGATGACCGCCCCCCTGGGCATCGCAGTCAATGCCTGCCACCAAGTCCTTGAATGTGTCAAAGCCGTCGCGAATCTCGCGATCAAGCCGCAGCGCGACGTCCATTCCAAAGCGCGCAATCCATTGCGAGCGATACAGCCTGCCGCTCGCATTCTGGCCCTGGCCGCCATTGCGGCTGGTGCATCCCCAGGCGATGCGGTTGGCCTCGAGCACCACCGCCTTGATGCCATGCTCACGGGCGAGAAACAGGGCCGTCGCAAGTCCGGTGAATCCCGAGCCGATGACGACAACATCGGCGTCCATGTCGTGCTTGATCGCACCGTCATCGCCTGGCGCCGCGCCCGCAGTCGCCGCCCAATAGGTCGGCGCATAGTTCTGGTCGTGCCCGGGGCCTGTTGCGACGAGCGGATCGTAGGTCGGCACGTAGTCCGACATGGCTAACGGTCGTTCGAAGAAGCGGTCGAAGTCATGGCAGAAATTTGGGGCCCGCACTGTCGGATCGATCTGCCTAACTATAGACTATCGAGCACGAGCGCTTGCGCTTCTACTTTGCGGTGCTAGCGCCCGCAATCCATACCGGTGAAAATTGGAGCGCGGCCAGACCGCGGGCATTCTTGAACTCCTGGAGCGTCGATGACAAAGCATGCGGTATTTCCTGGCTGGAGGGTCGTGGCCGGCTCGGGCATCGGCATCGCTTTCGGATCGATCCCGCTTTTCGCGTCAGGCTTCGGACTGCTCGCTGCCTCGATGGCGCGCGAGTTCGGATGGCACCAGCCCGAAGTCGCCAAGGCCGCCACCATCTTTCTCCTTTGCGAGACGATCGCGTATCCGCTTTGCGGCTGGCCGCTGGACCGATGGGGCTCACGCAAATTCGCCGTCGGCAGCATCCTGGCATTTACCGTCGGACTGATTGCCTTGAGCCAGATCAGCGGCTCGCTGATCCAGTTCTGGCTTGCCTTCGCGTTCATCGGCCTCATCACCGCCGGCACCAATGTCGTTTCCTATGCCCGCGCGATATCGCTCTGGTTCAATCGCAAACGCGGCATCGCGCTTGGGATAGCGGCCAGTGCCCAGGCGCTTGGATCCTTCCTCATCCCGGTCTTTGCACAAAAAGGCATAGCCGCCTACGGCTGGTCCGGCGCTCTTTTGATTCTTGCCGGCTTCGAGTGCATCGTCTGCGCTCCGCTGGTTGGCTATCTGGTTCGAGACAGCCCTGCCAAAGAAGGCTTGTTGCCTGACGGCGATACGAGCGCTGCGGTTGCAACTGAAATTCCAGCCGATCCGCTCATGAGCGTGCGCGAAGTCTTGGGCACCCTGGCATTTTGGAAACTGGCCCTCGCATTTTCTGTGATGGGCATGACGTTTTATTCGATCGCCCCAAATATCGTCTACATCCTCAACGGCAGCGATGGGCTGTCGCTCGCCGACGTCGCCAAGATCCAGGCGATCTCCGGCATCGCCACGCTATTTGGCCGCATCGGCTTTGGCTACCTGCTCGACCGGATTCACGGGCCCTGGGTGGCTGTCCTTACCCTGATCTGTTCCGCCGGCTCGGCACTCACCTACGCCAATACGACGGAGTTCACGCTGCTCGCCAGTGCGGCGGTCGTTGGCGGCATGGCCATCGGTGGGGAGAGTGACCTGATGCCCTATCTTGCAAGCCGATACTTCGGCACGCGCTCGGTCTCACGCGTTTTCGGACTTTTCCTGTTCACGTTTTTCATTGGCGCCACGATCGGGCCCGTGACGTTTGCCGCAGTATCGGCCCACTATCATGGCGCAGCCACGCCACTCGTGATGCTTGCGGGGCTGCAGTTGCTGCCAGCCCTGCTCTTTGTTTCAATGGGGCGCTACAAGCAATAGCAGAAAAAACATGAACTTCTCTAGCCGATCGCCATGCAAACGCGAATGCCATGGAAGCGGCGCACTCCATTGATATGCTCGATAATCAAGCACTGAGTCGCTTTCCAAAAGTATTCAATGATCCAGACCATCCAAGACCTTCTGGAGCCCGCATCGAAGATCGAGGTGCTGGATGTCGGAGCTGCAGTCTTTGCGGACGATCCTCCACCTTACAAGCCGTTGCTTGACGCGGGCGTCGCCCATTTCAATGGATTTGACGGCGATGCGCGCCAGGTTCCGCTGATCAGAGCGAGCTACGGAGCCGATGCAAACGTCTTCAACGAGTTCCTTTTCGATGGCACTTTGCAAACCATTTATGTTACGTCGCCGGAATCAGGCATGACCTCCTTGCTCAAGCCCGACATCGCTGCATTGAAGTTCTTCGGCGGTTTCGAATCAATTGGCAGGGTATTGAAAACCGAGACGGTTCAGACCACCCGGCTTGACGACGTCAGCGGATTGCCTGACATCGACATGCTGAAAATCGATGCACAAGGTTCTGAGCTCACGGTAATGAGAAATGGCGTCGAGAAGCTGCGCAACTGTCTTGCCATTCAACTCGAGGTGTCCTATTTCCCCCTTTACGAAAATCAGCCCTGTTTTGGCGAGATCGATGTTTGGATGCGTGCGCAGGGGTTTTCAGTTCACTGTTTCATGGGCATCAAGCGCTGGCCGATCTCTCCCACCGTATTCAAAGGTAACGACCCAGGACACCAGCTCCTGGAATCCGACCTGGTATACGTGAGAAACCCGCTAAAGCTTCACACATTGAGCGATGAACAGCTAAAAAAACTGATTCTGATCACTCACTACTCGTATTGGAGCTACGATCTTTCAGTGCACTTTCTGCTTGAACTGGTCAAGCGCGGAGTATTGGCCACTAGCTCACACGAGGAATACATTCGCCTGATTCGAGTTGGCCAATCCGCTTAGTCGGAGGAGCGAATTGCCAACAACCTTTTTGAGCGCATTGCTTGCGTTGCAATCATCGATGACACGATTGGTCATATATCTGCACGGAGCACATCGCCATGGCCAGCATCACTATTCGCAACCTTGAAGACGACATCAAGCAACGCCTGAGAGTCCGCGCCGCCGAGCACGGCCGCTCGATGGAGGAAGAAGCGCGGGACATTCTGCGGCGGGTCATCGGGGAGGCGCCTTCACCGCGCAACCTCGCCGCCGCAATCCGTGCCCGCGTCGCCCCTGCCGGGCGCGTTGATCTCGACCTGCCGGACCGTCAACCGATGCGTAAGCCGCCGCACCTTGGCCGCAAGCAACGATGATCATCCTCGACACCAACGTCGTTTCCGAGCTTTTGCGGCCGGCACCGGCCCCGCAGGTCGAGGCATGGCTATCGGCACAGGACGGCGCGAACGTCTATCTCACCACGGTAGTCGAGATCAACCGGGAGCGGCTAACCACTATGGACAAGCGAGCCTTAAGCGTCTGTTATGGAAAAACGGGGATTTTTGGAGAAGGATGGACCGCAAAAAATAATGTTCTTGGCGGAGAGACGGGGATTCGAACCCCGGATAGGCTATGAACCTATACACGCTTTCCAGGCGTGCGACTTAAACCGCTCATCCATCTCTCCGCGGCCCTCCCCGGACGTGGAGGGAGCGAAATTATAACAAAGCGAACGGTGCAGCCCTCAGCAGTTTGCCTACGTCGTCTCTTTGAGCTGTTCCAGGATCGCCGGATTCTCAAGGGTTGAGACGTCCTGGGTGATTTCTTCGCCCTTGGCAATCGAGCGCAAAAGCCGTCGCATGATCTTGCCGGAACGGGTCTTTGGCAAGTTTTCTCCAAAGCGGATGTCCTTGGGCTTGGCGATCGGGCCAATCTCCTTTGCCACCCATTCGCGCAGCTCTTTTGCGATCCTTAACCGTTCCTCGCCGTGGGGTCGGCTCTGCTTGAGGACGACAAATGCCGAAATCGCCTCCCCCGTCAGGTCGTCGGGCCTGCCGACGACAGCGGCTTCTGCGACGAGAGGATTGGAGACCAAGGCCGACTCGATTTCCATCGTCCCGAGCCGATGGCCAGAGACATTGAGCACGTCATCGATGCGGCCCATGATCCAGAAGTAGCCGTCCAGATCACGCTGTGCGCCATCGCCTGCGAGATAGTAACGGCCATGGAATTCCTCAGGGTAGTAGCTCTTCTTGAACCGATCGGGGTCACCCCAGATGGTTCTGATCATCGAAGGCCACGGCCGCTTGATGACAAGAATGCCGCCCTTGCCATCTTCGACATCTTCCCCGGTCTCATCGACGATCGCAGCAGTGATTCCCGGCAACGGACGCGTACACGAGCCCGGCTTTAACGATGTCACGCCCGGAAGCGGCGAGATCATGTGGCCGCCGGTCTCGGTTTGCCACCAGGTATCGACGATCGGACAGCGGCTACCCCCGACGGTGGTGTAGTACCACATCCATGCCTCGGGATTGATCGGCTCGCCAACCGAACCCAACAGCCGCAAGCTCGACAGATCGTATTTTTTCGGGAGATCGCCACCGGCCTTGATCAGGGCACGAATCGCAGTCGGTGCGGTATAGAAGATCGATACCTTGTGGTCCTGGATCATCTTCCAGAAGCGTCCCGCATCAGGATAGGTCGGCACGCCTTCAAAGATGATCTCGGTGCCACCGGCAGCAAGCGGACCGTAGGCCACGTAGGTGTGCCCGGTGACCCAGCCGACATCGGCCGTGCACCAGAATACGTCTTCGGGCTTCAGATCGAAGGTCCATTGCATCGTCAGGATCGCCCAAAGCAGGTAGCCCCCGGACGAGTGCTGCACGCCCTTGGGCTTGCCTGTCGAGCCCGACGTGTAAAGGATGAAAAGGGGATGCTCGGCACCCACCCAGACCGGCTCACACTCGCCTGGCTGGTCCTTGACGACATCGTGCATCCACACATCGCGCGGCGCATGCCAGTCGACCTTGCCGCCGGTCCGTTGATAAACCACAACATGGCGAATCGCATCGCATCCGCCAAGAACGAAGGCCTCGTCAACCGCGGGTTTGAGCGGGATGACCTTGCCGCCGCGATACTGTCCGTCAGCTGCAATCACAAGTGTCGCGCCGGCATCGATGATGCGCTCTTGCAGACTCTTGGCCGAAAATCCGCCGAACACCACCGAGTGAGTGATGCCAAGGCGGGCGCAGGCCTGCATCGCCACCACCGCCTCGATGGACATCGGCATGTAGATGATGGCGCGCTCGCCCTTTTGGTGGCCAAGCGCGCGCAGGCCGTTGGCAAGCTGGCAGACGCGCTCGTAGAGCTCGAAATACGTGACGCGGGTAACGGTGCCATCGTCGGCTTCAAAGATGATCGCGACCTTGTCGCGGTTGCCATTTTCAAGATTGCGCTCGAGGCAGTTGTACGAAACGTTGAGCTCACCGTCCTCAAACCATTTGAAAAAGGGCCTGTCGGATTCGTTCAAGACGCGCGCAAACGGCTTCTTCCAGAGAACGTAGTCGCGGGCAAGCCGCGCCCAGAAGCCTTCATAGTCATTGGCCGCCTCGGCACACAGTGCATCGTAGGCTGCGATGCCGGAGATGTTGGCCGCTTTGACGATGGCATCTGCAGGCGGGAACACGCGTGTTTCGTGCAAGACCGATTCGATGTTGCTGCTCATGGTTCTCCTTGATCCATAGCGATGATGTCTTTTGAGGTCGGTTCTTTTGCTTCCATGGCGCGGGCGGCTGCGAGGCCTTCGGTCGCGCGCGGAGGTGTAAAATTAACATCCCTTGCGCAGTCGCGCCCTGGCATTGTCGACCTTTTAGCTCAAACCATGACCGTAATCAAACAAGCCGATCTTATCGAAAGCGTCGCCGCCGCACTGCAGTTCATCAGTTTTTACCATCCTCGCGATTTCATCGAGCAATTATCGCGCGCCTACGAGAAGGAAGAGAGCCCGGCGGCCAAGGACGCCATGGCGCAAATCCTGACCAACAGCCGCATGTGCGCCGAAGGGCATCGTCCGATCTGCCAGGACACAGGCATCGTCAACGTTTTCCTGAAAATCGGCATGGATGTCCGCTTTGAGGGCTTCACCGGAACGCTCGCAGACGCGGTCAACGAAGGCGTCAGACAAGGCTACAACAACCCGGACAACAAGTTGCGCGCGTCCATCGTTGCAGACCCCCAGTTCGAGCGCAAGAACACCGGCGATAACACGCCCGCTGTCATCCACACCGAACTGGTTCTTGGCGACAAACTCGATGTCCAGGTCGCAGCCAAGGGCGGCGGCTCGGAAAACAAGTCGAAATTCGTCATGCTCAATCCGTCTGACAGCGTCGTCGACTGGGTCCTCAAAACCTTGCCGACGATGGGTGCGGGCTGGTGCCCGCCTGGCATGCTCGGCATTGGCATTGGCGGCACTGCCGAGAAGGCGATGCTGATGGCCAAGGAAGCACTGATGGACGACATCGACATGTTCGAACTGAAACAGCGCGGTGCCGCAAACAAGGTCGAGGCGTTACGCATCGAGCTCTATGACAAGGCCAACGCGCTTGGCATCGGCGCCCAGGGACTGGGTGGCTTGACCACCGTGCTTGACGTCAAGATCAAGATGCACCCGACGCATGCGGCAGGCAAGCCGGTCGCCATGATTCCCAATTGTGCCGCGACCCGCCACGCGCATTTCATCATGGACGGATCGGGTGCGGTCTACCTCGAGCCGCCGCCGCTTTCAAGCTGGCCATCGGTGCAATGGACAGCAGATGCCGAACGCTCGCTAAGCGTCGATCTCGATCATCTGACGCCAGAACAGGTTGCCTCCTGGAAGCCCGGGCAGACGCTGCTCTTGAACGGGCGCCTTCTCACCGGCCGCGACGCAGCGCATAAGCGTATCCAGGACATGCTCGAGCGCGGTGAGCCGCTACCGGTCGATTTCACCAATCGGGTCATCTATTACGTCGGACCGGTCGATCCGGTGCGAGACGAAGCGGTCGGACCTGCCGGCCCGACAACCGCCACCCGCATGGACAAGTTCACCGAAATGATGCTCGCAAAGACCGGCCTGATTTCGATGATCGGCAAAGCCGAACGCGGCCCGGTGGCAATCGAAGCCATCCGCAAACACAAATCGGCCTATCTGATGGGCGTGGGTGGCGCGGCGTATCTGGTCTCAAAGGCCATCAAGAGCGCGCGCGTTTTGGCCTTTGCCGATCTGGGCATGGAAGCGATCTACGAATTCGACGTGACCGACATGCCCGTGACGGTTGCCGTCGACAGCAACGGCACATCGGTCCACGAGACCGGTCCTGCCGAATGGCGCAAGAAAATCGCGGCGATTCCGCTTGTCGCGGCATAGACGAAGGTCATCGTCACGGCGTATCGCTGATGAAGGCGTGCAGTTTTTCGTAACGTCCTTCGATGAACTCAATGCCCCTGCGCACGCCAAGGCCCACGCCCTCGTGCAGCACAGCCGCCATGCGCGCGTAGGCATGTGCGTCGGGCAAGAAACTCTGCCAGCTGATCGACGCATGGGCGGCATAGCCAAGCGGTGCTGCCGCAACCGTGAAGCCCTGCCTGCGAAACAGCTCGAGGGCGCGAGGCATTTGGATCACGTCGGTGACAAGCACGATGCTCGTGACCTGATCAGCCTGCAATATCGCGTGCGACATGCGCGCATTTTCCTCGGTATCGAAACTCTGGCCCTCCTGCCAGCGCACGCTGATGCCGTAGTCCTGCTTGAGCACTTGCGCCATCCAGTAGGCTTCCGGGTGCCGGCCGCCATCGGGCGCACCGCCTGAGACGAGTACCGGAAGGTGCGACAGTTTTGCAAGCCAGGCGGCGTAGCGGACACGCTCAAGCGTGTTGGACGAGACCGTCTCCCCGCCCCACTCGAGCGCGCCAAGCCTGCGACCTGCGCCAAGCACGACGATGGCCTGGGCACCCACGGGAATCTCCGTGAGAACCGGGTGTTCGACTTCAAACCACCACTGCGCGTAGTCGGCGACGATCGGCAGCGAAAGGAGCAGTGCGCAGACCGCCCC